>JAFEER010000046.1 GCA_018240985.1 Pseudomonadota bacterium
CTGGGGCTCCAGAAGCTGCCGCAAGAGGGAGGGCAAATGACGCTCATGTAGCCCCCTGTAGTGGCAATTTGAAAACCGGGTTCAATGGAATCAAATACTTAGCGCGTTTCGTGTCGAACTCGGGGTGGCCAAGGCGCGGCGCAGGCTTTTGATCATGCCGTTGTAGTCAATGATCAGGCCGTGCTTCTTGCCACCGCCAACGCGGTTCACGCGGGCAATGGCCTGCATCAGCGTATGGCCCTGCATGGGCTTGTCCAGGTACAGCGTGGCCAGGCTCTTCACGTCGAAGCCCGTCAGCCACATGGCGCAGACGATGGCCACGCGAAACGGGTGCTCCGCCTTCTTGAACTCCTTTTGCAGCTCGCGCTTGACCATCTTGTCGCGGTGCGGCCGGATGTCCAGCGGCTCACCCTGAAAGTTCTTCCACTTGGCAAACTCCGCCACCTCGCCCTGCTCCTGCGAGACCACCACGCAGATCTCGGTCGCGCGCATCCAGTCCACCTGTGCGCGCCGCAGCTGCAGCAGGGGCGTCGGCGGCTTGTCCTTGGCGGCAAACAGATCTTCGTCGGCCAGCACCGCCTGGTGCAGCTGCTCGGTCTTCTCGGCCCACTTGGCCGCGATCAGGTCGTGCATCTTCACGCAGGTGATCTTGTCCAGGCACACCAGCAGCGCCTTGCCGCCGCCGCTGTCCACCACGCGCCAGCGCTGGTGAAAGTGCTGCACGAAATCCGCCGCCACCTTGTCCAGCCGCGTGGGCGAGGTCAGGATCGGGTAGTCGCGCGCCAGCTCGCGGTAGAGCTTGTCTTCCTTTTCATCCGTCCAGGGGTCGGCCAGCGTGGCGGCCTGCTTCGCGGCCTCGATGTGCTGGCCGATGCGCTCGCTGAGCTGCGGATCGACGATCTTCAGCTTCTCGCCCGCGTTCTCGTAGAACAGCGGCAGCGTGGCGCCATCGGCCACGGCGCGCTGAAAGTCGTAGATGGAGACATAGTCGCCAAACACCTGGCGCGTGAGCTGCTTCTCGGCCGCCTCGATCAGCGGCGTGCCGGTAAAGCCCAGAAACTTGGCCCGCGGCAGGCCCTTGCGCATGTTCAGCGCCAGCCGCCCGTATTGCGTGCAGTGCGCCTCGTCGCTGATGACGATGATGTCCGCGCGCTCCGAATACGCCTCTGTCACCCGCTCGCGGTACTTCTGGATCAGGCTGAACACATAGCGCCGGTTCTGCTCGCGCAGCATGGCGCGCAGGGCGGCGCCGTTGTGCGCCTGATCGGTCTTGCTGTTGGCACGGGCGCAATGGGTGTAGGTGGATGCGATCTGCTCGTCCAGCTCCATGCGGTCGGTAATCACCACGAAAGACCACGCCGCCGACAGCTTGCGGTGGATCTTCTCGGTCAGGAACACCATCGAATACGACTTGCCCGATCCCTGCGTGTGCCAGAAAACGCCCAGTTGCCCGGCATCCACCTCGGCCTTCACCGCCGGGTCGCTCGAAGTCAGCCGCTCGATCACGCGGTTCACCCCCAGGTACTGGTGGTTGCGCGCCACGATCTTGCTCACTGCGCCCTCGCTGGCGTCGAACAGGATGAAGTTCTCCACGATGTCCAGCAGCTGCCTGCGCTCCAGCATCCCGCGCAGCAGGATGGGCAGCAGCGGCTGATTCTTGGCGGGCTCCGGCTCGTCCTCGTCCAGGCGCTTCCAGCGGTAGAAATGTTCCTTGGTCGAGGTGATAGCGCCGTATTGCGCATCATGCCCGTTGGAGATCAGCACCAACGCATTCCAGTGGAACAGGTGCGGGATGGTGTCCAGATAGTCGGCGTAGTTCTTCTTGTAGGCGCTGTCGATATGTGCCTCGAAGCGCTTGAGCTCGATGAACACCAGCGGCAGGCCGTTGACGAAGCCCACCACGTCCGGGCGCCGCAAATGCAGCCGCCCACGCAGCCACGGCTCGCGCACCGCCAGGTAGCGGTTGTTGTCCGGCTCATCAAAGTCGATCAGCTGCAAGCGCTTGTCCACGCGGCGGCCCGCCTTGTCCTTGAACTGCACCGGCACGCCGTCACGCAGCAGCCGGTACTTCTCCTCGTTCTTGGCCACCAGGCTTTTGCTCAGGTCGTCCTGCACCACCTGCGCCAGCGCCTGCTCGTAGGCTGCCTTCGGCAGGCCTGGGTTCAGGCGCTCAAGCGCCGCCAGCACCTCGCGCGTCAGCACGGCCTCGGTGTCATCGCGCCGGCCCAGCAGGCTGCCCGGGCCAAAGTCTTCCGCCTCTTGCGCAAACACGCTCGTCCAGCCCAGCTGCTGCTGCAAAAACTCGGCCGTGGGCGCCTGGATCAGCTGGTCTTCGGAGTAGTCTTTTTTGGCCATGGCCTGATGTCTATGGATTGTCTTTAGACAAAAACAGGGCGATTCCAGAAGAAAATCGCCATAGAAACTTCTTATAGATCAATGAGATACAGGGAAACATCGAGTCCATTGACGAACGCCATGGGTCATGGCGCCTGGATTTCCCCTCTTTTTGTCTATAGAACCGAATACCGAGCCCACCGCCGCGCTCCTTCCATGCTGACCTGGCCTGCGGCCACCAAATTCGCCAGCATAGTCTTCAACCGCGCGCGAGGAATTTCCAGTCCGATACGTTGATGAATATCGCCAATGGACGAAGCCGGGTATCGCCCCAAGTCTTCCAACACCAGTGCCTGCAGCCTGTGCTCCTCAATGCGCTTGAGCGTCGTGACAGCCGGAAACTCCAGCGTGCGCAGCAGCGTTGGCTCGACGAAATAGCGTTTTGCCCGAGTGCGGCCACTTTGCTGCACCAATCCCCAATCGCACAGACGGCCCAGCCAGGGGCGCAATTGTTCTGCGCCAGACAGCTCCAGCCTCTCCTGCAGCACACGCGCCGTCAAGGCTTCGGCCCGCGCCAGCAACCCCAGCGCAATGCGTTCACGCTGCGACATCTGGTGGGTTTCGCCCGCCTTGGCGATAAAAGCCAGCACCTGCCGGTCGGGCGCCGTGCGGGCCAGGCTGACGCGCACCCAATCAGGCCCCTCTGCCACCACCGGCGCTGGCCGCCCCTGCGACAGCAGCACGTCGTAGATCGCGTCATAGCCGCTGCCCTCGCGCTCCATCAGCTTCAGGTCATGGCACAGCCGCGCCAGATGTTCGTTGCGCCGCACCGAGGCGTGCAGCACGTTGTGTGGCGTCACACCCAGCGGCAGCGGGCCGGGGTTGACGATCTCCAGCCGATCCGGGTGCAGATTGAGGTAAATATCGCCGCGCTGCGTATAGGGGCGGTGCACCAGCGCGTTCATCAGCAGCTCACGGATCACGCGCTCGTCGAAGGCCGCCACCTGGCTGCGCAGCAGCCCATCGGCCACCTCGTAGAACTCGCGAAAGTCCGGCACATCGCGCCACACCGCGTCCACCAGCTCCAGCGGCGACAGCGTGTGGTCATCCCAGGTCAGCTTGTTGACCTTGTTCTCCTGCGCATCGCGCTTGACAAACTGGATCACCGGCGCCGTGCCCAGCCGGGCGCGATCCATCTGGCGCCCGATGCACAGCACACCCAGGTGCGTGAGCAAGCCGCCCTGCGCCAGCAGGTAATGCTCCATCAACTCGCCGTCTCCCTTTTCCTTGACCGACGCCTTGACACGGTCTGAGGCACGCAGCGCGGCCAGTACGGCGGACTGCTTGGCCCCATCCGCCTGCGCGTACGGCACGCCCAGCGTGGTCAGCGTCTCCCACGGCAAGGCCGCGCGCTCACCGGCCAGACGCATCACCTCGTCGCCCAGCACCGGCTTGCTGGCGTCGCCCACACGCAGAAAGTAGCGACCATCCGAGGTGGAAGCCACCGTGGCCGAGCGCTCCACCGCCAGCTCGATGAACTCGCCGCCACTGGCCGCCGTACACACGGTGGGCCGCACCGACACATTCACCGTCAGCTCGCCCATACGGCGGCGCAGCAGGTCGGGCAATTCAGCGGCAATGCGCTGCAAGGGCGGGGGCACCGAATCCCCATCCTCCACGCCGATCAGCAGACGCCCGCCCAGCGCATTGGCGAAGGCCACGCAATCCTTGGCCAGATCGCCAAAATCCGCCGTCTTGCCGCTGACGCTTCGCAGCGACTTGTAGTCCAGATGCTGACCTTCAAGACTCATAGGGCCTCCTCGCGCAGGGGGATGTGGGAGACATCGAGTTGGCCAAGCATCCGTTTGGGTAACAACCACTCGCGTACCCACAGCTTGTGCGCGACGAGGTAACGGTTTTTGGTGGGTACATCGAAATCAATCAGGCGCATGGGGGCAGTGTTTGTTTTCTAGAGATCGTCCAATTCGGCCTCCAGCCGCTCGATGCTGGGCAGCTGGTCGCGCAGCGCCTCGGGCAGGGTGTGCGATAGCTCATAGCTGGCCAGGCCCAGCGGCTTGTGGATGTCCGACAGCGCGTACTCCGCCACCAGCCGGTCTTTGCTTTTGCATAGCAGCAGGCCGATGGTGGGCGCATCCTGCGGGCCGCGCAGTTGGGCGTCCACCGCCTTCAGGTAGAAGTTGAGCTTGCCGGCAAACTCGGGCTCGAAGTCCACGGTTTTGAGCTCCACCACCACGTAGCAATGCAGGCGTGCGTGGTAGAAGAGCAAGTCCAAAAAGAACTCGCGCTCGCCCACCTGCAGCGGCACCTGCCGCCCCATGTAGGCAAAGCCAGCGCCCAGCTCCAGCAGAAATTGCGTGATGTGCTCGGTCAGGGCGCCTTCCAGCTCGCGCTCGGTGTGCTCGGGTGTCAGGCTCAAAAAATCGAACACATAAGGGTCTTTGAGCAGCTGCGCCGCCAGGTCGGACTGCGGCGCAGGCAGGGTCTGGGCAAAGTTGTTCAGCGCCTGCCCCTGGCGCTGCCACAGCCCGCCCTCGATCTGGTGCGTCAGCACCGCGCGGCTCCAGTGGTGGGTTTGCGTTTGCTGTACGTAAAACAGTGCCTGGGCGGGGTCGGGGCACATGCGGACGATGGTCAGGTTGTGCCCCCACGGAATGGCCACCAATTGCGAAACAGCTTGTTTCGCAATTGCCGCGTCGCTGATCCAGTACAGGTACCAGCGCCGAACCAGCTCCAGATTGCGCCTGGAAAAGCCCTTCACCTCGGGAAACTCACGCATCAAATCCTGGCTGAGCTGCGCCAGAAAACCGCTCCCCCACTGGGCCTGCGCCTGTTGCGCGGCAATGTCTGCACCCAGCGCCCAGTAAAACTGCAGCAGCTCGGTATTGACGGCCACCGCCGCCTTGATCTGCACGGCGCGAAAACGGGTTTTGAGCTGCGCCAGCCATTGGGTGTAGGCGGGGCGGGCGGGGGTGTTGAATGGTGTCATGGGCTGCCCTGTTTTAAGTTTGCGCAGCAGCTTGCTTCGCAATGGGGTTTGCCGCCCCTTGGCGCAGCTCCTCGGCGGTGATGCGCCGCAGCTGGCCATCTTGCACGATGACGATGGCGGTGTTGGTCTGTATCGCCACCTGCCGCGCCATGTCGGCGGCGCGCAGCAAGGCGGCGTAGGCATCGCGCACATATTGTGGTGCTTCGGATAGGTCTTTGGATTTCATGCGGCGATCTCCTCGGGCAGGGGAATGCCCGAGACATCGAGCTGGCCGGACATCAGCTTGGGCAGCAGCAGGTCGCGGGCTTGGGTTAGGTGGTGGTTTTGCTGTTTTAGCGTTTCCATCAACTCCAATTGCGGCAGAACCATTTGATCAAAGGCGGCGGTGACATCGCCATCAGGCACAAGGATTTCGGCGTCTTCAAATATCTTGGCGGTGACTGCTGGGTACGCTGCGCCGGTGGCGTTTTGCTCAAGATGGCCGACAAAAGCATCGGTCGTGCTTGTGAAATACAAATAGCTGAATGGCACAGCGGTTGCCGAAAGTACGGCAAATCCCGTGGAGGCAACCAAATTTTCATCCGGCTCCCAAATCAGCGCGTAAGAACGCCGGTTGGGACGCACACAAGACCAAATCACATCACCATGAATCACGCGGCGGCGTGCCCGCCCTGGAGCCTCGGCGAAGGCATAAGGTGTTGTGGAATGAATTAACCCGGTGGAAACGGAAGAAATATCGATGTACCACAACGAATCAGGTTTGTCGCGTGCGCCAACGGAGCGGGCATTGACCTCGGCCACCGATGCGAGCGGCTGAATTGACCACCCCACCGGCACCCCATCCTGCACCAGCACCTGCTCATGCCCAGGAAAGCGCAGATACACAAACCATTCGCGATAGAGACGGCGGGCGGCTTCTTCGAGCAAGGCGATGCGGCGCTGGTTGGTGGCGATGAGGTTGTCGTAAGAATCCAGCACCAATGCAATCGCCTGCTGGCTAGCAAGCGCGGGCACCTTCAGGCGAACTTTCTTGATTCGTTCAGGAGCCGTGTGCTTCACTTTTGTCCCTGTCGCTGATGCTCGAATCTGCCCTCGTACATTCGCGCTGTTGAACGCCCAATACAGAAACCTCTTGTCCAGTAATTGAGGGTCGGTAATCTGCACAAGCCCGAGTCGCTGGTTATGCAGATACTTACCTTCGTCAGGAATGCGAGCGGCGCTACCGAGCAAACCTTCTCCCTGTTCAGTCATCGCCACGATCAGGTCACCTTCGGTCAGAAGGTACTCATCCGGGAAGTCCGCGCGATAAAAGCGTTCCTTGCCATCGCGTACTCGAAAGCCTCCTTTTTCAAGAAAATTTCCGGGTGTCAGCACCATGTATTCGCCAAACGCAGCGAAGTATTCGCCTTTGAACGCAAAGCCATGTTTGACGTGAAGGCCATCACCAAGTTGTACCTCTCGCCAACTCATCCCACCAACTCCTCAAAATTCCCCGCAATCCGCACCGCCAGCTCCACGGCCTTGTCATTCAACTCCGCCAGCTCGGCATGAATCTCGCGCATCCGGGCGGCGAAGTCTTCTTCATCGTCCTCCACCGCTGCGGCCACGCCCACATAGCGGCCCGGGGTGAGGGAATAGTCGTTGGCCGCAATCTCGTCTTGCGTGACGGCTTTGCACAGGCCGGGCAGGTCGGCGTAATAGCCCTCAGGAAAACGGCTGTGCAGCCAGTGGCCCTGGTGGATGAAGTATTGAGACTGTTTTAGGGCTGTAGCGCTTATCTGGCAAGCGCTTGCAGCTTCTTTTTTGCTAGCGTCCGCGGGTTGCAGGGCACGTTTGGCGTCGCGGATGGCCTTGGCGTCCCAGGCTTTGCTTTGGCGGGCGCGCAGTTGCTTTTCTGCGGTGTCCAGCAGCTTCAGCCATTGCTTGTGGTGCGCTTCCAGGGCTTTGGCGGTGGTTTTGAGCTGGGGCAGCAGGGCGTCGAGCTGGGTTTGTTGGGCGGCGAGGGCGGCGTGGTCTGGCTCCCCTCTCCCCTTGTGGGAGAGGGGCGGGGGGAGAGGGGTGTGGGTGGCGGTGTTTGCCCCCTCTCCCCAGCCCTCTCCCGCAAGGGGAGAGGGAGAAATACCGGCGGCCAGCTCGTCTTTGAAAGCTTGCCACTGCGCGGGGGTGATGTGGGCGTCGGCCTCTTGCCCGGCGTTCAGTTCTGCCAGCGTGGCCTGGGCGGCAAAGGCTTGCAGCAAGCCGGCCAGCGTGGCGACGGCGGCGGCATCGTCCGCCAGGCATTGGGGCAGTTGCGCCAGCCAGCCCTGCGCCTGCTGCTGGTGGCGTGCCAGCAGGGCGCGGTATTTGTCCGCCTCGCCGCGGTACAGCCAGACGATGGCGTTCAGGTTCGCCAGCTGCTCCTCGCTGAAGACATGCGAGCGGGCGGAGACGACGGTGTAGACGTTGCGCGCGTCGATCATCAGCACCTGGTCTTGCAAGTCCTCGCCCTTGCCTTTGTCCAGAAACCACAGGGTGCAGGGCAGGCTGCGGGTGTAGAAGAATTTGTTGCCGATGGCGACCATCAGGTCCACATGGCCGGTGTTCACCAGTTGCTCGCGGATGTCGCGGTCGCGGTTAGCCGCGTCGCTGGCGCTGGAGGCCATGACGAAGCCGGCGCGGCCGGTGGCGTTCAGGTAGCTGTAGAAGTACTGGATCCACAGGCTGTTGGCGTTGCTGATGGCGCCGGTCTTGCCATTAGTGCCGGGCAGGCCGAAGGGCAGGCGGCCACCGGGGCCCACCTGCGCCTCCACCCGCTTGGTGTCCACCCCGTCCACGTTGAAGGGCGGATTGGCCATGACGTAGTCGCACTGGCCGACAAGATGCTCGATCTGGTCGTAGAAGGTGTTGCCCTGGCGGATGTTGCTGGCGTCCAGGCCGTGCACCACCAGGTTCATGCGCGCCAGCTTGGCGTTGCTGTCGCTTTTCTCCTGGCCGTGGAAGGTGACGGCGTCGTTGGTGACCGCGTGGCGCACATCCTCGATGAAGTGGCCGGTCTGCACGAACATGCCGGCCGAGCCGCAGGCGGGGTCGAGCACCAGGCCGTGGCCGGGCTCGATGACGCCCACGATCATGCGCACCAGCGAGGGCGGGGTGAAGAATTCGCCGCCCTCCTGCGCGCTGTTCATGGCGAATTTGTTGAGGAAGTATTCGTAGATGCGGCCGAACACGTCGCCGGTGGCGGCGCGGATGGCGGGGCGGTCGAAGATCTTTACCAACTCGGCCAGCAGCTCGGGCTCGAAGGCGCTGTAGCCGTGCGGCAGCGCGCCGGCCAGCACTTCGTATTCGGCCTCGATGCGATCCATGGCGTGGTCGATGGCCGTGCCGATGTCCGCGCCCTGCGGCAGGCTGGCGATGCGCGAGAAGCGCGCGGCCTCGGGCAGGTAGATGGCGGCCTTGCCGGCAAAGCCCAGCTGGATAAGCTGCTCGCGCTGCGCGGCGGGCACCTGCGGAGGGATGTCGGCCGCTATGCCGGGCAGGTAGGCGGCAAAGCGGTTGTCGGCATGGCGCAGAAAGATCAGGCCCAGCACCGGCATGGCGTATTGCACGGCGGTGAGCTTGGAGTTGGCGCGCAGCTGGTCGGCGGCCTCCCAGAGTTCGTTTTCGAGTTGCTGGACGTTCATGGGCTTGGCGCCATCACACAGACAAAGCCGCCAATCTAGCAGGTCGGGGCGCGCCGCAGGGGCGGCAGGAGGCGCCATCACGTTTCGTGATGCCCCCATACCTGGCAGGGGCTGTACCGGCGGTGGCGCCGTCCCTACAGTGCGACGTTCGTGTTTTCACTCCTTTCAGGCCCGGCCCATGCAAGCATCTTCGGCGGACATCGACGTCCTGGTCATCGGCGGCGGCAACGCCGCGCTGTGCGCCGCGCTGATGGCGCGCGAGGCGGGGGCCACCGTGCTGCTGCTCGAATCGGCCCCGAGCGACTGGCGCGGCGGCAATTCGGCGCACACGCGCAATCTGCGCTGCATGCACGACGCGCCGCAGGACACGCTGGTCGATGCCTACCCCGAGGAGGAGTACTGGCAGGACTTGCTGAAGGTGACCGGGGGTATCACGGACGAGCATCTGGCGCGCCTGGTGATCCGCCATTCCAGCGCCTGCCGGCCCTGGATGCGCCGCCACGGCGTGCGCTTTCAGCCGGCGCTGGCCGGCACGCTGCATGTGGCGCGCACCAACGCCTTCTTCATGGGCGGGGGCAAGGCGCTGGTCAACGCCTACTACCGCAGCGCCGAGGCGCTGGGCGTGCAGGTGCGCTACGAGGCGCCGGTCGATCGGCTGGAGATAGAGGGCGGCCAATTCAAGGCTGCCTGGGTGAAGGGCGAGCGCATCACGGCCAAGAGCTGCGTGCTGGCCGCCGGCGGCTTCGAGTCCAACCGCGAATGGCTGCGCGAGGCCTGGGGCCAGAACGAGCGCGGCGAGTGGCCGGCGGACAACTTCCTGATCCGCGGCACGGCCTACAACCGGGGCGTGCTGCTCCAGCATTTGCTGGCTGACCATGGCGCCGAGCGCATCGGCGACCCGACGCAGGCGCACATGGTGGCCATAGACGCGCGTGCGCCGCTGTATGACGGCGGCATCTGCACGCGCATCGACTGCGTGTCGCTGGGCGTGGTGGTGAATGCCCAGGCCGAGCGCTTCTACGACGAGGGCGAGGACTTCTGGCCCAAGCGCTACGCCATCTGGGGCCGCCTGGTGGCGCAGCAGCCGGGGCAGATCGGCTACTCCATCATCGACGCCAAGGCCATCGGCCGCTTCATGCCGCCGGTGTTCCCGGGCGTGCAGGCGGA
>JAFEER010000047.1 GCA_018240985.1 Pseudomonadota bacterium
ATGGCCGGCACCAGCGTCTTGTGGCCGGCGGCGAGCGTGGAGACGCCAATCGCATGCACGTCGTTCTCGATCGCCTGGCGCGCGCATTCCTCGGGGGTCTGGAACAGCGGGCCGATGTCCACGTCGAAGCCCAGATCGGCAAAGGCGGTGGACACCACCTTGGCGCCCCGGTCGTGGCCGTCCTGGCCCAGCTTGGCGATCATCACGCGCGGGCGGCGGCCCTGCTGCTCGGCAAAGGCGCTGATCTCGCCCTTGAGCCTTTCCCAGCCCTCGGCACCCTCGTAGGCCTGGGCATAGACACCGGTGACCATTTGCGTATCCGCACGATGGCGGCCAAAAGATTTTTCGAGGGCGTCGGAGACTTCGCCCACCGTGGCGCGCAGGCGGATCGCCTTGATGGACAGGTCAAGCAGGTTGCCTGTGCCCGACTCTGCTGCAGAAGTAAGAGCTGCCAGCGCAACATCTACGGCCTTTGCGTCGCGTTTTTGCTTGATGGCGTTCAAACGCGCAATCTGGCTCTCGCGCACCTTGACGTTGTCCACCTCCAGGATGTCCACCGGGTCTTCCTTGGCCAGCTTGTACTTGTTCACGCCGACGATGACCTCCTTGCCCGAGTCGATCAGCGCCTGCTTTTGCGCGGCGGCGGCCTCGATCTTGAGCTTGGCCCAGCCGCTGTCCACGGCCGCCGTCATGCCGCCCATGGCTTCCACCTCTTCGATGATCTTCCAGGCCGCATCCGCCATGTCCTGGGTCAGCTTTTCCATCATGTAAGAGCCGGCCCAGGGGTCGATCACGTTGGTGATGTGCGTCTCTTCCTGGATGATGAGCTGCGTGTTGCGCGCGATGCGGGCGCTGAATTCGGTGGGCAGGGCAATGGCTTCATCGAGCGCGTTGGTGTGCAGGCTTTGCGTGCCGCCAAACACCGCCGCCATGGCCTCGATGGTGGTGCGCACCACGTTGTTGTACGGGTCTTGCTCGGTGAGTGACCAGCCCGAGGTCTGGCAGTGCGTGCGCAGCATCAGGCTCTTGGGGTTCCTGGCGCCGGTGCCCTTCATGATGCGGCACCACAGCAGGCGCGCGGCGCGCATCTTGGCGATCTCCAGGTAGAAATTCATGCCAATCGCCCAGAAGAACGACAGGCGCCCGGCAAACTCATCCACGTCCATGCCCTTGGCCATGGCGGTCTTTACATACTCCTTGCCATCGGCCAGGGTGAAGGCCAGCTCCAGCGCCTGGTTCGCGCCGGCCTCCTGCATGTGATAGCCGCTGATCGAGATCGAGTTGAACTTCGGCATGTTCTTCGCCGTGTACTCGATGATGTCGCCGATGATGCGCATCGACGGCTTCGGCGGGTAGATATAGGTGTTGCGCACCATGAACTCTTTCAGAATGTCGTTCTGAATGGTTCCGGACAGCTTGTCCTGCGCCACGCCTTGCTCTTCCGCGGCCACCACATAGCCGGCCAGCACCGGCAGCACGGCGCCGTTCATGGTCATCGACACCGACACCTTATCGAGCGGAATCTCGTTGAAGAGGATCTTCATGTCCTCCACCGAGTCGATCGCCACGCCCGCCTTGCCCACGTCGCCCGTCACGCGCGGGTGGTCGCTGTCGTAGCCGCGGTGCGTGGCCAGGTCAAAGGCCACCGACACGCCCTGCCCGCCCGCGGCCAGCGCCTTGCGGTAGAAGGCGTTGGATTCTTCGGCGGTGGAAAAACCGGCGTACTGGCGGATCGTCCAGGGCCGCACGGCGTACATGGTGGCCTGCGGGCCGCGCAGATAGGGCTCGAAGCCCGGCAGGGTGTTGGCATAGGGCAGGCCTTCGGTGTCGGCTGCCGTGTAGAGGGGCTTGACCGTGATGCCGTCCGGCGTCTCCCAGTTGAGCGCGTTCACATCCCCCCCGGGGGCAGACTTGGCGGCGGCCTTGGCCCAGGCCTCGAGGGTGGCGGTCTGAAATTGAGGGTTCGATTGACTGCTCATGACGGTGGTGCTTTCGCAAAGATGGCAAGAAGGGCCAAATCGGTTCGCACAGATTTGCGCTTTTGTTGGAGTTTACTCTATCTGTAATTATTAATTCTTAACTTTTTTGCGCTACATTTCGCCCATGTCCTCCGTCACCCTCACCCCCAGCGCGCTCTACGAGCAGGTCGCCGAAGAGCTGCGCCAGCGCATCTTCCGGCGCGAGCTGGAGCCGGGCAGCTGGATCGACGAGCTGAAGATTGCCGAGGAATTCGGCATCAGCCGCACGCCGCTGCGCGAGGCGCTGAAGGTACTGGCGGCCGAGGGCCTGGTGACCATGAAGGTGCGCCGGGGCGCCTACGTGACCGAGATGTCGGACAAGGATCTGCACGACGTCTATCACCTGCTCTCCCTGCTAGAGAGCGACGCCGCCGGCGTGGTGGCCGCCCGAGCCAACCCGGAGCAGCTGCGCGAGCTGGAGCAGCTGCACGCCGACCTGGCTTCCGCCGTGGGCGAGCGCGACCGCTTCTTCGCCATCAACGAGCGCATCCATATGCGCATCCTCGAGATGGCCGACAACCGCTGGCGCAGCCAGATGGTGGCCGACCTGCGCAAGGTGATGAAGCTCAACCGCCACAACTCGCTGCTCAAGCAGGGGCGCATCGAGGACTCACTGGCCGAGCACCAGGCCATCCTCGAAGCCCTGCGTGCCCACGACCAGAACGCCACCGTGCAGGCCATGCGCGAGCATTTTGCGCAGGGGCTGGAAGCGGCAGGCTAGCCCGTCAGCCCGACGCCTGGGCGCCCTCCACGTCATAAATACGCCCAAAGCGGTTGCCCAGAAAATCCTCCAGGGCAATGCTCTCCTGCTGCACAAAACCCTGCTGCGCCAGCCGTCCGCTGCTCACCAGGTCGAGCGCAGTACAGATGCTGGCGGCCGTGGTGTGCTGTATGGCGCTCAAGGTCTGCCCACGCAGCCGTGCACCAGTGATGCGGGCGGCATAGCTTTCCTGCACCAGGCGCCCGGCGCGCTGACCGGTGGCGCTGGCCAGGATCACGATCACATCCTGCTGCGTGCTGGCGATGGCGCCTTCGAGCAGCTCCTTGAGCAGATCGCGCCGCTCGCCCAGGCGCAACTCGGTCAGCAACAGGCGCATGGCGGCGCGGTGGCCTGGGTAGCGAATGGTCTTGTAATCGAGCTGCTCTATGCGCCCCTGCCAGGTCTGCGGCAGCATGCCCAGGCCGCCCGAGGTGTGAAAGGCCTCGTATTCCACGCCGTCGATGAACACCGGCTCCAGGCCATCGAGCGCCGGCACCGTGGTCAGCTGGCCCTGGGCAATCACCTCGCAGGGCCGGCAGTATTCGTTGATCAGGCCTTCGGTGCTCCAGGTCAGGCTGTAGCGCAGGCTGCCCTGCGGATAGCGCGGCAGTGCGCCCACGCGCAGGCGCAGCGCCTGCGCCACATCCAGCCGTCCTGCCAGCTCGTTGCCAACGATGCCGATGAAGCCCGGCGCCAGCCCGCATTGCGGCATCAGCACGCTGCGCGCGTCACGCGCCAGCGCATGTATGGCATGCGTGCTGGCCACGTCCTCGGTCAGATCAAAGTAATGCACCCCATGGCGCGCGCACAGCGTGGCCACGGCAACCGCCTGATGAAACGGCAAGGCGTTGATCACCGCATATTGGCCGGCAATCACCGACTCCATGGCCGCGGCATCCTGCACCTGGGCGATGGGCAAGCCGGTCAAGGCCTGCAGACGCTGCAGGGACGACAGGTTGCGGTCGGCCACCAGCAAATCGTAGCCGCCGCCATCCAAAAGCTTCAGTGCAATCGCCTGGCCGATCTGGCCTGCGCCCAAGACCAGCACGGAGCGCGGCTTCAGGGCCGCGGCATGGGTTTTAGTGCTCGACATGGTGCGCATCCTTTCAAGGCCAAGGGCTCACATGGTATGGCGGCAGCTGGGGCCATGTCACTTGTCATCCCAAAATTGATAGCTGCCACCGCTTATCCAGCAATAGGAAATCGTCAAAATCGCACAAATCCCGTTGGCCGACACTCTAAAAACGGTAACTGGGACAATACCGGCCTTCCCCTCGTCAAGACCTTACGTGCCAGCAGCCTCCCTCCCCTCCCCCCACAACCCCTGGCGCATGTCCGTGGCGCCGATGATGGACTGGACTGACCGGCATTGCCGCCACCTGCACCGCCTGCTCTCGCGCCACACCCTGCTCTACACCGAGATGGTGACCACAGGCGCGCTGCTGCACGGCGATGTGCCGCGCCACCTGCGCTTTGGTGAGGCCGAACATCCCGTGGCACTACAGCTGGGCGGCAGCGAGCCAGCCGACCTGGCGCGCAGTGCGCGCCTGGGTGAGCAATGGGGCTATGACGAGATCAACCTGAACTGCGGCTGCCCCAGCGAGCGTGTGCAGCGTGGCGCGTTCGGCGCCTGCCTGATGAACGAACCGCAACTGGTGGCCGACTGCGTGAAGGCGATGGTGGATGTGGTGGATGTGCCCGTCACCGTGAAGCACCGCATCGGCATAGACCAGGAAGAAGACTATGGCTTCGTGCGCGACTTTGTGGGCACCGTGGCCGAGTCGGGCTGCAAGGTGTTCATCGTGCACGCGCGCAATGCCTGGCTCAAGGGCCTGAGCCCAAAGGAAAACCGCGAGATTCCGCCATTGCGCTACGAGGTGGCTGCGCGGTTGAAAGCAGATTTTCCGCACCTGACCGTCGCCATCAACGGCGGCTTTCAGACGGACGCTGCCGTGCTGGAGCAACTGGCGCAGGTCGATGGCGTGATGGTGGGCCGCGAGGCCTATCACAACCCCTGGTGGCTGGCAGGCTGGGATGAGCTGTTTTACGGCGCGGCGCCATGCCAGCTGACGCGCGAACAGGTCGAGGAAGAGATGGTGGCCTACATGGAGCGCGAGGCCGCCGGGCACGGCACGCACTGGTATGCGGTAGCGCGCCACATGCTGGGCCTGCGCCACGGCTTGGCCGGCGCGCGCCGCTGGCGCCAGGTGTGGAGCGACCATCGCCTGAAACACCTACCGGCACGCGAAGTGATGGCGCTGGCGCGAACCCGCCCGGCCACGCCCTGAACTCCCGCAGTCCGGACTCTGGCATGTAGCGACGGGCTGACCTACGATGAAGGCTCCCCTGATACACCGAACACGTCAATGACTGCTGCGTCCCACCTTGCGCGCGAAGAAGCCGCCTTTCACGCCTTCTATGCGCTGGAGCGCCCGGCGCTGGATCAGTCCTGCGCGTTTTTCACGGGGCTGCTGCAAGCCATCCTGTCGCAGGCGCGGCATATCGATGTCGCCAAGATAGAAAGCCGCGTGAAGGATCGCGAAGAATGCCTGCGCAAGTTCACGCGCAAGTACCGCACGGCACTGGAAGAAAGCGGTGCGTCCTATGAGATTCGCCCCTACATCACCGACCTGATCGGCGTGCGCGTGGTCTGCCTGTACGAGGATGAGCTGGAGAAGGTGGCGCAGATCGTGCAGTCGCACTTCGACGTGATCGACGTCACCGACAAGGTCACTGCCATGGAAGGCACCGAGGCGGCGTTCGGCTACAAGGGCCTGCACCTTGATCTGCGCCTGAATGCCGCGCAGGCCGCCCTGCCTGAGCATCAGGCCTACGCCAACCAGCCTTTTGAGCTGCAGGTGCGCACCATCATCCAGGACGCCTGGAGCGTGCTGGATCACAAGATCAAGTACAAGAAGTCGATCCCGGCACCGCTCAAGCGCCGCATCAACGTGCTGTCGGCGCTGTTCGAGCTGGCCGACCGTGAGTTTCGCCAGATTCGCGACGCCACGGCCGCCGAACTGCAGCGCGCAGCCGATGAAACCAGCGAGGTAGACGCCGTCAGTACGCGGCCCGCGGCTGCCAGCAGCGAGCTCAACGCATTCACCTTCCTGAAGATCGCCAACCACTTCTTCAAGGAGGTGGAATTCGACGGCCAGAAGGTGGATCAGTTCGTCGATGACATGCGCGCCTGGTCGCCCGGCATCACCCGCGCGCGCTTCAATGCGCTGATGCGCGAAACCTTCGCCACGGTCAAGCGCTACAAGCAGTTCTACGAGGAACGCAACCCCGAAAGCCGCTTCAACCCCTTCACCGTGATGCGCCACTGCCTGTACCTGGGCGACAAACAGGTGTTTCGTCGTGCTTTACGCAACACTTCGCGTGAGGCCTTCGAGGCGTGGTTACAAGGCGTTTCTTGAGCCCCTGCCACCAGCGCAAACCCGCGCAATTCCTAACATGAAACGGGATTCGCCAGCAACGCGCGCGTCAACAGAACCGTCGTTTTGTCGCCTGCGGGACGAAAAATGCGTAGTACTCCTACAGACAGACGGTGGTTACTACTTGATTATTGTGCACTGCAACATAAAATACTGCTCATATGCTGTACTCAATCTACGAATCCCAACGCTCACTGATGGAGCCCTTCGCCGACCTGGCTCACGCGGCTGCCAAGTACTACAGCAATCCGCTGTCGCCCTTCAGTGAGACGCAATTTGCCCACCGCATGTCTGCAGCCTTTGAGCTGATGCACAGGCTGGGCAAAGACTACGAAAAGCCCGAATTCAATATCCGCACCGTGGATGTGGACGGCATCAGCTGCGCCATCCACGAGCGTGTCGAGATCGACAAACCGTTTTGCGAGCTGCGTCGCTTCAAACGCTTCTCGGACGATCCCGACACCTTGCTCAAGCTCAAGGATCAGCCAGTGGTGCTGCTTGTCGCGCCGCTGTCGGGGCACTACTCCACGCTGTTGCGCGACACGGTGCGCTCCATGCTGCAGGGCCACAAGGTGTACATCACCGACTGGAAAAACGCACGTACCGTGCCCGTTTCCGAGGGTGATTTTCACCTCGACGACTACGTCAACTACATCCAGGAATTCATACGCTACCTGCAGGGCAAGTATGGCAACTGCCACGTGATGAGCGTGTGCCAGCCCACTGTCCCCGTGCTGGCTGCCGTCTCGCTCATGGCCAGCCGTGGCGAGACAACGCCCCTGTCCATGACCATGATGGGTGGCCCGATCGACGCCCGTCGCTCGCCCACGGCAGTGAACAATCTTGCTGTCAAGAACAGTTTCAATTGGTTTGAAAACAACGTCATCTACCGCGTCCCGGCAAACTTCCCAGGTGCAGGCCGACGCGTCTACCCTGGCTTCATGCAGCACATGGGTTTCGTGGCCATGAACCCGGATCGCCACGCGACCAGCCACTACGACTACTTCCAGGACTTGATTCGTGGCGATGGTGCAAGCGCCGAAGCACATCGCAAGTTCTACGACGAGTACAACGCCGTGCTCGACATGGACGCCAACTACTACCTTGAGACGATCAAGACCGTGTTCCAGGACTACAGCCTGGTCAACGGCTCCTGGGATGTGCGTTCGCCCAGTGGCGACCTTGAAAGGGTGCGGCCACAGGACATTTCCGAGACCGCACTGCTGACCGTCGAAGGTGAACTCGACGATATTTCGGGCTGTGGCCAGACCGAGGCAGCGCAGGGACTGTGCAGCGGCATTCCTCCCGAACACCGCATCCACTATGAAGTCAAGGGCGCGGGCCACTACGGCATCTTCAGCGGCAGGCGCTGGCGCAACCACGTCTACCCCCAGGTGCGCGACTTCATCATCGCCCACCAACCGGGCGAACCTGCTGCCACGGCGCCTGTGCGTCGTGCCCTCAGCGCCTGAACGACAGACACCATGTACAGCGCCGAAGCCGAGCAACTGCCACTGTCATCGACAGAAGCGCTGCAGGCCTTGGCGCAACGCATTAACGCCGCACTGCCCCAAACCCAGTGCACGCGTTGCGGCTATGCCGACTGTGCCTCATATGCCCAGGCCGTGGCCCATGGCGAAGCCGGCATCAACCAATGCCCGCCTGGCGGAGCGCAAGGCGTGGCACGTCTGGCTGCCATTACCGGACGACCGGTGGAGCCATTAAGCGCCGATCATGGCATGGAAGCGGCACGTGCCGTGGCCGTTATCGACGAAAACTGGTGCATAGGCTGCACACTGTGCATCAAGGCCTGCCCGACCGATGCCATCCTGGGCCTGAACAAGCGCATGCACACCATCATTGCGGCGCATTGCACCGGCTGTGAACTATGCATACCGGCCTGTCCCGTGGACTGCATACGCATGGAAAACGTGAGCGGCCAGGCCACCGGTTGGGCCGCCTGGTCAACACGGCAGGCGGATCAGGCCCGTACACGGTATCAAATACGACAGCTGCGGCTGCAACGCGAGCAGCAGCTGCCCGAGGCCGAGCAACAAGCGCTCGACCTGCCAGCCCCGGCCGAGCCGGGCAACACCACAGCCGCGGCCGAACCCGGAGCGAAGCAGGCCGCCATTGCCGCGGCACTGGCGCGCGCACGGGCCCAGCGTACCGGGCAGGCCTGAAACTTCTTCAAGCCGCAGCCAAGATTCAATTCACCGCCGCGCCGCTCAGCCACCCAAGCGGCTGAATTGCGAGCGCCTGCATGCCCGCCAGCACCAGCTCTGCCAGCACCGCAACGCTTGTGAGCGAAACCAATGTGGCAGAAAAATCCAGGCTGCGCATCACCCTGATGCCGGGACGCAGAATGAACGAATGCCTCATCGTGCAAAGCGCCCTCATGAATTCATGATTCAATAGATAATGACGTTGTTTGAAACATAAAACACATGTAAACACAATCTAACCCGAGGCATTCAGCACACGCCTCGACGCATGCCAGGATCACGCGTCGCCATTGCCTGATAATTCGCCCATGAACCCCCTGCTTTCCCGACTGCAGCCCTACCCATTTGAGCGGCTGCGACAGCTTTTTGCGGGGGTTACCCCGTCGCCACAGCACAGCGCCATCAGCCTCGGTATTGGCGAGCCGCGCCACGCTACGCCACGCTTTATCCAGGATGCGCTGGCCGCCAATCTGGCCGGCTTGGCAAGCTACCCCTCCACCATGGGCGAACCGCGCCTGCGCGAGGCCTGCGCGGCCTGGCTGCAGCGGCGCTATGGTGTCACGGTGGATGCCGCCACGCAGGTGCTGCCCGTGAACGGCTCGCGCGAGGCGTTGTTTGCCTTCACGCAGACGGTGGTCGATGCCTCGCGCCCAGAGGCCACCGTGGTCTGCCCCAACCCCTTCTACCAAATCTACGAAGGCGCCACGCTGCTGGCGGGTGCAACGCCCTACTACGCCGCCAGCGATCCGGCGCGCAACTTTGCCGTCGACTGGAGCGCCGTGCCCGATGCCGTATGGCAGCGCACGCAACTGCTGTTCGTGTGCTCGCCGGGCAACCCCACAGGCGCCGTGATGCCGCTGCAGGAGTGGGAAAAGCTGTTCGCCCTGAGCGACCGCTACGGTTTCGTGATCGCCTCCGATGAGTGCTACAGCGAGATCTACTTCCGCGATGAACCGCCCCTGGGTGGCCTGGAGGCGGCGGCCAGGCTTGGGCGCAGCGATTTTCGAAATCTGATGGCCTTCACCAGCCTGTCCAAGCGCAGCAATGTGCCGGGCCTGCGCAGCGGCTTTGTCGCTGGCGACGCGGCGCTCATCAAGTCCTTTCTGCTCTACCGCACCTACCACGGCAGCGCCATGAGCCCGGCTGTGCAGGCCGCCAGCATCGCAGCCTGGAACGACGAAGCGCATGTGCAGGACAACCGGGCGCTGTACCGATCCAAGTTTGCCCAGGTCACGCCATTGCTGGAGCAGGTCATGGACGTGCGCCTGCCCGATGCCGGGTTCTACCTCTGGGCCAAGGTGCCGGACGCACTGGCCATGAGCGATACCGACTTCGCCCGCGCATTGCTGGCTCAATACAATGTGACCGTGCTGCCCGGCAGCTATCTGGCCCGCGACGCAGGCGGCATCAACCCCGGCGCCCAACGCGTGCGCATGGCCCTGGTGGCCGAAACCGAAGAGTGCCTCCAGGCCGCTCAGCGCATTGTCCAATTCATTCAAACCCGTACCTGAACCCACCATGAGCCAACAACTGCAAACATTGATCGACAACGCCTGGGACAACCGCACCAGCCTGGCTCCGGGCGCCGCCCCCAAGGAGGTCGAAGATGCCGTGGAACACGTCATTGCCGAACTCGACAGCGGCAGGCTGCGCGTGGCCACGCGCGAGGGCGTGGGCCAATGGACGGTGCATCAGTGGATCAAGAAGGCCGTGCTGTTGTCGTTTCGTCTGAAGGACAACGCCGTCATGCGCGCCGGCGACCTGGCGTTTTTTGACAAGGTAGCCCCGAAGTTTGCCCACCTCTCGCCCGACGAACTGGCCGCCACCGGCGTGCGCATCGTGCCGCCGGCAGTGGCCCGGCGTGGCAGCTTCATTGGCAAGGGCGCCATTCTCATGCCCAGCTACGTGAACATCGGCGCCTATGTGGACGAAGGCACGATGGTGGACACCTGGGCCACCGTGGGTTCCTGCGCGCAGGTGGGCAAGCATGTGCATCTGTCGGGCGGCGTCGGTCTGGGGGGCGTGCTGGAGCCGCTGCAGGCCGGCCCCACCATCATCGAGGACAACTGCTTCATCGGTGCGCGCTCGGAAATCGTCGAAGGCGTGATCGTGGAGGAGAACTCCGTCATCTCCATGGGCGTGTACATCGGCAAGAGCACGCCCATTTACAACCGCGCCACCGGTGAGATTTCCTACGGCCGCGTGCCCGCCGGCTCGGTGGTGGTCAGCGGCAACCTGCCCAAGGACGGCGGCCGTTACAGCATGTATGCCGCCATCATCGTCAAGACGGTGGACGCCAAGACCCGCGCCTCCACCAGCCTGAATGACCTGCTGCGCGATTGAACGCACGGTCTGTCAGCACCCCAAGACACCAACAAGCACACGAGAGGGAGCCTGCGCATGAGCACGATGGAACGGATTTTGCACCTGATGGGCGAGAAGAAGGCCTCCGACGTCTACCTGTCGGCGAATGCCCCGGCCCTCATCAAGATCAACGGCGAATGCGTGCCCATCAACAACCAGTTGCTGCCGCCCGATGCACCGAAGAACCTGCTGGCCGAGATCGTGCCGCCCGATCGTATCGAGGAGCTCGAAGAAACCGGTGAGCTCAACATGGGTGTGCCGCTGGCCGGTGTGGGACGCTTTCGTATCAGCGCCCTGCGCCAGCGCGGCACCTATGCGGTGGTGATCCGCTTCATTGCGCAGGATATTCCGAAGCTGTCCACGCTGAGCCTGCCTCCCGTGCTCAGCGAATTGATCATGGAAAAACGCGGTCTGATCCTGGTCGTGGGGGCTACGGGCTCGGGCAAGAGCACCACCCTGGCCGCCATGATCGACGAGCGCAACGAGGCCATGACGGGTCATATTCTCACCGTCGAAGACCCGGTCGAGTACCAGTTCAAGAACAAGAAATCCATCGTCAACCAGCGCGAGATCGGTGGCGACACACAGTCGCTGCAAACGGCCTTGAAGAACGCGTTGCGCCAGGCGCCCGATGTGATTTTGATTGGTGAAATCCGCGACCGCGAGACCATGTCGGCCGCCATTGCCTACGCCCAGTCGGGCCACCTGTGCCTGGCCACGCTGCATGGCAACAATAGCTACCACGCGCTCAACCGTATTTTGTCGTTCTACCCGGTCGAGGTGCGTTCCACCATGCTGGGCGACCTGGCATCGGCGCTCAAGGCCATCATTTCGCAGCGCCTGGTACGCACCAAGTCCGGCCTGCGCGTTCCGGCTGCCGAGGTCATGCTCAACACCAAATTCGTCGCCGACCTGGTGGAGCAGGGCAACTTCTCCGGCGTGCGCGAGGCCATGGAAAAATCCATGGCCGAAGGCTCGCAAACCTTCGAAGAGGCGCTGGCGCAGTTGATCATGAACGACAAGATCGAGCGCAAGGAAGGCCTGGCCTATGCCGACTCGCCCACCAACCTGATGTGGCGCCTGCAAAACGATTTCACCATTGCCGCCCGCGCCGCCCAGGCGCAACAGGAGGCGAACCAGCCATCCGAGGATGACGAACCGTCGTTCACCGAGATCGTGCTGGACGTGAAACCCGCCTGAACGTGCTTACGCCGGCCCCTACTGTCCCTGCCCGATGTCTCCCACCCTGCAACTGACCGAACAACTCATCGCCCGTCCCTCCATCACACCCGAGGACGCGGGCTGCCTGGATCTGCTGGCCGGGCGCCTCGCTGCGCTGGGTTTTGCCTGCGAACGGCTGGACAGCGGGCCGCCCTCCTTCCACGTCAGCAACCTGTGGGCAAAACGACCCGTAGCGCCCGTCCATGAAGCGCAAACAGCTCCTAAAACAGTAGTATTTGCCGGGCATACCGACGTCGTGCCCACGGGCCCCGTGGAACAGTGGAGCAGCCCTCCCTTCACGCCCACGCACCGGGGCGGCCGCCTCTACGGGCGCGGCGCGAGCGACATGAAGACCTCCATCGCCGCCTTCGTCGTGGCCGTGGAGGAATTCCTTGCCGCCACGCCCAAGCCGGCCATCGCCATTGCCTTCCTGCTCACCAGTGACGAGGAAGGCCCCTCGGTCGATGGCACCAAGGTGGTCGTCGAGCAGCTGGCCGCGCGCGGCGAGCGCCTGGACTGGTGCATCGTGGGCGAGCCCACCGCCGTCACGGCGACCGGCGACATGATCAAGAACGGCCGCCGCGGCACGCTCTCGGGCAAACTCACCGTCAAGGGCGTACAAGGCCACATCGCCTACCCGCAGCTGGCGCGCAACCCCATCCACCAGGCCGTGCCCGCGCTCACCGAGCTGGCCGCCACCGCGTGGGACAAGGGCAATGCCTTCTTTCAGCCCACCAGCTGGCAAATGAGCAACATCCACGGCGGCACCGGCGCGACCAACATCATCCCTGGCCAGGTGGTCATTGACTTCAACTTCCGCTTCAGCACCGAGTCCACGGCCGAGGGGCTGCAGCAGCGCGTGCATGCCCTGCTCGATCGCCACGGCCTGGAGTACGACCTGGCCTGGACGCTGGGCGGCCAGCCCTTTCTGACCGAGCCGGGCGCGCTGGTGGGCGCCGTGCAACAGGCCATCCATGCCGAGACGGGCCTGGCCACCGAGCTGTCCACCACCGGCGGCACCAGCGACGGGCGCTTCATCGCCCAGATTTGCCCCGAGGTGGTCGAGCTCGGCCCGCCCAACGACAGCATCCACAAGATCGACGAGAACATCCGCCTGGTGGATGTCGAACCGCTGAAGAACATCTACCGCCGCGTCCTTGAAAACCTCAACGCGCAGGCCGCCGCATGACCCAGACCGTGCGCGGCGACACCGTGGGCGCACTCATTGCCAGCGGCGCCAGGCGTCTCACCGAGGCCGGCGTGTCCTTTGGCCACGGCACCACCAATGCCGAGGACGAGGCCGCCTGGCTGGTGCTGTGGCGCCTGGGCCTGCCGCTGGACAGCGAACTCACCGCGGATGCCGCAGATTCAGTGGCAAATCAGGCCGTAACGCCCGCCGACCAAGCGCTGGTAGCTACGCTTTTTGATGAACGCATCAGCACCCGCAAGCCCGCCGCATATCTGACGAGCGAGGCCTGGCTGCAGGGCGTGCCGTTCTACGTGGACGAGCGCGCCATCGTGCCGCGCAGCCTGATTGCCGAGCTGCTGGCCGACGGAAGCATCGACGACTGGCTCAGCGACCAGACGCGCCAGGTGCTGGATCTGTGCACCGGCAACGGCAGCCTGGCCGTGCTGGCGGCCATGGCCTGGCCCGAGGTGCAGGTCACGGGCGCCGATATCTCCCCCGACGCCCTGGCTGTGGCGCGCATCAACCTCGAAAAACATGACCTGCAGGATCGCGTGCGCCTGTTGCAGTCCGACGCTCTGGCCGCCCTGCCCGGCCCCTGGGACTTGATTCTGTGCAACCCGCCCTACGTGAACGCGCACAGCATGGCCCAGCTGCCGCCCGAATACCGCGCCGAACCCGAGCTGGCCCTGGCCGGCGGCAGCGACGGCATGGACTTCATCCGCCGCCTGCTCTCTGACGCGCCCGCGCGCATGAGCGAGGACGCCGTGCTGGTGCTCGAGATCGGCAACGAGCGCGCGCATTTCGAGGCCGCCTTTCCCGACCTGCCGGCTTTCTGGCTGCCTACCAGTGCTGGCGAAGACCAGGTGCTGCTGCTCACGCGGCAGGCACTGGCACATCTCTTCGAATGATCACTCTGAAAAACGTCACCTTGCGCCGCGGCAGCAAGGTGCTTCTCGATGGCGTCAACGCCAACATCAACCCCGGCGAAAGCGTCGGCCTCGTCGGCCGCAACGGTGCCGGCAAGTCCACCCTGTTTGCACTCTTGAACGGCACGCTGCATGAGGACGGCGGCGACTTCTTCATGCCCCCGCAGTGGCGCATGACACAGGCGGCGCAGCATATGCCGGAGACCGAGCAACCGGCCACGGATTTTGTTCTGGAAGGCGATACACGCTTGTCCAGCCTGCGCGAGAAGCTATCAAACGCGGAGCAAAAAGGCGACGGCATGGCCATCGCCCAGGCGCATGCCGACCTGGCGGATGCCGGCGCGCACGACGCCACGGCGCGTGCGCAGGCGCTGATCCTGGGCCTGGGCTTCCAGGTGGCGCAGCTCGACAAGGCGGTGAACAGCTTCTCCGGCGGCTGGCGCATGCGCCTGCAGCTGGCGCGCGCCCTCATGTGCCCGTCCGACCTGCTGCTGCTGGACGAGCCTACCAACCACCTGGACTTGGACGCGCTGGTGTGGCTGGAGGCCTGGCTCAAGCGCTACGAGGGCACGCTCATCGTCATCAGCCACGACCGCGAGTTTCTCGACGCCGTGACCAGCGCCACGCTGCACATCGAGAACGGCCAGCTGACACGCTACGGCGGCAACTACAGCCAGTTCGAGGATCTGCGCGCGCAGCAGCTGGTGCTGCAGCAATCGGCGTTCGAGCGCCAGCAGACCAAGATTGCGCATCTGCAGAAATTCATCGACCGCTTCAAGGCCAAGGCCACCAAGGCGCGCCAGGCGCAAAGCCGGGTCAAGGCGCTGGAACGCATGGAGAAGATCGCCCCGGTGCTGGCGAGCGCCGAATTCACCTTCGAGTTCCAGGAACCGGCCAACCTGCCCAACCCCATGCTGGCACTCACCGATGCGGCCTTTGGCTACCGCGCCGCCGATGGCACCGAAACCCCCATCTTGCGCGGCGTCAGCCGCACCGTGCTGGCCGGCCAGCGCATCGGCATCCTGGGCGCCAACGGCCAGGGCAAGTCCACCCTGGTCAAGACCATTGCGCGCACCATGGCGCCGCTGTCGGGCAAGGTGACGGAGGGCAAGGGCCTGGCTATCGGCTACTTTGCCCAGCAGGAACTGGACGTGCTGCGCAGCGACGACCATCCCCTGGGACACATGATCCGCCTGGCGCGCGAGCTGGGCGTGGACGCACGCGAGCAGGAGCTGCGCAACTTCCTCGGCTCCTTCAACTTCAGCGGCGACATGGTGCTGCAGGCCGTGGGCAGCATGAGCGGCGGCGAAAAGGCGCGCCTGGTGCTGGCCATGATCGTCTGGCAGCGCCCGAATCTGCTGCTGCTGGACGAGCCCACCAACCACCTGGATCTGGCCACGCGCGAGGCCCTGGCCATGGCGCTGAACGAATTTGAGGGCACCGTCATGCTGGTCAGCCACGACCGCGCCCTGCTGCGCGCCGTGTGCGACGAGTTCTGGCTCGTCGGCCGCGGCCAGCTGGGGCCGTTTGATGGCGACCTGGACGACTACCAACGCTATCTGCTGGAAGAATCCAAACGCCTGCGCGACCAGGCCCGGGCAGCGAGTGACACCGCCGATACGACTGCAGCCGCGCAGCCGCAACGCGATGCACGCGAACAGCGCCGCCAGGAAGCTCAGGCGCGCCAGCTATTGGCGGAAAAGACGCGCCCTCTGAAACGAGAGCTTGAGAAAATTGACCAACGTTTGGACATTTTGGGGCAGGAGAAGGCGCAGCTGGAGGCGCGTCTGATGCAGGAGGCCCTGCCACCGGCAGAAATAGCGGACTGCGGGCGGCGCCTGAAGGCCTGCAGTGACGAGGTGGAAACGCTTGAAGAAAGATGGCTGAATGTTTCCGCGGCACTCGAAGAACTCGGCCAGTAGTCGCACACAGCCTTCTTAAAATATTGATAAAAGTAAGCGTTTCTTCTTTCTCATAAAGGGTCTTCAGCTCCATTAATGAGAGCAAAAATACAGGTCTGCCGGAGGTTGCACTTTTTTGCCAAGCCCTGTCAACGCTGCGCCAAGGGATCGCGTTGTGGATACATCAAAGGAGTTTTTCACATGACCATGACTGTAACGCTCTCTGCCTGGCCCGAAGACGAACGCGATCGCAAGCGCGCTCCAACTCGCCTCTAAGGGCGCGCCACGGCCATAGTGCCTAGGCGGTGGTGTCCCGAGCACATTAACTCGGCAAAAAGGCCAGCCGTCCCGGGCTGGCAGGGTTTCCAGGCCGAAAATCGACGCAACCAGCGCCGCAGAGGCCAAAAAAAAGGAACGTGCCGCCACGTTCCTTTTTTTCATGCCGGCCACAAGGGCCTGGGCATGTTTTTTACTCCATGTGCAGACCGCCGTTGCAGGCAAAGTTGGCGCCGGTGGTAAATCCGCCATCCTCGCTGGACAGCCAGGTGACGATGGAGCCAATTTCCTCGGGCGTACCCAGCCGCTTGACCGGAATGGTGCCGACGATCTTCTCCAGCACGTCGGGTCGAATGGCCTTGACCATCTCGGTGCCGATATAGCCTGGGCTCACGGTGTTCACCGTCACACCCTTGTTTGCCAGTTCCTGCGCCAGCGCCATGGAAAAGCCGTGCATGCCGGCCTTTGCGGCCGAATAGTTGGTCTGCCCGGCCTGACCCTTCTGGCCGTTCACGGAGCTGATCTGGACAATGCGACCCCAGCCGCGCTCGACCATGTCGGGCACCACCTGTTTGGTGACGTTGAACATGCTGTTGAGATTGGTGTCGATCACCGCATCCCAATCCTCGCGCGACATCTTCAGGAACATGCGGTCACGCGTGATGCCGGCGTTGTTCACCAGCACGTCGATCGGGCCATGCTCGGCCTTGGCCTTGGCAAAGGCATCGGCGGTGGACTGCCAGTCGCTGACGTTGCCAACACTCGCGTAAAAGGTAAAACCCAGCGCCTTCTGCTCATCCAGCCATTTCTGGTAGTCACGCGTAGGGCCGCAACCGGCGATGACCTTCACACCATCGCGGTGCAGGCGCTGGCAGATGGCGGTGCCGATTCCACCCATGCCTCCTGTGACGTATGCGACTCTCTGACTCATTGTGTACTCCTTGCTTGGTGGATGAATTCGTGAACACTCTAGCCAATAAATCTACCGGATCGCTACAGGTAAACACCAACGATCCGGCATTTTTGCCTCGGGACTGGACTCATGTCACGCCCCCAAGGCCCGCTCATGCTTAACGCTCAACGGCCAGGGACACACCCATGCCGCCGCCGATGCACAGCGCCGCCAGGCCCTTCCTGGCGTCACGGCGCTGCATTTCGTGCAGCAGCGTGACCAGCACGCGGCAGCCCGAGGCGCCAATGGGGTGGCCGATGGCAATCGCACCGCCGTTGACATTGACACGCGCCGGGTCGATGGCAAGCTCTTTGTTAACGGCGCAGGCCTGGGCGGCAAAGGCCTCGTTGAGCTCGAACAGATCAACGTCGGCGGCATTCCATCCGGCGCGCTGCAGCGCCTTGCGGGATGCCGGCACTGGCCCCATGCCCATGGTGGCAGGATCCAGGCCACTGGTGCCGTAGGCGGCGATGCGCGCCAGGGGCTTGAGGCCGAGGGCCGCTGCCTTCTTCGCCGTCATCACCACCACGGCTGCGGCGCCGTCGTTGATGCCCGAGGCGTTGCCCGCCGTCACCGATCCCGCCTTGTCGAACGCCGGGCGCAGGCTGGCCAGGGCTTCGGCATTGGTCTTGCGGTTCAGGAATTCGTCGGCATTGAAGAGGACGGGGTCACCCTTCTTCTGCGGCAGCGAAACGCCGACGATTTCGTCGACAAAACGGCCCGCATCCTGGGCGGCGGCGGCCTTTTGCTGACTGCCCAGGGCCAGTGCGTCCTGCATCTCGCGCGTGATGCCATATTGCTTGGCCACGTTCTCGGCGGTGATGCCCATGTGGTACTGGTTGTACACATCCCACAGGCCATCGACGATCATGGTATCGACCATCTTCCAGTCGCCCATGCGCTGGCCGTCGCGCGAGCCGTTCAGCACATGGGGCGACAGGCTCATGTTTTCCTGGCCGCCGGCGACCACGATCTCGCTGTCGCCCGTGGCCACGGCCTGGGCCGCCAGCATCACGGCCTTCAGGCCCGAGCCACACACGGCATTGATGGTCAGCGCCGGGGTTTCCTTGGCGACGCCGGCCTTGATCAGGGCCTGGCGCGCGGGGTTCTGGCCGCAGCCAGCCGCCAGCACCTGGCCCATGATGACCTCCCCCACCTGATCCAGCCCCACCTTGGCGCGCGCCAGGGCCTCCTTGATGACGAGGGCGCCGAGTTGCGTGGCGGGGGTCTTGGCCAGTGCGCCGCCAAACTTGCCGACGGGTGTCCGTACGGCGGAAACGATGACGATGTCTTCCATAGGTGAGTCCTCTTGCTAGAAATGACGCCCCGCGATGCAACGCCGCGGGCTCATAAACATGTTACGGCGGCAGTCAGGCCTTTTGTTTGACGTAACGCCCAGGCGCAGGCTCTATGGCCTTGAAGTTGGGCGCCCTGCCATATGCCTGCGGCGCTTCGATCTGTTTGCCTGCGTGGCCCTTGAGCCATTCGGCCCAGTCGTCCCACCAACTGCCGGGCAGCTCATCGGCGCCAGCCACCCATTCCTGCACCGTTGCTGGCAGCTTGCCGTCCTCGCGCACCCAGTGGCTGCGCTTTTTCTTGGCAGGCGGGTTGATCACGCCGGCGATATGGCCCGACGCGCCCATGACGAAGCGTTTCTTGCCGGGCAGAACCTGGGTGGAGGCATAGGCCCCTTCGGCGGGCACGATATGGTCTTCACGCGAGCCGTAGATGTAGACGGGCAGCTTGACCTTGCGCAGATCCAGTTGCTCGCCGCACACGGTCAACGCGCCGGGCTCGATGAGCTTGTTTTCCAGATAGAAGTGGCGCAGGTACCAGGCGTAGTACGGCCCGGGCAGGTTGGTGCTGTCGCTGTTCCAGTACAGCAGATCGAACGGCGGCGGCGTCTTGCCCTTGAGGTAGTTGTCCACCACGTAGTTCCACACCAGTTCATTGGGGCGCAGGAAGCTGAAGGTGGAGGCCAGATCCTGCCCCTTCATGAGCCCGCCCTGCCCCATCTGCATCTCGCGCATGCGCACGAAGTTCTCGTCGATGAAGACGTCCAGGATGCCCGTGTCGGCAAAATTGATCAGGGTGGTGAGGAAGGTGCTGCTGGCCACGCTGTCCTGCCCACGCGCAGCCAGCACGGCCAGGGCATTGGTCAGCATGGTGCCGCCCACGCAGAAACCCAGGGTGTTGATCTTGGGCGCTTCGGTAATCTCCTGCACCTTGGCGATGGCGGTGAGCACCGCTTCTTCGATGTAGTCGTCCCAGGTCTTCTGCGCCAGCGATGCATCTGGGTTGCGCCAGCTCACCACGAAAGTACGATGCCCTTGGGATACAGCGTAGCGGATGAAGGAGTTTTCAGGCTGCAAGTCCAGGATGTAGTACTTGTTGATGCAAGGCGGCACCATCAGGAAGGGCCGTTCGTACACCTTGGGCGTGAGCGGCTTGTATTCGATGAGCTGGAACAGCTCGTTTTCGAACACGATCGCGCCTTCCGTCGTGGCCACGTTGCGGCCGACTTCGAAGCGGCTTTCGTCCGTCATGGAGATATGGCCCTGGCGCATGTCGTGCAGCAGGTTGGCGACACCCTTGGCGATGCTCTCGCCGTGGGTTTCCAGGGCCTGCTTCTGCGCGTCCGCGTTGAACGCCAGGAAGTTGCTGGGCGCCATGGCAGCCAGCCACTGCTCCACACCAAAACGGATGCGGGCGCGGGTTTTCTCGTCGGCCTCGACAGCGTCCACCAGGCCCATCAGGGCGCGTGCCTGCATCTGGTACGCCGTTACCGAGTACACCGACAGCGGGTTATGTGCCCAGTTCTCACCGGAAAAGCGCTTATCCCCGGTTTTTGGCAGCTGCGGCAGCATGCCCTGGCTCCAGAGCGCACGCATGTCCTCCAGATATTGCTGCTGCAGTTCCAGCAACTTATTGGCCGCAAAATTCACCGGCGTTGATGGGGGCATGGACATGGCCATGTTCAGCTCACTTGGCTGCATGGTCTGCAACATGTTGCCCCAGCTCTGGCTGAGCATTTGCTGGAATTGCTGGACGCTTTCGGCCCATGCGGCGTCGTTGGTCATACAGTCTCCATGAATACACCCAATAGCGGGCCCAAAATGTAATTCTTGCCGACTTGGCTCCGCCAGTGGGGCAATCCATACCCTGCAAACGGGGCTTTGCACCCGTGCAAAGCGTCACTCAAGTGACAATGTAACGATATTCTATCAGAAAATTATCATGTACTTGGTGCTCATAGCCTGGCTTTATGTAACCGTAATGATGGCAGTGGCCGAGGCCACTTCAACCCAGGGCACGCTGCTTGGCGCCGGCATCACCTTTGTGCTCTACGGACTGCTTCCCATGGCCATCGTCGGCTACATCTTGAACACTCCGGCGCGCAAGCGCGCCCTGCGAGCACGCCAGCAGGCCGAGGCCGCATCAGCTGATCCAAATACAGGCGGCCATGCGCCCGGTGGCACCGAGCCGGGCGCTGTCGCGCCGGTGCGAAAAGAACCGTGAGGGATTGCCCACGGTGCACCAGGCGGGGCTGCTGTCGTTGCCATACAGCGCTCTGACACCGGCGGCGCGCAGGCGCAGGCGGGCCAGGCCCGCCAGATCAGCGAACCACTTGCCCGCCTGGCCGGACGGCAGGAAATACGCATCCGCCTGCGCGTCCTGCGCACAAAACGCCGCACGCACCTCGGGCCCGACCTCGAAGGCCTGCGGGCCGATGCAGGGGCCCAGCCAGGCGAGCAGTTCCTGCGGCGCGTCATTTGCAACATTTTCGATAGCTGCTCGCGCTTTACCATCAACGGTTTCAGGTCTAAATGACCTTGTAGCCGCTTCTAGCACGCCCGCCGCCAGCCCGCGCCAGCCGGCATGCGCCGCGGCGACCCGCGTACCGGCGCGGTTGGTGAACAGCACCGGCAGGCAGTCCGCCGCCATGACGGTGCAGGCCACGCCTGGGGTGGCTGTGGTGCAGGCATCGGCGTCACAACCCTCGGGCGTGTCGATACCCAGCGGCTGCACCGCCGTGCCATGCACCTGGCGCAGGTAGACCGGGCGTACCGCCCCACCGCCCGCGCTCACCACCGCCTGCAGTGCGGCCCAGTTGGCGGCTACCGCGGCCGGTTCGTCGCCCACCAGGCGGCCCAGGTTGAAGCTGTCATAGGGCGGCAGGCTGACGCCGCCGCTGCGCGTGGTGCACAGGGCGTGCACCCGGGCAGGCGCGGGCCAGTCGGGCTGCAGCCAGTCGTGGGCAAGTGAGTACGCCATGGCTTCAAGCCTCGTAGTCCGGGCAGGCCGAGGGTTGGGCACTCTGAAAGGCCGGTAGCTGCATGCAGGCGTCGAACGCGGCCATGGTGCGTGGCAGGCCGCTCAGGTCGGTGTGCAGGCGCTGGGCGTTGAAGATCTGCGGCACCAGGCAGCAGTCGGCCAGCGTCGGCTCATCACCCCAGCACAGTCTGGATGGCGCCAGGCCGGCAGCGATGCGCTCATGATCCAACAGCAGCAGCTGGCGCTCGAAGGCCTCCAGACCCTCACGCACCCAGTGGCGGTACCAGCCGTCGCGAGCGGCATCCTCCAGGCGCAGCTCGCGCTTCAAGTATTTGAGCACGCGCAGATTGTTCAGCGGGTGGATCTCGCAGGCCACCAGCTGCGCCAGCGCGCGCACATGGGCACGGGCCAGGACATCGCCGGGCAGCAGCCGCGGCTCGGGGTGGGTTTCGTCCAGGTATTCGATGATGGCCATGGACTGCGCGAGCAGCTGGCCGTCAGCGAGCTCCAGCGCCGGCACCAGCGCGGCACCCACGCGACCGACATAGCCCGCGGCATGCTGCTCGCCCTTCACCAGATGCACGGGCACGTAGTCATAGGGCAGCCCCTTGAGCTCGAGCGCAATGCGCACGCGAAACGAGGCCGAGGAGCGAAAGTAGTTGTAGAGCTTCATGCCCCGCAGCATAAGCGCCCCGTGCGCTCATGGCACACTGCAGCCGCAACAACCCAAAGAGACTGACCCCATGGACTACGTCATCCCACCCACCCCCCAGGCCAGCGTGCCGGTTCTCGGCTCCGACGCGCGCTTTCCCGTGCACCGCATCTACTGCGTGGGCCGCAACTACGTCGAGCACGCCAAGGAGATGGGCTTCACCGGCCGCGAGCCGCCCTTCTTCTTTCTGAAGCCGGCCGACGCCGTGCTGCCCGTGAACGCCGGCGAGACCGGCCGCATGCCCTACCCCACGCTGACGCAGGACTTGCACCACGAAATCGAGCTGGTGGCTGCGATTGGCAAGGGCGGCAGCAACATCGCCGCGGCCGACGCGCTGCAGCACATCTGGGGCTACGCCGTGGGCCTGGACATGACGCGCCGCGACCTGCAGAGCGACATGAAGAAGCAGGGCCGCCCCTGGTCGATCGGCAAGGGGTTCGACGCCAGCGCCCCGATAGGGCCCATCACCCCCGCAGCGCAGGCCGGCAATGTGCAGCAGGCCGCCATCTGGCTGCAGGTGAACGGCGCAGATCGCCAGCGCAGCAACGTGAGCCAGCTGATCTGGAACCTGGCCGAGACCATTGAACACCTGTCGCGCGCCTGGACGCTGCAGCCTGGCGACCTGATCTTCACCGGCACGCCCGAAGGGGTGGGCGCCGTGGTGCGTGGCGATGTGCTGGAGGGCGGCATTGACGGCCTGGCTCCGCTGCGCGTGGCCCTGGTGTAAGCAAGGCAACTACGTTTTGTATAGCTGCACGCGCTTATCCCACAAGCGCTGCAGCCATCTATCACTGATAACATGATCTTTCGCCGCCCGATCAAGCATTGCCGCGAATGCGGCGCGGCCGTGACCTACCGCCTGCCCGACGACGGCGACACGCGCCCGCGCGCCATCTGCCCCGTCTGCCACACCATCCACTACGAAAACCCGCTGATGGTGGTGGGCACGGTGCCGGTAATGGGCGAGCG
>JAFEER010000048.1 GCA_018240985.1 Pseudomonadota bacterium
GAAACCTGCTACAGCAAGCCTCATCCAAGCCCAGCGTTAACCCGGCGCGGATGCCATGCTCTGGCTTAAAATCCGCCGCTTTCCTGCAAAGGGGCGTGCCGGTTCGACCCCGGCTCGGGGCACCACCAAGAGTTCGATATGTCACATTACAACGCTCCTTTTGAGATTCATGTCCATGGCCAAGTGCAGTTGCGTGCCGATGTGGACTTCAATCAGCTTCAGGAGGCGCTCAAGCCCTTGTGGAAGTATGCGGGTGCGCGCTCTCTTGCCGACGGCGCGACGAGCGCCTATGAGGAGGAACCTGGCATCCAGTTCGATCCCAAGGAGCATGTGCTGCAGGTGTGCTGGACGGTGCGTGGCGATGACGACTTCCGCCAGTCGCTTGATGAAATGTGCATGAGCCTCAACGAGCTGGCGGAGCAGGGCGCGGCCATTGAGGTCACCTTTTACGACACCGAGTTTGACGAGGAAGATGCCCCCGAGGATGAAGACGCGCGCGACGACTTCGTGATGCTGTTCGTCGGCCCGACGCCCGCGGCCATCATGCAGGTGCAGCGCGATTTGCTGGTGCAGGACGTGGTCAACCTCATGGAGCGCCACTTCGATGGCTCCGAGCTCGCGGGCGTGGTGTCCGAGATCGACAAGTTGTTCTCGCAGCGTTTTGATGCGCTGGTGAACTCGCTGGAGATCGGTAAGCCGCCGCGCGGTCTTGGGGGGCAGGGTGGCAGTGGCCATGGGGGTGGCCGCCGCCCAAGGCATCTGCATTGATGCTGCTGCGGCCTTGACGGCAGTCCAAGGCCTGAGCATGGCAAGGGCTTGCATGGCGGTGAGGTGTTGCGGTCAGCGCCCACAATAGCGCCATGTCCACGACACATTCTGACGAGCTGCTGGCACAGGTGGCTGCATTGCCGCCGTTGCCGGGCGTGTACCGCTATTTCGACGCGCAGGATGCACTGCTGTATGTCGGCAAGGCGCGCAACCTGAAGAAGCGCGTAGGCAGCTACTTCACCAAGCAGCACGGTGGCACGCGTGTTGGCCACATGGTGAGCAAGATTGCCCGGCTGGAGACCACTGTGGTGCGCTCCGAGGCCGAGGCGCTGCTGCTGGAAAACAACCTCATCAAGTCGCTGAACCCCAAGTACAACATCCTGTTTCGCGACGACAAGAGCTACCCCTATCTCAAGATCACGGGCGTGGCGGCGCGGGACGGGACGGGGGACGCTCCGGGCCAGTGCTATCCGCGCATCGCCTACTACCGTGGTGCGGTGGACAAACGGCACCGCTATTTCGGCCCCTATCCGGGCGCCTGGGCGGTCAAGGAGACGATACAGCTGCTGCAGAAGGTGTTTCGCCTGCGGACTTGTGAAGACACGGTGTTTGCCAATCGCACGCGGCCCTGCCTGCTCTACCAGATCAAGCGCTGTACCGCACCCTGCGTGGGTTTCATATCGGCCCAGGCCTATGCCAGCGATGTGCATGGTGCCGAGGCGCTGCTGCGCGGTGAAACCCAGGAGCTGCTGCAGGCGCTGGAAGAGCGCATGCTGGCGCATTCAGACAAGCTGGAATTCGAGCAGGCGGCGGAGGTGCGCAATCAGATCACTGCGCTGTCGCGCGTGCTGCATCAACAGTCCGTGGAGAGCCTGTCCGACAAGGACGTGGACATCCTCGCCGTCAAGCTGGCAGGCGGGCGTGCCTGCGTGAATCTGGCCATGGTGCGTGGCGGCCGTCATCTTGGCGACCGGGCCTACTTCCCGGTGCATGTGGAAGATGCCGCCGGGGTATACCACCTGGAAGAGGGGGGCGACGGTGCGGGTGCAGCGCCTGACCACTCCATAGAGGCGCAGGTGCTTACAGCCTTCATGGCCCAGCATTACCTTGGCGTGCCTGTGCCTCCCACGCTGATCACGAGCGAGTTGGTGGAGCCAAGGCTGCTAGACGCCCTGCAGCAGCAAAGCGGCGTGCGCGTGACGGTGGTGAATCAACCTCGGGAACAACGCCGCGCCTGGCTGGAAATGGCCCAGCAGAACGCCGAGATCCAACTGGCCCGCCTGCTCGCCGAGGAAGGCTCGCAGCAGGCGCGCACCCGCGCCCTGGCCGAGGCGCTGGATCTGGATGCCGAGAACCTCGACCAGCTCACCATCGAATGCTTCGATATTTCGCATACGGCAGGTGAGGCCACGCAGGCGTCTTGCGTGGTGTTTCACCATCACAAGATGCAAAGCAGCGAATACCGCCGCTTCAAGATCGAGGGCATCACCGGTGGTGACGACTACGCTGCCATGCGCCAGGTGCTCAAGCGGCGCTACAGCAAGGTGGCCGAGGCGCAGCAGGAGGCCGGCGGCGCGGAGGTGACCAATGCCCAGGCACGCTTGCCCGACCTGGTGCTGGTCGATGGTGGCAAGGGCCAGGTGAGCGTGGCGCGGGAGGTGTTTACCGAGCTGGGCCTGGACATCTCGCGCATCGTCGGGGTGGAGAAGGGCGAGGGCCGCAAGGTGGGCCTGGAGGAGCTGGTATTCGCCAATGGGCGCGAAAAGGTCTACCTGGGCCGAGACTCGGCGGCCCTGATGCTGGTGGCGCAAATCCGCGACGAGGCGCACCGCTTTGCCATCACCGGCATGCGTGCGGCGCGTGCCAAGGTGCGGGTGAGCGGCAGCCGGCTGGAAGATATTCCCGGCGTCGGGCCCAAGAAGCGTGCGCGCTTGCTACAGCGCTTTGGCGGTGTGCGTGGAGTGGCAGATGCAAGTGTGGACGATCTCGTCACCGTGGAAGGTATTTCTCACGGCCTGGCCGAAGAAATTTACCGCGCGCTGCGTTGAACCGGGGTCGGGTGAACAATGCAACGAGGCATGGTGATGCATGCCACAATCGCAACCCATGTTTTTCACCATTCCCACGATCATGACCTGGACGCGCATCGTCGCGATACCCCTGATCGTGGGTGTGTTCTACGCCCCGCTGGAGCCTGCCACGCGCAACCTCATCGCTACGGTGATGTTCATCGTGTTCGCGGCCACCGACTGGCTGGATGGGTTTTTGGCACGCAAGCTCAATCAAACCTCAGCCTTCGGCGCCTTCCTGGATCCAGTTGCGGACAAATTTCTGGTCTGCGCATCTCTGCTGGTGTTGGTGCACATGCAGCGCGCCGATGTGTTCGTGGCGCTCATCATCATCGGCCGCGAGATCGCCATCAGTGCTTTGCGCGAGTGGATGGCGCAGATCGGTGCCAGCAAGAGTGTCGCGGTGCACATGCTGGGCAAGCTCAAGACCACCGTGCAGATGGTCGCCATTCCGCTGCTGCTCTATGACGGTCGCCTGTTTGGCACCATTGATACCAGCGTATGGGGCACGTGGCTGATCTGGCTGGCAGCGGTGTTGACCGTCTGGTCTATGGTGTACTACCTGCAAAAGGCGCTGCCAGAGATACGCGCCCGTGTCGCCAAATAGCCGCGGCAGTTGTCCTGTTGCCGTCTTCACGTGCGGCGCCGCAGCCTGACAGGAGGCACTTGTCAATACGGAATTTTCCTAGCACTTATGGTTGGACGACAAAAGCGTTTGAGAAGCTCCTTGACGCTGCACAAATGCGTCTAGAATTCGCCCCCATGCTGTCGCCCTGGCGGTACGTCTCATTGACACCCAGTGGTTCGATAGTTTTAATCTGCAGCAGCAACTTTCATCGCCGTTGCAGCAACCTCCAGATTTGTCCGTCCAAGGCCAGCAGGTTTGTTGACGGCAGAGCTGCGAAGCACAGAATTGCATAAGACATCTACCCACTCCTATCCCGAGAGGCTTCTTGTGAATAAAACCGAACTGATTGAGCACATCGCCAACAACGCCGACATCTCCAAGGCTGCAGCCGCGCGCGCACTGGAGTCCACCATTGAGGCGGTCAAGAAAACTCTGAAAAAGGGCGGCACGGTGTCGCTGGTTGGCTTTGGCACTTTTGCCGTGGGCAAGCGTGCCGCGCGCACTGGCCGCAATCCACGCACCGGGGATACGATTAAAATCAAAGCCGCCAAGGTGCCAAAGTTCCGTCCGGGCAAGGCTTTGAAAGATGCCTTGAACTGACTTGAAAATTATGGGGGTGCTTAGCTCAGTTGGTAGAGCGGCGCCCTTACAAGGCGTAGGTCAGCGGTTCGAGCCCGTTAGCACCCACCACCCATAATAGTTTGAAATCAAGGGCCTAGGAGAAATTCTAGGCCCTTTGTCTTTGCCCGATCGTTTCTTCGATCAGCGTTCTGCGCTAGTGGCTA
>JAFEER010000049.1 GCA_018240985.1 Pseudomonadota bacterium
GCCGAGGTCGTCTCAATCCCCGGGGCGTCAAACGCAAGATGAGCAACTACAACGTGCGTCATCGCGGCGCCGTGTTGCATCAAGTACATGAGCCTCGTCCCGTTATTAATAACTGAACAGTATTGCGCCTAAGTGCAAGCGCGCCGAAGGCCTCCAGGCCGCCCCACTGCTGGACAAATTCTGCGGCGCGCCGCCTGATGGTCAACTCGTCAACGCCTGCTACTTCTGCCAGCGCTCTGGCGATGGGCCGCAGAAATTGGGTCCAGCCCGGCGCCGACTCGATCCGCATCGCGCCGGTGCGTCCATCCACCAACGAGCTGTCCAGCACCAGAGAACCATCCAGCTCAAGCTGGTAGAACAGCGGGAGCGCTTCTCGCGTTGCTGAAACGGCTATACCCCAGCGGCTTGCAAGAAGCAGTGCCGCCTCGGCGATTGCGATATCTCGATGGCCCGCGAGCTGCGCCACGTCATCACCTAGTGTGGAAGCCAGTCGATTGTGCGGCATGGCCAGCAGAGCAAAGAGGCCTTGCAGCGGTGCGCCTGACTCGCCGGCCAGTAGCCGTCGTACGGTTAGTGCGGCGATTGCCTCGCCGACTGCGACATCCTCGGACAGTCGAAGCAAGCAATCGCGTGCATGACGCTGAGCTTCGACAATCGGCAGCCGCTGGCCAAAGTGGACGAGTTCGACGAGCAACTCCTCGTCGCTCAAAGGCTCGTCGCCAACCTTGAATGGCTTGCCAAGCTGGTGTTCGCGGGTAGACGTCATCTGCTCCGCGAGCAACGACCAGACCGCCGGCCAGTCCGGCGACGCACTCACAATGGGAAGAATTTCATCAATCTCCATCAGCAGCGAGACGGTGTTTTCTTCGCCGGCCGTGATGGAATCAATTAGGCTCTCAAAAGCGGCGCGATGCGCTGCACCACCGTCCAGGAGCTTGCGTGCCCTGTGGTAGCGGAACTTGCCGCCGCCCATGAACTGGCTCCAGGCGCTCCAGCGGTCGTCCGTGCTTGGGTATTCGTCGACAAGCTTTCGAGCTCGTTCCAGCTCACCGGCGTCGATCAGGCGCGTGACCAACATGAAGCGGCACTTCGTGTCAGCACGAAGCACCTCCCAATGCTCATACATGGCTCGGACCATGTCCAAGGGCGCAGCTTCTGCCAAGTCAACAAAGCGAGAAGGCGCGTTGTAGTCGGGCGCCGGGCTCGCCTCGAACATGGCCTGCAGTTGGGCGAGCGTTTCGGCCGAGTCGTACGTAGAAGGCGTGTACGAATGTCTTGGCGCAGGTGCCTCTGCCTTCCAGCGAACCAGCGCCGCTTCGAGCCTGCCGTCGCCGTACCCGTGCTTGAGCGCGGCGGTGCGCAGCCGCTTGAGGAGCTCCGCACGCTCGTGGGCACGGCCGTTTATCTCGATAGGCTCCAAGAGTTTGTCGACAAGCTGAGCAATGGCGCCTGGCCCCGCTGCGTCGCCGGCGACGTCGATAAAGTCCCCGACGTGATACGGATCCCGATAGTGAGGCTCCATGTAGAACGGCAAGCACAGGCCGCACCACACCTCGACGCACGTCCAGAGCAGGTCTGGCCGGCGCCGCACCAACCCTGTCATCAACAGGTCCACACGGTTTGGCCAGGAAACCAGCTCCCAGGTCGCCAGCCCCTGCGCAGTGTCGTATCCGAACCTGGAATTGACCTGCATGGCCTCATCGATTAGCACCATCGTCAGGCGATGGGCTGCGTTGGCCCCCTCGGTCTCCTTCATCCCGTCGACTTGCCGCATCAGATGGGAAATGCGCTCCGATCTGCCGGTCGGATCTCCCTTGTTGGCGAGAACCAAGACGTCGCGCCAGACTCCGTACTGCGGGTCCTTGCGGGCGGCCAGCGCGTAGCCTAGGCAGTGCTCAGGCACTGTGGCCAGCAGTTGGCGCGCGCGGTCGGTTTCTCCTATGGCTGCAAAGGCGATGGCCAGATCTGCCAGCGCATCCACATGCTCGCTGGGCGTGTCGCGATGCAACTCTGCAGCCAGCGCCTCGAGTCTCGCTGCTGCGCGCGCTTGCTCACCGTCAAGGCAATAGGCCTCTACGGCAATCTCCCGGCGCAGGTCTTCGGTGCTCTTCAATGTGGACAATGCGATCGCTTCATCGACTTCTCGCAGCACGGCCCGGTATTCGTGCTCGCCGCAGGAAGCCGCGATCTGCAGCAGCGCCCGCGCCAGCAAGGGCACGGCCGTCAGGACTTGACTGATTCGGTAGTAGTCGCTGCCGCCGCGAGGCGACAGTCGCAGGGCGTAGCCCAGAGCGTTGCGCGTGACCGCCTGAACTCCGCCCGAAGAGATTGGCAGGTCCGCGGCGACCCGGCCCCGCAGAATGCCGGTCTTGGTCGCATGCTTCTGCAGCGACCGCAACATTTCATGCTTTGAGTCGATCACAGGAGGCAGTTCCTTACCTAGCATGGTGCACAGCTGCGCATGCTCCATGACTGCGGTCGCCAGGGCGCCGGGGCCTGCGGAGTTGACCTCGTCATCGCCCATCGAAATCATCGGTGCGGCAAGCTTTTCGAACAGCGCGGTAGCCAGGTCTGTGCGCCCGGCCCTGGCTGCACTGAGCGCAATTGCACGCCGCCACCCGTTTGGCAACGCCTCGAAATCCGGCTGCTGCGTTGCTTCATCGAACAGCTGCATGGCGCGCTCTGTGTCTCCAGCGTTCCGGATTGCCAAGCCGACCTGAAACAGTAGCGCGGGAAGCTCCTTGCGGTCGATACCGAGTTGGTTGCACACATCCTCGGCGGTGGTGCCGGGGCGCGTCCCTAGCACGGCACGCGCGACTTCCAGGCGCAGGTGGACGTCAGGGGGCCCTTCGGATTCGTCTGGCGGATGCCCAGAGACACTCTCCAGCCCGTCGGCGACAAGGCCCTCAATCGATTGCTGGATCTGCTCGAAGTCCCGAAAGTGGTATGCGCGCCGGGCCCACTCCTGGAACTCGTGAAGGTTGTGATCCCTCCCGTGGTGCTGGAACCGGCTAGTGTGCAGCTGCGACAGCGGCTCGAGCTGCTCGAACAGTTCCTTCGCCCGGTCGAAATCGCCCTGCTCCAACAACGCGTCGACGACTTCGTAGCCGCGCTTGGGGAATTCTTGGACGAAGGCAACCGCGGCGTCGATATCTCCGGCCGCGAGCATCGCGGAGGGCAAGCGATCCGCATACTCCAACGAGTTGGTGCGCCGAGACAATTCGTCGCGGCACAGGAGCAGACGCGTCAGGACCGTCACGTCCAGGGTCGGGCGCGCAGCAAGCAGCGACAGTCGAATGTCGTCTTGGATATCAGAGCCTGACCGTCCTCGTGCCAACTGTTCGCGGAGGCGCGCAGGCGTTGCTAGCGCCAGCACGCCATCTGCATCACCAGCGCGCGCCCGGTAGCGCAGCTCCAGCCAGCGCTGCGGCGAGCTGTCCGGCGCGTTCTGCGCCAGCTTGGCCAGCTCGCGGTAGACGCGCTGGGAGTAGTCAGCCTCCACGCTGCCAAGTCGCATCCGTGGCTTGCCGATGACGAAGAGCCGGAAGCTGTTGTGAAAGATGCGCCAGCCTTGCGTTGTGTCCAGCAGCAGATGACGGGCTACGGCGAGCGCTCGCTCAATGGCCCGTTCGTCTACGATGGTGGCGAGCAATGGGAGTGCGATTGGAGCTTCCGCACGCGCGATGTAGCCGAGGACGTCGGTTGCGTCGCGGTCGTTGGCAATCTCTCTCCAGGCTGCTTCGTAGACGGTCTCGATGTCACCGTTGAACTCCATGCCGCCGGAGAGCAGTTGGGCGCGCTTGGCGTCATCAGCGCGCAAGAGCGCCTGGATCAGATAGCGAGTCGCCAACGGGTGCCCATGGCTCAGCTCGTATAGACGTACACGGGGGATGTCCGGATCAAGGCCGAGCGCGTCAGCCATTCGGGCCACGGCTTCTCGGTCGAGCGGCTTCATCGTCACTTGCCGGCCAAGCTTCGCGGCTTGGTCTTGCACGGCTGGTTTCAGGTGTGCGAGGTCCAGACGCTGCGTGCCCAGGATAAACGTGACACCCGCGGGGAGCGCTTCTGGAAGGGGGAACTCAGTAAGCAGCGATTGGGCGGGTCGCTCTTCCCGCGGGATGTGATCTAGGCCATCAACCACGATGAGCGTACGAATCTTTTCTTTGGCATAGCGCTCGCCAGCCTGAGAAATCAGCGCGGCGAACTGTTCGCGTCGCTCATGCAGCGAGTTGTCTCGAAAGCGGATCCCGTGCAGCCCGCTGTTGCGTAGCTGGGCGCCGATGTCATCGAGGAAGGTTTCGGCTTCTCCCCGGCCAACGCCTTGGGCGACGCCTGGCACGAACGCCAGGTAGCGCACCAGACGGAGGCCTGGCTCCGCGGCAAGTGCCATCTGCAGCAGCGTCGACTTTCCCGAGCCTGGCGGCCCAATCAGGGCGACATACCCTCGGTCGATGCCTCGAACGGTCTGCAGCAGCTCTATCTCGGTGTCTCGGTTGCGCTGGACGTAGGCGCCGAGTGGAAACCGATGCACATAGCGGGTCTTGGCCGGGTCAGGCCAGCCTAGCTCCATAAGGAGCTCATCGCGCGTCCACCGGTCCTTGTCTCGTGCATCGGCGACTAGGTTTGGTAGCAGGCCGGCGATCTCGGAGGCCAGGCGCGACTGCTCCGGGCTGAGCTTGTGCAGATGCACGAAGTTGGCGGCGGCGCCATCCAGCACGCGCAGACCATGCAAGAACTTCTCGAACTCGGCCTCGTTCAGACCCGATGCAGCCAACAACTGGTCGATTAGCGTGCGCCAGCCGGCCGCGCGCCAATCTGCCAGCGTGCGGTTGGGGAAGCGCCCAAACTGGTCAACGAACGCGGCGCTATGTGCGGGCGTGTCATCGCCAGGCCTGTCGGTGGTCGACGGATAGTCCGTCGTCACCAAGCGAATTTCGATTCGGGCGCTGGGATTGTCCTTGGAGAGAATCTGCCAGGCCGTTATGAGCGGCCTCAGCAGGCCGTCCGCTCCCGTAAGCAGCGTTGTTACGGTGAACGGTGCCGGGAACTTCGACGTCTTGAATTGGTGGCCCACCACCAGCCCATCGAAGCCCAGAACCAGATCATCGGCGATGCCAGCCTTGCGGTCGGCCAATCCCACCCACTGCATTTCCCCTCGTTCGAGTTCGCTGTAAATGGCCGCACCGGCCTTCCCATACTGAGCGACATAGCCGCGAACTGCACGGCGCTCCCCCTCGGCTGGTGGTGGAGCAACGGTTTCCTTGGCAGGCTCATTAGTCGCTGCGACGGTTCTGCTAGACATGCGGGCGACGTATGTTCGTACGTTTATTTATGCTGGGAAGTACCGAGGATACCGATTGCAGTCAGCCCCAGATTGGTCGCCGCTTGCCTTGGCTTCATCTTAACGGCGTCGCACATCGCGGCATCACCTGGCTCCAGTTTGCCAGTTCGTTAGATCGGTTGTGCATTCGGACAGTCGAGGAACCGACCATTCAATGATCGAGTTCATGAAAGCTGCCATTGGGATGTCGGCGCGGGAATGACTCGGATCCTTAAAGAGACATTCGTCGCGACTGGTTACTGGGCTGCTCCCGAGCGCTCTTAACGGCCATGACACCTTTTGAATTTTGCGCCACTACCGCACGGACAGGGATCATTTCGTCTCGGTTTTGATCTTCCCAAGGGAGGAGCCGGTTGCTTGAGATTTATCGCCCGCGTTGGGTGAGCCATTCGGACCGCGTCCTCATAGATTGAGGTGTTTTTCTCCGTTCGCTCTGTTGGTATGCGAACAGCGAACGATTGCGCCCGGTGATAGTTTCCATCGAAACTAATCTCCGCAACGACGCCGACCACATCAGAAGCCTTAACGGCTAACGAAGCTGCACTAGCCTTATCATTTACCTTTGCCCAGTCAATTGGCTGGCCGTGTTGCTGTAGCCAGATAAAGAGCGGCCCTCCATCTCCAGACAGAACAAAGTAACGGGCGGGATGTTGACTCAGGGTTTGGCGAAGGTCAGTGAGCATCTTAGCCAGATTTTTTCGGCCTTCCTCTCCCAGGTCACGGATATGGCTCTCCGCCGAAAGCCAACCGTCCGCTCGGGTTACGTCGAGAGCATCAAGCAGCTTCAGCACTTCTTCGGGGAAGTCCTGCGTCGGAAACGGCTTGGTCTCCCAGTCTTCACCCTCGAAGCTCCTATCAACGATGTCGCTCATACCGTCCCAGATAAGCATGTTCACCTTGTAGCCCTTTAGCTGCTCAGCAATATCCTGATCGAAACGGTTCTTCTTGAGGTACGCGCCAAGGTGGTCAAGCTCGTCGAAGAGATGGGCCTTGCGTATCCCTGCCACGGCTTGCCGCACCTCCATGTAATGGGCGAACTCGCCGGGGGTGGGCAGGAGCCGCTTGAGTACGAACAGGTCGTCAATGGACAGCGAAACAAAGGCATGCTTTCCAAGTAGAGGCTCAACCTGTGGCAGTTCTTTGCAGTACGCTGAAAAAGGTGAGAATGACTCAACCGTCAGCCCAATCGGCACCATCACTCGGTAGTCGGAGCGGCGAACACGGCCGCACTCTTCGTATTTGCCGTCTAACAGGCGGTAGAGGGACACTTCATCCGCCGAATTTAGGTAATTAAAAAAGCGCTCACACTGCTTGTACGCTTTGAGCACCAAGTCTTGAACGGATTGTGCGTGGCGGCCGAAATCAAGTGCAGGTGATGCTATGGTAGCGGCCGCACCGGCCTTGGCCTCAACTATAAACAGCACGTCATCAATCAGGATGAGCGTGTCATTTTCGGACCACTGCTTACTGGTAGGGTCCTTGTAGTATATCTCCTGGAAAACTTTAGCGCCAGGAAGCTGAGCGGCCAGAATGTCGGCGAAGGCCGCTTCGCTCATCGTCTTCTGACGCTCCTCAAAGGTCTTCTTGTAGTCCGATTTTCGCTGAAGCAGGTTGTAGAGAAGAGCACGATACCCCGCATCGCGGGCGAAACACGGATCGACGGCGTAGTAATCCGACCCAAGCTGGATTAGGGGTTTCTTCCGGGCCGGGAGTGTCCGGTAGGGTGTCCCCGCAAAATCGCCCGCAGCGAAAAACTCGGTTTCTTCGCCGCGCTGGTAAGCCAAATCTGCCAGCAGCGTCGGTGGTAGCTTCGTATGACGGCTTACGTTGGCGACGCCGCCTCGAAACATGTCATCCATTGCCCGTCCGGCGGCTTTCGCCTGTTCAGCATTGGCCTCAACCCATGCCTCCATGACATCTGCCAGAGGCTTGTCCTGTGCTGCAGCGAAGGCCTGAGCCGCCTCCAACTGCTTCATCATCTCCATAGTGGCTTCGGCGTGCCCAGAACGCGTGGCATTGGCCATGGCCTGAAAGCCTTCCGCGATATAGGCGGCACCAACGCCATACACGTCTTCCAAGACATCATTGTGAGGCGCCAGCACGTAGCGGTAGAACTCGCCCTCCAAAACTTGGTAGCGGTTCCCGCGCATCATCACCCAAGTGGATTTAGCGCGAAACTCAACGTCGGCGGTGTCGGGACCAAAGATTCCATCTTTGGTGTCAGCAGACGTGGCCATGGCGAACAACATGGCCTGCTCACGCAGTTTTCGGCCAAGTTCAAACAGTTCTGCGCACTGGGCTTCGTCGAATGTCATGTCCGCAGGAGCCGCATCTGACGCGAGAACCGCGTGCACATACTCCAGCAAGAACTGGTTTTCGTTAATCAGGTCATCCGGAGCGTCGGTTTGGCATTGCTCTTCGGCAGCGCTTTGATCTGCCATCGCTTTCATCATGCGCTGTGCGTAGATGTAGCCGAGCAAATCATGCGGAGGCATAGCGACGATCAACTCGCGCATTCGGGCGGATGTGGCTTCCATGTTTTTCAATAGGGAAGCAGCGGCGTCTTTCCGTTTTTTATCGTCCATAACTACTTTTGCCTGACGTTTCTGAATTTGAAATCCGCCGAGACGGGGCGAAGTCGGGAGGTACCAAACGCAACCACTTGCTCGCAGAGTCGCAGTTAGCCCAGGAAGCACCGACGCGCTGACCTTCAGGGAATTGAGATATCCCACATCCAGAGTCAGAGTAGTACCGCGTCGAACGCCTTAACGCACTCACCCGCCAACCACTTGAAATGAGCGCGCAGCATCCCGTGGGTGGTTCGTGCCAGACCTTGTGCCTTTCACCGCCTCCGTAGCTCTTCTGGATTGCCCAACTCTCGTGAGTCTGGACGAAGCCGCGCATCAGGTATTCATAGTCCGCAAGCGTCACCTGCTGAGCGGGCGCGAGCACGCCGTGTATAAGGACGCCTTGGCCACTCACGTAGATGACGATTTCTTCGCGCTTCGCATTCGCCTTGAGGAACGTTACCGAATCTTCCGCGCCGACGAGCCAATTCGCGGCTTCGTCAACTGGAGCTTGTGCCAGAGCCTTTGGAGTTGCCATGTTGAATCGACGGGCCATATACAAGTAGCCTTTGCAGTCAGGAGTACGGGGCGATTGCTTGATTCGACCGACTCAAGGCAGGCCTGCAACCGTGAAGAGCTCGGTCTTGAGCCAAGAATCCAACGTCGAAACTCTCACAAAGTGGGTCGGCACAAGGTAGGGTGGGTGAACCATCCAATAGTAGATATCCCTGCTGACGTACAGCTCGGCATAGCGCTCTGGAACTTTGGCAGGCTTCGGCCATCCAAGGAGTTCTAACATCCGGGTTCGGTGCTGCTCCAAAAAGGCACCTCTACGGAGCATCTTTCCGATTTGGCCTTTGTCGCCCTCCTTGCGGCCAAAGATCTTGTCGCGAATCCTGCGACCGTCCTTCATTGTGTAGAACGGCTGGTTGTACTTGCACTCCACCGCGGCCAAGAGATTGTGGTCAGGCCAATACGCGAGGACGTCGAAGTCGCCAACGTCTTCGAATCCTTCAGCTCGATGCTTCCGGTTGAAGTCGATGCCCCGAGCGACAAACGGGGTGTGCCGACGGAAAATCTCTTCACTGCGGAACTCCAGTCGCCTCTCGATGCTGGCCTTTACCTGCCGAACGGCGGGTTCGATGTTCGGCCAACCGAAATCGGCGGGCAGATAGCCATCGCGCACCGACGACATCCAATTGAACATACAGCGACTCGCCGCCTCCGCGCCCCAACGCAGCTCATCACCAACCGGCACCAGTGGCCGGATGGCGTATCGGTAAACGCGCTTGCTATGCTCCCAGTAGGGCACCTCCTCCTCTTGGACGTCCCGACCGGCAAGTCGCAGAAGCCCCGTCTCTGAGAGGGTCAGGAAGGCAACGATGCGCTCTGCCTTCTCCTGTCCAAGGTCCTTGATCTCGGAAACAAGTTTCTCTGCCAGTTCTTTTGGCTTGGCACCGTAGGACAGTGACAGTTCTTTTGAGAAACCACGGTGCTGAGCTTGGGCCAGTACCGAAAGGGACGTAAACAGGTCTGACAGGTTGAACCCAAGGTCGGTCTCAAAAGCGTTGTTGAAATCGGCGGATTCCAATAGGGCTTCCGACTCTCCCTCAACCGCGTCCTTACGGTTTTCACCCAGACCAAGTCGTGTCTTGGCGTACTCACGCGCGAAACGAACGTCTCGATCATTGGAACCGTCGGAGTAGAAGACTTCCGGGATAAACGAATCGTCGATGGTGACGCCTGCAACATCAACCCCGTTGTGGAGGATGTCGCTGGCGTTTGCAAGCGACATGAGCCAGTCGACTTTGCCGACCAATTCGCGCAGTACATCGAGAGTGACCTCGCCGGGCCCAGATGCCTGGCTGCTAACTGCTTTCTCCAGTAGGTATCGATAGTGGCGAGCTACAGTGCCGTATTTCTCGCGCGCCTCTTCAACGGCCTCAATGCGATCGTAGTTCACCTCGTGAGACAGGCTTTGGCGGGCTCTTTGAATCCTTTCACGCTCGGTGGCCAAAAGCGCATCGTGCTGTTCGATGCAAGCTCGAATCAGCTGAAGCCGGTCAAGCTGAGCGAGCCGTCCATCAATGCGAAGCCGGAATTTAGCGCTTGCCAGGTCAATCTTTTCTTTGGCCTCTGACAGCGCGTATCGGCCAGGTGCCAGGCCCAGGTCCCGGATCACCTCAGCGAGTTGCTTGCGGGCCAGCTTGTAGTCCGACATTCGAGGAATGACCACGGGTGGGTGTTCGGGAACGTCGACGCGCCGAGCAGTAACCCGCAGTGTGTATCGGGCAAGCCCCCCCGACATTGAAAGAATTGTTTCCTCCAGCCCTTCCGGCAGCGCCATGCCAAGGGCGTCGTGGCTCTTGCGAATCGTTTCAGCAAGGCACCGTACCTCGAAATGCCCGTCGTGAGCGTCGGTCAAGCCTGTGAGTACCGAACGAACATCGATCTCAAGGTGAATAACTGCAGCTCTGCTAAAGGTTCCTTCGGCAGCAGTTACAACTGGGCCTGCATTCTTATCCGCAGCAGAGTCCATTTCGTCATTGCCAACGATGGTACTGGACACGCTGCGTTTGCAGACAAATAGAACATGCTCCGACTGGAATAGTGGCGCGGCAGCCAACTGCCTGCGGCACCTGAAAGAGCTGTCGGCGAGGATCTGGATGAACAGGTTGACCATGCGCGCGTCTTCCAGGTCGCCCTTGATGTCCAGTAGGGCTTGAACGGTGCAGTCGCCGACGAGGGTCGAGTAGCAGATTACCTTGCGTCCGCGTGAGCTCATCTCGATGACGCCCTCGGTCCCTTCGCTTAACCTCCAGCCAGATGTGCGATCAGGAAAGACGCGAGGAGCCCTTGACCAGAACTCAGCCAGCGCCTTGAACCTCCATGAGGTACCCCAACTCGGGTCGAGGCTGATCATCGTGGGTTCCACCGCGCCATCAACTAGAACCCCGTCTGTGTCCATGAATGAGGCGAATAGATCGGCAGGACCGCGGGAAAAGGGACTTAGGGCCGCTCGTTGCCCATCACAAAAAGCCCAATAGCGCTCCAGATCCTCAAGATTCTTCAGGCTGTCGAAGATGGTGATGAGATCCGCAAGTGGCAGGAGTCGCACGGGTTTGTCGGGAAGGTTGAGGAGCCCCACAGAGGTAGTGGCCAAGGCAGGCACAAGGATGATGTGCAGCTCATCGGCTGACGGACCGTTGACACCGTCACTCGAGAGCAAGACTTCCGGGCCTCCAATGAGTTTGCAGCGAATGTTTTTTTCCTGTCGAGCCTTGGCCAGAACGGCAGCAGCAACCGCCGCCTGCTTATCGACCGTTTCATGATCGCAAATGCAAATGAGGTACACACCCGTCGGCGCAGAGGTCACGCTGCTGATGGGAAGCTCTCTGCATATCTCGCCGCCGAGAACCAATACCACCGGTCCTGGCAGAGTGCCGTCATAGCGTTCGAAGACAAACTGGCTCAGCCTACTGTGCACCTGAGGGCTTACACTCGGCGCTTTCTTCTTTGCCCAGTGGTCGATGACCGTCCCTGGAGCGCTTCGTACCGCCATCGGATACCAGGCCCCAGCGACGGTGACGCCCAAGAAGGGAAGGGCATCGCCAGTGAATGCTGCATTGCCAAACGAATCCCACGTCAGTGGCGCCTTGTAGCCACCGACTTCCGCATTGAGAGAAGTTCCCGTGCGCTGGCGCCAGTCGGCGCTCAGTTGACCGATGTTCTGCAGCATGTCCCTGTACGAGAGCCAGAAATCTTCCGGAGGGAGCTCTACGTGGCCACGTTCCGCATCGACAACAGGGGGCTGTATGAGGTGTGGAATGGCTTCAATGATCAGTGCCTGCATCGCGACGACCAAGTCCATCTGGGCCAGTGCGGCGGGCACATCGGCGTAGGTGATTCGAAAGGCTTCTATGAAGTCCGGCACTCGCTCGATGCTGCTGCCGTAGAAGACCGGAACGAACCGGCCGCCGAGACTCACCTTGGTCTGCCCCCAGTCCGCCTCAGGGGAGAAGTCTTCGAGGGTAGGAAAGTCGGGCCAAGCTGCATGAAGTGTTTCGGCGAACTTTTGGAAGTCGGTATATCTCTCGATTCTTTTACCGCCACGTCCTTCGAGCGGGATGTCCAGGAATACGCACCATGCAAACGCATGTTTGACGTGGCTGCCAGCATTCGCCGGCCAGAGCTCGGACGCACCGATTGCTCGCGCTACGTCTGCTGCGTCATACTGGCACAGGAGGGCGCGGGTCTCCCTTACTTGAGCGAGGAATGTGTCCTTCACCTGTATGCGTTCGCCAAAAAGAGCGTGCAAACTGCTCATCTGGCGAGCTAGGAAATCAGGAGCCGCTGCGGTCTTAGCAAGTCGACGCTCGCGTTTCTCTCTGGACTTTCTACCCATGAAACCCCTTTGATGTTCTTAAAAGTTCGCTTGCTGGCGAGTTCTGGCTACGACGGCGTGGCGGAAACAATGTTAGCAACGCAGCGCTTATTCGCTGGAGTGAATCACCCCGGCTTTCAAGGAGGCCGGTTGATTTAAGTCAGGTCGCCACAGCAGTGGCCTGACTGACGAGTTGCCGGTAGTAGTTTGCCTCAGCTTCTGCTGGTGGGATATACCCGGTGGGTTCGAGCAGGCGATGGTGGTTAAACCATGACACCCATTCGAGCGTGGCGAACTCCACGGCTTCCTTTGTTTTCCATGACGCACGACGATGGATTAACTCGGCTTTGTAGAGACCGTTGCGGTCCGCAGCCGACTCGGGCTTCGTTCTGGCACGGCACTACACAGACTCAGCGATGCGAATGGTGTGTTCTTGGCATTGCGCAGATTGCGGTTACACGTTGGGTTGGGACGACGAATCAGCGCCCAGGTCGTCTTCGCATGTTTCGCAGGCCTTGGCTGATGGTCTTCACAGCAGCCGCATGATTTGAAGTGCTGCGATTCGCATCCTCCGCGGTAAGGTCAAGCTGCGCAGCCTTGCGTCGTCGCCATGGCACCAAATCGAGTGCACCGTCTTCGGCGGCCGGCGACGCGCGTTTCGACTTTTGCGTTGGCTCCATCCGCGCGGCCAGTCGGGCTTTTATGCGCATCAGCTTATGCATTCGATCTTCAAGAGTCAGGGCTTTAGCGTTCTGCGTTCGAAGTGTGGCGTTAAGACCAACTCGTCTGCGGGCTATTGCCCCTTGCTTGCCAACATGCACTGTTGGCAGCCGCTCAATGCCCCTCGCTTTGAAACTGCGGTGGTCAACCCGTTCAGCAGATCCCGTTCGGGCAAGTGCAGCATTCACCAAGTCCTGCCAACGTGGTCGCAACCAGGACACAGAATCTGTGGCACCACTGCGTCGGCATGCGATGGGATCAAGCCTTTCTGTTTTCTTGCCGAGCACGCCATCGGCATCGACGGTACATGCGGTAAGAAGCAGGTGCGCATGGAAATTTCGATCGTCGCCATCACGTGACGGAGCGTGCAGTGCGCAATCCACGCCAACGCCAAACTCGTCGGCAATTTCACGTGCAAAGCCAAACGCCAACTCGGCGCGTTCGTCGGCGCCAAGTTCTGTGGGAAGAGCCAGCACAATTTCGCGCGCCAAAACGGCATCACGCCGGCGGTGATGCATCTCGACGCCATTCCAGAAGTGCTCTCTATCGCGCACAACGCGGCCGCCTGGCAGATGAATGCGCGCATCGAGCACGCCGTGCCGGCGACGGTAGTCGAAGACCTGCCCGGTGCGCTGATCACTGATCAGCGCACCGGCACGGTAGGCGGCAGCGGCAGTCGCAGAGCGTCCGGTGGCACGCGTGATGGGCGCGCGTGCGCTCAAGTGAAAAATAGCCATTCGCAGTTCCTCAGGGGTGTCGGGGCGCAGCCCTGACCGCACGTAATCCTGCAGCGCGGGATTACTCTAAGTGCGCCCTTCGGGGTTAAGTCGTCCGCGCCTCCCTTCCAATAGCCATTCGCAATAAAGGCCAAATGAGCAAGGGCAATCAGTACCGCACAGCCCCACAGATGGCTCGCCGATTCCTACACTGTAATTAGCAAACGTATCCAGGAACGGCCATGACATCCAGAAGCATCGAGTCCATTGATCTCAAAATGCAGCAGCTCAAAAACGAACGGTCTCAGCTGCTCGCAAGGAAGTGCGACAAAGAGCGCAAACGCAGTACGCGCCAGGCAATCATCATCGGCAAATGGATCATGACCAAACAGACCGTGCTCGCGGCAGCGATCGCACAAGAGCTGGAGCGTGACCAAGATCGCGCGGCGTTCGGCTTGCCGCCGAAAGCTGAAAAGGTTCCGAAGATCTCGAGCAATACGCAAGTTGACATCCTGCTTCCGCTGGACGATCGCCCAGCGCCTCCATCAGCAGGAATCCAGAACGCCGAGTAACTGCAACGCCCAGCTTGCAAACCGATGCAGCTGGACAGTTGCCCATCCCCGCTGGCACGGGTCAGCTCGACGTGAAACCCATTGCCGCGCGACGGTGCTGAGTGGCCCCGTCCATGCGAAGCGCTGGCCAGTCCTCCGCGTTCAGATGATCCCGTTGTGCCATCACTGCACGCGCGAATGCGATCTCCATCGCGAGCTTGATGGATCGCGGGCTCATGTCAGCAATCTGACGGTCCAGCGCAGAGGGCAGCTCCGCTGAGAACTGCACTCTCATCTTCCGAATCAGCTCGGACAGAATCTCCCGGGCGATCGTGTTGAGCTGCGTCGGCGATGGCTGCGCGATTTGGAACACGAGCATCCTCGAACGCAGCGGGGCCGGCACCTCGTCCAGGTCGTTGGCAGTGGCGACGATCCTGAGTCGGCTGGCGTCGAATTCCAGATCAGGCAGCGACTGGTCGACGAAATGCGCTGCCGTGTGTTCTTCCAACAGCGAATACAGCGGTCCAAGCGCGCTGTACCCAATGGTGTTGGCCTTGTCGATCTCATCGAGTACCAGCAGGCCATTGGCCACAGGCGCATGCCCGGCTCGACCCCACGCCAGCGATTCGAACAGCTGGCCGGGCGAGGAGTTCGACCAAAACGTGCTTGAGCCCGCAATGGTGCTGGAGTTCGTCTCTGCCGCTAGAGACAGGAACAAAGGCGGCGGCGTGCCCAGAAGATCAGCCAGCGCGTTGGCGAACCGAGTTTTGCCAATGCCCGGACCGCCCACCAGCAAGATGGGCGCCAGCCGATGGGGAAGCCCCTCCGAGCAAAGCGCGATGTGCGGACGAATCGCAGTCTCGATCGCCTGCTCGAAATTTGGAAAGCTTTCTACGAGCGCATCGAGCCGGCGCTTCCAACTGATGGGGATCGAAGCCATTGGCCGGCTGAGACCACTGAGCGCGAGACGCTCCAGCGTCTGCGCGATTCTGCGGCCGGCCTCACCGTCACGCCCTTTGACCCGCTGTTCAAGCTGCTCGGCATTCTCTGCGAACCGGAACACATCGACGGGGTTGCACTGACGCGGACCGGTGACCAGTCCCAGCAGGTCGAAGTCGCCCTCGACCGCCGGAAGATCGAAGTCCGGCACCGCCTCCATCGCCTGCGGCGTGGCCTCCCGCATCTCGGCGGCAAAGCGGCGGTTGTGCAACTCCTGCAAGGCCTCAGCCAGACTGGCGATGACCGAGTGTTCGAGATCACCGCGACGCGGGGAGAAGTCGAACATGACATGCAGCGCACCGCCCACATTCACGCAGCTGACGGCTGCCCGGCGTGGCTGCCGACGCCCCAGGATCAGGGTAAACGCGCGCAGGAAGATTTCGCTCAGATGCCGGCCGTCGCGCGAAAGCTCGGGGTCGAGCCGAACGCTAAGCCAGTCAGGGTAGTTGAAAAGCGGAAATACATCGGCTACGCCGACAGCGGCTTCAAAAAGGGTTGTGGTCATCAGCATCTTTCAGTTGGGCGGACGAAGTCCGCGATGACGCCGTCAAGTGCGGCGCGCCAACTGAGGAAGTGAATGTCCTAACTTCGCAATCTGCGTATTCGGCGAGCAGGCAACCGCTGGCCGGCTGCCGTGAAACGGCATGACGTCAGGATGACTGGGGTGGGTTGCATTGCGTAGTGGGTTTGACCAATGCCGTCACTGTACGGGCTGCCGAAGGTCAACGCAAGAAACGGCCGCGCTACTGGCGGCACGATGGCAATCACAGATCGTCTGGATCTTTGAACTGTTCAGGATCGACCAGGTCCTTGAGCGGCACACCGACCGCGTCGGCGAGCAAGCCCATGTTGTCGATGCTGATGTTCCGTGCGCCGCGCTCGACGCTGCTCACGTAAGCACGGGTCAGGCCTGAATCGAAGGCGATGACCTCTTGAGTGATTTCTCTGTTGCGCCTCGCTCGGCGCAGATTTCGAGCAAATACGGCTCGCGCAGTCAATGTTTTTGCAGTCTTCTTCATACAGAAGAAGCGTGTGTTGCAGGCGCGCAAACCTCCACTCACTTTGCTGTACATAATGACAACTTTAGGATTCAATAAGTTTTCCAATAGATTCAAAAAACAAACTCCTGTTGTCTTCATGACGACTTTGGGGATCAACACACCGCATGTCCAACGACGCCCGTCCTGAAGCCTTCGCGGAAGCCGCCAAATCCGGCCTCACTGCAGCCAATGCCGCCACGCTCGCGACCTGCACTCTGGTCGGCGGCTCGCTGAGCGTGTTCGCGGATGTCGCGCCATCGGGATGGAGCCACGTGATGGGCTTCGTCGCACTGGCAAGCTGGCTGTTCAGCATCACCCTGGCGCTGTACCTGGCCGGCCGCAGCACGCGGCCGCAGGAGTCCCGAGGCCTGTTCGCGACAGTGATGGACGGTGTCAGACTGGCCGGAGCCAAGCCAGGCATCGCCGCCATGGTCGTGCTGATGACTGCCGGCGCTGCTTTCACCGTGTGGTCGAGGATGCATAGCGATCAGGGCAGCGTGCTGCGCTCGCTGGTGGCGACGCAGGAACGCGCAGCAGCAGCCGCTGAAACTGCGGCTGAACGCACTGCCGCAATCCAGGCCGATACGCAGGCGATCCGTTCGGCCGTCGGCCGGCCAGCGACTCCATCGGAACTGCTCGCGAAGATGGGATATGGAACGAGCAACGAAGACGTGTGCAGAGCAATCAGCACAGGCGCCGTCAAGGCGCTGGAACTTATGGAGAAGATCGCCAAGTTCAAGGCACGCCTGTCCGTCCCTCTGGGTGGAGGGCAATACGCGCTGTGCATCGAAGAAGCGCTGTTAGAACCTACCCGCGGGCCGGCTGTGGCCCGCGCCCTTCAGGAGATCGAGCTCAGCGCCGAGGACATCGGCCGGCTGTATGTCGCTCAAACGATCGGCTCCGGCGAGTCTGGGGCACTGCGCCCGCTCGAAGTGCTGGTGACGCTGGGAATCGAACCTGATCCCCGGACGAGGCTGACGTCGGCTCGGGCAACACCGCTGATGTATGCGGTCTGGGCTGACAACCTGCTTGCGGCAGAAACGCTGCTGGCCAAGGGTGCCGATGCGAATCAGGCCAGCCGCTTCGACTACGCACTCGGAACCAAGATGACCAGCGTCGCCATCTCGCCCCTGGCTGAGGCGCAAAGACTTGACCGGCCGGCCCTGGAAGAAAGGCTAAAGGCGGCCGGTGCCCGTGCGGAGTTGCAGCAGGTCCCGTACTTCAGATGACGTTCCCCGTCAGCGCTTTTTGTTTCAACCATAAGGGGTCGTCATGATCGAATCGTTTCTTCTCGTCATCTACGCCGCTGCGTCCGTCGCTCTTGCGGTGTGGGCCCGCCGCAGGTTCAGGCTGCGGCTGGACTGGGCACATCCCCGCATGCGAAGGCCCATCTTCGATGGGCAAGTGCGCAGCGCCGGTAGCGCAGGAGCCCTGGGCGCAGCTGACGCGGTAAGCACAGCGGCTTTGACCAGCGCGTCGCCGAACGCAGTCATGGTGTTCGTGATCATCGTGGCCGGCCTGATCGGCGCCGTCATCGGCGCAGGCGTGCTGCCAGCTCTCGTCGGAGGCATCGGGCAGCCCGGGTGGCTCGGAATGATGGCTCTGGTGGTGGCTACTCTGGCCTGGGTCTGGATCGGAGGATCCCTCGCGCTGCCCATTCTGGCCCTGGCCCTCAGCCTAGCGCCGATCCTGGCCGGCCTGGCCGTGATCGGGTTCATCGGCATGATGCTCGGGCAGACTTTTGGCTCGGGGCATCCCGGCCTGTTTTCGTCGACAGGAACGTGGCAAGCGGGCTTCGGCGCCCGGATGGACTACAACCTCTGCGCTGCGGGAACGGCAATGATCACGCTGGGGAGCCCACAGGAGATCGCGCGGAAATGCAAACAGAAAGTCGTCGGAGCGCACCCGGTAGAGGGGCGATTCGCCGGCATCTACAGCTGCCAGCCAGGGCAGCGCGTGGCTGCGATCGTGGATGTTCGCCCCTTCGGCCCTTTCAAAGACGGGCTGAAGAGTGCCGAGTTCACGTTCGGCGATAAGCCCGAGGCGGTGTTTCCGAACGGCTCGTTCGCGGGCTTCTTCCGCCCCAGCGGTGCCGCGGGCGAATCCCGATCCGACGAGCTCAAGTGGACGCAGAAGCCCTCGGCCGGCTGGGGCATGCCAAATCAACTGTCGATCACCGCACAGCCGGATGGCGGCCTCAGTGTGAAGCTTATTAACACTCCCTGCACGACGCTGCAGGCCAAACGCTGCGAAGCCGCCGAAGCAGGCCGCATCCCCACCTGCGAACGAGAGTTCGCTGAGCTGGGCGTCAAACTCCATAAGCCCAAGACGCTGAATGAGCTTGCAAAAATCATGACGGATCAAGAGGCTCGAAATAAACGCTGACGGGAACAAGTAAGGCGCCGCACCTATGACGCGACGTTGCGGATACGCAACAGCCCTACATTCATTGGGTTCGCGCATAGTCTCCAAACTTTGACACTCGCGTTATCGACCCTTTAGCATTCGATCCATTGCTGCAACTACACATATTCGCCCCCAGGATTGACTGGGATCGGAGGTCAGGGTCGAGGGGCACCTGAATAGCGCTACGGCAGTGATACCCACGGAAACAGGCCGCCGTGAACCAAGCACGAATTCCATTGGAATTCAAGATGAGCAAACCTCATCCTGAGCTGGTTCACAGAATATCCGTGAACCAGCCCGGTGATGAAAACCACCAAGGTTCACGTGAAAACTCTTCCAGCCCTGTCCAACAACCACACCCCTATCAACACCGACGAGTCTCGCTCCGTCCGTCAGTGCATTGACACTGCGAAACGTGCCCGAGAAGTCATGCTCCAGGCCTGCGCCGGTGAGCTGCGACATGTAGCCCCAGCTTGCGCCAAGAAATTTCTGGACGCGTCGGCCGATATTTACGACCTTCTCGACCAAGTCGACCAGCGGGTCAAGTTAGGAAATCGCGCTGGTCAACTCGACCACATTTTCGTGCTTCGGTTGAATGCCGAACTCGACAAGCTTGCCGACGAACTGTTTGTCCGAGCGCATTTGGCGATGGGGTCTCCGGCAATGGCCTGGATGCCCGGCTTCGTGGCGGGCTGTCACAACCTGCTAGCAGGAGGCGCCAATGACTGATGCGCCAATCGCTCACACTGACTTCGGGCCGCCAACCGGTTTTAAGATGCCTCCTTGACAAAGAGGGCCACGATAACAAACGAGGCCCGCAACTGGTGACGAGGAATCAGGCCGCGGCAACAGTCTGGACATGTGCAGCGGCGACATGCCGCTGCACCAGGACTCCTGAGAGTCCTGATAGTCCTGAATACGGCGGGCGTTTGCTACAGCGACCGGGCGTTTGGTACACGGGAACGGGCGGATGCTGCATCACTCCAGGCGTTTGCTACAGCTCGCTCACGGCCGGCTGTGCAGCTTTATGAATTTGAGTTGGGATTTTGCTCACGAACACTCGCCCTGACTGGATATCGATACCCAGGGCTTTTAGCCCTTCCGCGTCTTTTCGAATTTCCCGCCGACGGTTGCTCATCTTCTCGGGATCTCCTGCACCGACAGCCTCAAGAAGACGGTCCAAGTGATATCCACCTCGCGGCGCTGATCGATGACTCAGGACATGACGCGCCAGTGCTTGAGCAACACCAAACTGCAGCTGTGCCAGCGGCAAAGGGTCGTAGCGTAAATGCAAGTCAGCGCCGATCAGGACAAGAAAAACCGGGCCGAGCGTGACTTTCATATAGTGCCGGGGGGTATCGCAGAAACGCCCATTGAGGCTGCCACGCCGATCAATCTCTATCTTCGATCTCACGATCTGGTCTATCACGTGGCCGCAGGCAGTGACACCCCTCGCCGGTATGTCTACATCCACCAAGACCCCCATCAAATCCTCGAGAACAGTTTGAAGCTGCTCGAAGCTGCCCTGCTTGCCACCATTGGCGATTTTTCGCAACTGGTACGTATCGACCAATAGTTCAATGCGGCCTTCTAGATCATTGCGCCAATCAGCACAACTCCAGAACATGGCCTCCAAAACATCTGCATGGCCTTGCCCTATTTTCCCTTTGATCTTAGCTTTCCCCCATGAGGTGCGCATCTCGCGGACTTGGTATGTGGGTCGCCGAGTTGGCTCGAACAGGCATAGCCGCGCTTGATGCACAGTGCTGGTCGGAAGGTTGGCAAAGCCGAATTCGCTCACGTTTTGCTCAGCGCAGGACATCACCATTCCTGCCTTTCCGCTACCGGTTTAACTCGAACCGGAAGCTTGTTCTTGATGTGCTTGCGGTCGATCAAGTCCGCCGTCACCAAAACACCACCATCGCCGCGCCGCAGCCACACGTCCGGCACGGGTGCTCCATAGTTGCGCTTCGGGATGCCGAACCTGACGAACTGGCCCCGGTCCTGCTCGGGAATTCCATGCTCTTTCGCTTCTTCCTTTGTCATGCCCCCCAGAAATGCCTGCCACCGAATGTTGTCGGTGAGCACGGAGCTGCCACGACTTGATTGCTGCATATCAGCTTGCCCATTCAGGGCTGCAGCTTTCGTCGTGTGATGCAGGAAAAGGATGCTGCAGCCGGTCAGATTGGCAATCCGCTCCATTTGGCCGAGTAGCATCGCCATCTCCCCACCGTCGTTCTCATCCGCCACATGGATTCGGCGTAGGGTATCGATAAGCATCAGACGCCTCCCCTTTGCGCACTCCAGCGCCCAGTCGAAGCAGGGCTTCTTCATCAGGTCAAAGGGGTGGCCGACAAGTGGAAAAATGTCGACGCCAGCGTCCATCTGTAGCCGCGCGTCGAGATCAAGGTGCCTACCGAGTGCGTGCAGTCGATGTTGCAAGGCGTCGGCGGGGTCTTCGGCGCAAAGCATCACAACGCGACCTTGCTTCGCTTCGAACTCAAGCCCCATCAGATTGATGCCGGTTGCTACGAGAACAGCCCATTCCAGTGCAACGTAGCTTTTGCCAACACCACCGGGTGAGACCAGAGAACCAACTGTTCCAGCCAACATGCCGGGAAGGACAAAGTCCAATGGAGGCGGAGGCTTGCTAAAGGCGTCCACCAAATTCAGGCGAGATGGGAAGTTTGTTTTTTGGGACGTAGCGGAACGTGGACTCGATTGATCGTCGGACGGCATGGCGGCAGTTGGTTAGCATCCTAAAAGGACGGAGAACCGGGTCACCATTCGTTGACGATGCATCGCTCAATGCACCCAAACCCTTCTACCCGCGTAAAAGGTCCGAATCGTTTCTGCCTTAATCTGGCTGCCAACCTCACTGCCATCTCGTGGTGGCAGCTGAAATTGGAGCGGGGGGCTACCCCCGTGCCTTCAGCACACTAGCAACTGCCATAGGTATCGGTGACAGGTGGTCACGAGGACCGTGTGCATGCGTCTGCCAACGATGTCGATCGATTACCCATGGACATTCAGGCTTGTAGCCTCAGGAACTTTGCACTCGATTGACCCACACATTATTGGCGCTCTGGACGCAGGAGGCCAACAAGCGATAGCTTTAAAGCTCTTTGAATTCGATGGTCAGCGAGGCGTAAATCACGCCACCTTCACCGGCCTAAAACGGAAAAGTCTGCTCTGGGCCACGATCTTTTTCGGTCTGCCTGTATTCGTGGGGTAGGCAAGAACGCACTTGATACTGTCGCAACAGCACAACACCTGCCCTCTCCCTCATGCGCCGCGTCTCGGTTAAGCCGTCAGAACCGGAAGAGACTCGCGTCGAAATAGCTTTATGGGCTACTTGCAGTGCAACACCCACAAACTATGGGCTGTTGAGGCAAATGCACCGGCTGGGGCGTAGGCTCATTGTTGCCAAAATACGTCACACTCATTTGTTGCCACCCTCGAGTTTCTTGACGCGCAGCCCCTTGTATCCAGATACTGACAACGTCCTTGAGCGACAAAGAACCTGCGGCGGCAATGTGTGTGCACGGATCGCGACAGGTAGCGACTGGACTGACTAGTGCACTGACGACATCAGGGGTAGCCCCCTGATCCATGACGGAGCCCGGCGAACAAGATCTCCCGGGGCAGTGGACGGTCGGAAAGTGATAGATCCGGTTCGTATCCCCCAATTCTGGGTAAGGGGATCAGGAGCGCAAAGTTGCGACGAACGGTGACCCGGTTCTTTTCCCCTTTGGGGAACTCGAACCTTGGATCACCATGAAGAAACACCGCCCCCCGTCGGTCGCCTTAGCCGCCCCCTCACACTCGGCGCTCTCCCAGTAGTCGTTGATCACGTGGAGTCTCTGTGTGCTCAACACTTCGATTTCGCTCAAATGCAGTCAGCGCCAGGATGGCGGAAGCATGTAGATGCGCTGCTGAGCGAGATGTATCGCCGTACCGACTGGACGCTGCATCAACTGGGACCTCGAATCCGTGGAGAGCATGACCTTGATCAGCGATCAGTCGAACTGCTCTTGCAGATCTACGCTCAATTCGCTCACCTTCAAGATGGATTGGGCGATGTGGTCACCCTAGACGATCGAAAGAGGTTTTTCATCAGTGCCCACGCCGCCTTCGTGCTGATGGACGAATTCTTTCCACAATGCGTTGAAGGCCTCAAATCCATCAAAGCCCAATCCCCTGCGGAGGCAGCAGACACACAGCTGGAATTTCTGCTCGCCCTGGCGGAGGGACGCCTCGTATGAGCTCAATGCAAACAGCGGTATCCAGCGAAAGCACTGGACTCGTAACCGTAAGAAAAGCAGCCGAGCTCACCGGGCTATCAGAAAAGGCCATTCGCCGAAAACGCGAAGAAGGAATCTGGCTTGAAGGACGCGAAATCGTCGTCGGACCGGACAAGCGGATCTACGTGGACATTGCAGCCTTCCAGAAGTGGGTACGGGGGCTGCAATGACAAAAGGGTCCTCCCTCAAAGGTCTTCCAGGTGTGGAAAAGCGCGGCAACTCGATCCGCTTGTCGTTCACGACGCGGGACGGAATTCGCCACAAGAAAACCTACAAGCTCGACGGCGTCGTATTGGCCCCGACAGGGCCGAACATGAAGTCCGCGCTGACATTGGTCAGAGACATCAAAGCGGAGATCAAGCTCGGTGTCTTCGAGATGTCACGACACTTCCCCGACGATGTGGAAGTTCTCGCCGCCGCACAAGCTGAGCGAGCCAAGCGCCGCACAGTTGCACAGCAACTGGACATCTGGCGCTCATCGCTGATCGTCGCCCCCTCTACCGCGGAGGGCTACGACACTGCCGTGCGGTTCTGGAAGAAGGCGCCGGCTGCTGCGCCCCTGACGGGACAGACGTGGCAAGACATGCCACTGATCGGAGAGGTGCCTATCGACTCCCTCGTTCTGTCGCAGATCAAGGCTGCTTTGGCCAGCAAGGCGCATCGCTCAGGCAAGACGACCAACAACTACATTAGTGTGCTGAAGCAGGCGCTGGACCTGGCGGTCGGTGATCGGCTCATTCCTGATCATCCGGCGGTCGGCAAACCAGTGAGGCGCAAGTGGCAGAAAGGCACACCTGACCCGTTCTCCAAGACAGAGGTCGGCCTGATCGTAGCGGACATGTGGTCACACTACCCGCCGCAGGTCGCTGCCATGTGTGAGTTCTGGTTCCTCACCGGCCTGCGGACGTCCGAACTGCATGGCCTGCGGTGGGGCTCGGTCGATCTGCGCCAGGGGACGATTCACATCCACGAAGTCATGGTGCGCGGCAAGTCCAAGGCAACGACCAAGACGAACGAGGATAGACAGATCAAGCTGCCCCAACGGGCGCTGGAACTCCTCAAAGCGCAGAAGGCCTGCACCTACCTGCGTGGAGAACACGTTTGGGATGACCCGCGTAACGATGGCGGCCCCTGGATGGACGAGCGGCCTTTCCGACGCTCGTACTGGACACCCACGATCAAGCGCCTGGGCATCCGCTACCGCAAACCCTATCAGTGCCGCCACACAAACGCCACGATGCGCCTGATGGCAGGCCAGCGCCTGGGCTACGCGGCGCAGCAGATGGGCCACACCGTGGACATGTTCGTCCTTACCTACACACGCTGGATCAACGACGGGCACAGCGCGCTGGAAGACCAGAAGCTTGAAGAATTTCTGGCACTGGAAACGCCTGCCAAGACAACCCTCGTGGACGCAAATTGACGTCGTGAAGGCGCCACCACCAGCAAGCACCGCTACCCAACCACGTGTGACCGCGACTTGTTCGCAGTGACGGCGACGATTTGACGCTTGGTCACACGTTCAACAGAAACCACGCTCGCACCTTGCGCCTGCTGCTATGCATTAAGGAAATTTCCAGATGAAATTCAATCCATTCGAAGAGATCACCAAGCCATGGTCACAAGTGACCTTGCACAACGTTCATCTGCTCGCAGTGTGCCCCACTGAGGATTTGCGCACAATGATTACGGTCGAATATCAAGGAGCGAAGTGCGATCTGATCTCTGCCGGCCACTGGGATGCTCAATGGAGCCCTCGCGATGTCGGCCGTTTCGGCTATCTCGTTCCTGCAGATCCTATTGACTCGGTGTCTCAATGGGCATGTCGCTTCCGAACATACCTCGACCCGAGCCTGCGACGCCTGTTTGAACTTGATGCCAAAGATCAATGGGGGTGGCTTTGCGACGATCGCCCGCAAGGCTTTCTCGCGCCAGCTGGTTTGCTCCCTGGCGTTAAGGGCAGGTACGTTGCAGACGAAACGATTCCACTCACCTTGCGCATTCCGCCTGAATTTGTTCGGCTATGCAGGGGTGTAGATCGCACGCCTGCCGAAGTCCTGCGCGGTTTCGTAGCTGATGCAGGCAACATCAACAACTATTGCAATTGGCCTCGCGCTGATGGGTACGATAGCAATGGGAGCGACGAACGGTACATGGCCGAAGAGTGGCTGAAGCGCGCCTATGGAATAGATGCCGTAGATGTAGAGCAGTTGGAAATTGCCGAGGAGGCGCGTGCAGCTCGCGCTGACGCCCGGGATGAGTTCGGGGTGTTACTAGAAGAGTTTCTCGACTACAGTGGTTCGGTCCAAAAACTGCATGATGCGGTGAATGCCCTCATTGAACAACAACGCCTCAAGCAAGAGGCCACCACCGGCGAGCAGTAACAACCACCCGTTGACACGCATCCGCGCTGCAACCGGCACGTTCGAGCCGACCTGGCCTTGCTTCCCTCAAGTCACATCACGTCGATGTGTTGGTGAATCCGCGCCAGCATTGCATCGAAATCCGGCTGCCCTTGGTAGTAAAGCGCTGCGGTCTTGCGGTACTCCTGAGCGAACCGCTGGCGCTGAGCGGGGTCCGCGAGGATAAACGCCTGGTTCTGTGCAATGACTTGCTCATCTCCGGTGCGAAACCGCTGCGCTTTGCGCTCCTGGTAGGCGAGCTCGCACATGAAGTCCTGCACCTCTTGCAGCCCTAACAGGCAATACACGTCGTAGTAGTGGCGCAGGAAGTTGGCCGGGAAGGCCTGCGCCTCGCTCAGCCGGCGGTACTTGGTGGAGATGGTCTGGAGCTTTTCCACGAAGGTGTGCGTGGGGGCATAACAAGGCACTGCCGTTGCCCGGTTGTCGACCACCTTGATCCCACGGGCCATGGCCACATCCAGTGCCCAGGACGAGATCGTGACCGCACGATTCGGCGCCGTGTCATCGAACCCCAGTTCCAGCAGGATCCCGTCCTTGACCCCGGCAAGCGCCGCGGTATGAGGCGTGTAGATCAGACGGATACCCGCACTGCGCATCTTGTCGTCATCGAACTGCGCGTCACGCTCCACGCGGTCGACACCCGGAATGGAAATGCGCGCGGCCAGCTCGTCGTAGTACGCGCGCCGTGACTCCACGTGCGCCGGCTTGTCCTGGTTGCGTCCGATCTTCACGTCCATGCCGTGAGGCGGTTCGATACGGATATCGATGTCTTCGGAAAAGCGATGGATAACGCCGAACCCTTTCGACAGCGACGTGCCGCCCTTCAACTCGAACTGGAAGCCCTGGGCCTGCAAGCCCCAGAGGCAATGCATGATCCAGTAGTCCTTCTCGACCAGCATGGGATCAAGCCCTCGCTCATCCGCGACGACTGCGAGCAGTTGATCGAAGTCTCGCCGATCGTGCAAAAAATCAGCCACCCGACCACTCTCTTAGGCGCTTGCGAGTGGCCAGGTTGCCAAAACGGTCAGCGGCACGCTGCAATTGGGCTGGCTCGAACGAAGGCAGCTTGCTGCGCGCTTGGCGCAGTACCGCATCACGGTCCTCTGCCAACTCATCCAGGTTGTTCAGCAGATCCACGTAGAGGAATTCGGGGGTCAGCTTCTTGGGGAAACGCGGCTTCATCCGGAAATCGAACTGCCGGTTGCCCAGCTTGAAGATGCCATGGCGCTTGTGGTTGTAGACCACGGTACGGTTATAGAGCTGGGTCGTGCCCAGGCCCACGGCGTTGTAGGCCGAGGGAGAGAAGACCAGAAAGTCTTTGTCTCGCAGAAACCCGCCCACGACCTGCTCGTCGGCAGGCGGAAGCGGGCCAAAGCTGGACTGCTTGGGCGCGTAGTACAGGCCCTGAGCAAGCTTCTTGAGCTTTCCGGTGGCGACCAGTTCACGCAGATGCCGATCCACAGCTGTGGACAGACGTGCGAGATCTTCGCGCCGGTAGACGCGCCCGGCCTGCAACTCATCGGCGAGATGCGCGGCAGCGCCTCGCAACGAGGGGGCAGAAGGTAAGACCAATGCGGACATGACAGAAATTTCGTTGACGTTTCATGCATTTTAGCAGCCGGAGCCAATCTGTGTGAGGGTACTTCTATCGAGTAGCACTCCTATATGCTTGACAACGATGTCAAACAATCCATCCCCTGATAGTGCGTCTCATCCAGACGGGACGCCAGATCTGCAGCGCGAGGTTCAGCGCCTGTTGGACGCTGTTTGCTGCGTCTGCAACAGTACGAGCGCCTCCTCAAGGCGCTCGTGGCACATCACGAGCTCGCCGGCCCGATGCACGCCTTGGAAGGGATTCGGGATGCCCGCATTCAGGATGCGGCAACCAAAACGCTGGGGACACTGATCGGGCGGTTTTTGGACGACTATGTCGTGAAGGAAGGCTCTGAGCGCGAGATCCTGGGTGACGACACACCGACTGACATCATCTCTTTCGGATTCCGGATGAACATCCAGATGACGGTAGACGACCACGCCCGAACACGTGACAGCCTCAAGGAGCTGGTGGACCTGCGCAATGGGTTGGTCCACCATTTCATCGAGCAGTACGACCTCTGGCAGGCCGACGGTTGCGTAGCTGCGCGTGAATATCTGCTGACCTGCTACGCCCGGATCGACGAGCACTACGAGCAACTCAGGTCTTGGGCCGAGCACATGGAACAGGCACGCCAGCTTGCAGCATCGTTCATGCAATCGTCCGCCTATCACGACCTGGTGGTTAACGGAATTACGCCGGACGGTATCGTGGACTGGGGGGCTGCGGGCTGCGTCAGCGCCCTGCGCGAAGCATTTCTTGCGCTTGCCGTCGATGGCTGGGCGTCAGTCGATGCCGCTGCGGATTGGATCAGCGCCCAGCACCCAGATCAGACGCCGGAGAAGTATGGCTGCCGCACCTGGCGTCAGGTGATCCATGAATCGCGCCGCTTCGATCTACGTTACAGGGACGAAGACGGTCGGAAGAAGGCCTTGTACCACGAGCGAACCAAGGCCCAGAAAGTTGGACGGTAGCTGCAGGCCCGGACTGCCGGCCGACGCTGGCGAGTATCGGAATTGCCCCTGGTGTGCCCCCGAAACGAAACAAGGACCCGAAGGTCCTTGTTTTTACTGGCATTTTTGGGGTGACTGATGGGGCTCGAACCGGAAATACGGCTGGCAGGGGTCAGGTTACGTCCAGCGGAAAGGACTGGTTACACGCCAAGCAGACTTCGACCACTGACAGATTGGCCGGATAAGGCTCGTCCAGCAGAACCTTTGACGGTCAATGGTCCCTCGTTTTAGGCCTTATCCCGCAATAGACGCAAATCCCCGTCAACCGCTCGTCGAAAAAAGAGCTTCCTTGGGTCTTCCATCGTTCCCTTCTTGTGCGCGTCGCGGCTGGTCGCCGTGACTTCTTTCCATGGATTCGGATGGCGGCAAAATCCCCGACTGACGCCCGGCGCGCCTATCGGTTTATTCAGTGGGAATCCGGACGTTCGTCCCCTGCCGCCCCTGTAGAATTTGTAACCACCAGAAAAAACTCAAAAAACGGCCCCAGCGGCCCAGGGAAAAACGAGTGCATGGCGAAGACCAGCGACTCACTACAGAATGTGACCGCGCGCTGAAAGAGAACCCGAGGGAGTCCGCGGATCGATCGGGCGGAACAGGCGCGCCCTGGTGATCGAAGCGAACGTCGCCGGCGCCTGGCCTCTGAGCCAGTTCCTGCGGATGGCCGTAATGGCCGGCGTTGAAAGCGCCGTTCAAATCCACATCGAACGAGGCGACGACCTCAACGCCCGCGACGCCCGCGGCATGACGCCCCTCATGCTCTCCGCCGTCCGCAACAAGCCAGCCATCTGCCAGTTGCTTTTGAGCGCTGGGGCTGATCACGACCTGCGCGACCCCTCGGGCAGAACCGCCCTCGATATTGCCATCGCGGCCAGGGCGGAAGCCACCGCGGCAATTCTAGGCGCCGTCGGCGCGCCACTACATTCCTTTCCGCAGCTCGAGACGGAAGTCGTCCTCCGGCCTGATCCTGCTTCTGAACCTGCTGTCCCCGCTCACCCCATAGCCGAAGTAGTCGCACCGGGCGAACCAGCTGCGGCCTCGGCGCCGGCTGAACCGGACACGGCAGCCGAGCCCCTTGCGCAGGAGGCCGCCCCGCCCCTGGCACCTGTCCTCGCCGAGTTGGGCGACGGGGAGTTCGACCTCTCGGGCTGGGAGGTCGAAGAAGAGCCGACGCGGCCCGAGGTCGATCTGGTGGTCGTGGATTCGGCCAGCGCGGTCCAAATTGCCATCACGGCCCACGAGCCGATCGACTCATCTGCCGAATGGGATGACATCAACATATACCTGCCGGAAGTAGCCTTGCCACTGGCTCGGGCGGACGATGCAGAGGGCCGCGCGAAGCTCAGGCTTCTTTTGCTGCGGTCGCTCAGGGAAGGCAGCGTCCCCGCGCTGGATGTCCAAGCCCAGTCCACGAACGAGGACCGCTCAGCCAACCCCGAAGCCGAGGCTTACTTGGCCATGGTCATCAACGACCTCGGCGCCGAAGCCGACGAACGCTTTGAATACGCCGATGCTGATGAGAGCTTCGAGGTGTTCATCGACCCAGAGGAATCGCCGGTCGAAGAAGCCACCCTCGATGAAGCCCTTGTCGCAATCGATCGGGCCGCGTCACCCCGCCATGAGCCCCTGCGCATCTACCAGCGCGAGTTCCAGAGCCTTCGGTTACTCACGGCCGAAGAGGAGGTCCGGCTCGCAAAGGACATGGAAGCTGCCCTTGACCTGGCACTCGACGCGCTGGCGAGTTGGCCTGATGGCATCGCGCGGACCCTGGCCGCTGGCGCGGACGCCATCGCCGGATCACGCCAGCTCTCCTCGATCTGGGTTGCCGGCGAGCCCGACCCGGAGCCTGCTTCGGCCGAAGGCTTGGAAGCGATCGAACCTGCCGCAGAGGACTCCGAAGACTTCACGGAAGACGACGGCGAGCCGAGGAACGCAGAGCCTCCTGACGCTGGCAACGCCGGCTTCGCCGACGCGCTCCGTCGCTTGGCCGCGCTGACCGAAGCCGAAGATGCCCCGAGGACGTCGACGCAAGAGATTCGCCATGCGCTTGCTGGCCTGCGCCTCAACCGCCGCTTCTTGTTGGAACTGATTGACGCCGCGCACGGATCGGCGCCCTGCCCCGCGTTCGCGTGCGCCATGGCCGGCTTCCGGCAGCATCGCGACCGGATGACAGCGGCGAATTTGAAGCTGGCCTTCTTCCACGCCAAGAAATACCTATACAGTGGGGAGCCGCTGGACGACTTGGCGCAGGAGGGGAACATCGGGTTGCTCAAAGCCGTCGACCGCTACGACTGGCACCGCGGCTTTCGCTTCTCGACCTACGCCACCTGGTGGATCCGACAACAGATCAGCCGGTACGTCGCCGACAAAGCCAGGACCATCCGCGTGCCGGTCCACATCTTTGAGAAGCTCCAGCGTGCGGAGCGCATTGCCCATGCCTTCGAGAAAGCCTTTGACCGCGAACCGACCCTCGCCGAGCTGGCCGAGCGCGTGGAAATGCCATCCCACAAGCTCGCGGCGCTGCTGCGCATCGCGCCCGAGCCATCTTCCATCGATGAGGCGACAGTCGACAGCATGATCGCCATCGATGCCCGTGACGACTACGCATCGCCCGATCCCGCGGAAGTTGTCGACGAGATGCAGCTGAATCAAGCGGTGGACCGCTACATCTCGTCGCTGTCGACCGAGGACCGCAAGGAAGAGCGCATCCTGCGGATGCGATTCGGCATCGGGATCGACGAAGCGTTGACGCTCGACGAGATCGGCTTGCGCTTCGACGTCACGCGCGAGCGGATCCGGCAGATCGAAGCCAAGGCGATCAGGAAGCTCCAGCATGTGTCGAGGTCCGAACCATTCGCACGCATGGTGCTAGGCTTGGATCCCGAGGAAAACCCCCTCGCCCCCCGCACGCGAAGGCCTAGTGAAGACAACGAGCCCGATACCGTCGAATCCATTCCGCAGCCGGCAACGCTGAAGCGGCAGGCGGCGCCTCGGCCGCCACGCGAGCCCAGCGAAATGGCCGGCGCTTCGAAGCCTTCCAAGCTGGACCAGGTCCTCGCGAAGGCCGTTGAACTTGGCATCCCCGTCAATGACGAGCGGCTGAACGATGGGAACATCTGGGTGGAGCTTCTGGAGCCCCGCAACAACACGCACCGTCGGCTGATCCGCAATCTCCTGGATTTCGGCTTCGCATTCTGGCCAGGGAAAGGCTATTGGAAATGACCGCGAAGACCCGCAAGGCACCGCCGCGCGCGATGGCGATGCTCGAGTCCCTGCGGGGCTTGGGCTATTCGACGGCGGCAGCCTTGGCCGACATCGTCGACAACAGCATCTCCGCCGGCGCGAGCGAGGTCCGCATCGATTTCCAGTGGGACGGCTCCGACAGCCGCGTGCTGATCCTGGACGATGGGCGCGGCATGAGCGATCCTGAGCTCGAGGGCGCGATGCGACTCGGCGACAAGAATCCATTGACCGCGCGGGAGCCCCATGACCTTGGGCGCTTCGGCATGGGCTTGAAGACCGCGTCGCTTTCGCAATGTCGGCGGCTGACGGTCGTTAGCGTCAAGGGCGGCGAGCGAAGCTGCCTGCGCTGGGATCTCGACGAGTTGGAGGCTGATCCGCAGAGCGACTGGCTGCTTTTTGAAGGCCCGGCGGAAGGCTCAGAGCGGCATCTCGCCTGCCTCGATGGCAAGGCATCCGGAACGCTGGTGCTGTGGGAGAAGCTCGACCGCATCGTCACGGCCGGCTACAGCGTGGACAACTTCGGCGATCTTTTGGACAACGTCGAAGCGCACCTGGCCATGGTCTTCCATCGCTTGCTCCAGGGACCGCGGGCGCGAATCAAGCTGCTCATCAACAACCGCCCCATCGCCCCCTGGGACCCGTTCATGACCGGGCACACGGCCAAGCCCTGGTCCTCGCCCGTCGCGCAGCAACGAACCGATGGGGGGCTGGTGCTGGCCCAGTGCCACGTCTTGCCTCATCGCGACAAGCTGACCGGCGAAGAATTCGAGGCGAACGCCGGCCCCGCCGGCTGGACCGCCCAGCAAGGCTTCTACGTCTACCGCAACGAGCGGCTGCTGGTCGCTGGCGGCTGGCTCGGACTTGGCAAGCCGAAGGCTTGGAATCGGGAGGAGGTCCACCGCCTCGCGCGCATCCGGCTGGACATCCCCAACACCGCCGATGCCGACTGGAAGATCGACGTGCGCAAATCGACGGCCCGCCCGCCGGTGTCCCTGCGCCCTTGGTTGATGGCGTTGGCTGACAACACGCGCGATCGCGCTCGCCGGGTCTTCGCGTTCCGTGGATCCCCGGCGCCATCCGCTGGCAACCAGCCCATTGAACAGGCGTGGCGAGTCGACAAGCTCAAAGCCGGCATGCGCTACCGCATCGACGAGTCGCACCCTTCCGTCGCCGCCGTCTTGGAGCGGGCGGACGAGCTTCAGCCGATGGTGAAGGCGATGCTTCGCGTGATCGAAGAAACCGTGCCTGTCCAACGCATCTGGCTAGATACCGCTGAGAACAAGGAAACGCCTCGCACGGGCTTCGAGGGCGAGCCGCCAGCCGCCGTCATCGAGGTCGCCACTGTTCTCTTCGATGACCTGATCGAACGCAAGGGCCTGAGCGAAGAAGAAGCCCGCAGGTCGCTGCTCAGGGCCGAACCATTCCAGAAATACCCGACGCTGGTCGAAAAACTAGGGAGGAACCAATGACCGCAGCAGAAGAGGCAGCCGCCCAGGCGGAATTGCTCGAGAACGTCATCGCCACCGCGCAGCGGCTGGTCAAGGCGGAGAAGGATCAGTCCAAGATCACGCCGGCATTTATCGCCGAGAAGGTGCATCTCGCCGCGACCATGTTCGCCGGTGACTCGCCGCATGCCGTGGACCAGGCCAAGGCAGTCGCCGCGCTGATCCAGCGGTTCAGCCATCGCATTGGCAAGTCAACCACGCTCAAGGACAACACGAACCACTTTGACTGGCTCTCAGCGGCTCGCAAGCGAGATTGGCACTACTGGCGGCGCTACCGGGACTTCTTGGAAGCCAAACTCTCCGACGTGGTGGTCGACGGATTGGACGAAGCCACCGACGACATTCTCGGTCTGTTGGAGGATCCAAGGCGGTCCGACGACTGGGACCGCCGCGGGCTCGTCGTCGGCCACGTGCAGTCTGGCAAAACCAGCAACTACTCCGGGCTCATCTGCAAGGCCGCCGACGCGGGCTACAAAATCATCATCGTGCTCGCGGGCATGCACAACAACCTGCGATCGCAAACCCAGATGCGGCTTGAAGAAAGCTTCCTGGGATACGAGACGACGATCGACCGCGATCCTGGCATGCCCATCGGCGTGGCCGAGTTCGGGGAGGACTTGAAGACGAACTCCGCGACTACGCGAGCAGAGAACGGCGACTTCAACAAGGCCATTGCCAAACACTTCCACGGCATCTCACCCGAAGAGCGGCCCTGGCTGTTCGTGGTCAAGAAGCAGAAGACCGTCCTCACGGAATTGCTCAACTGGATCCGAACGCGCGTCGCCGACAGCGCCGATGCGGGGAGCGGGCGCAAGCTCGTGACCAAGCTGCCGCTGCTGGTCATAGACGACGAGGCGGACCACGCCTCGGTCGACACGGGCGAGCAGACCTTCAATGACGACGGGACTCCGGACGAAGAACATCAGCCGAAAACTATCAACAGCTTGATTCGCCAGTTGTTGCACGCGTTCACGCGCAAGGCTTACGTCGGCTACACCGCCACTCCCTTCGCCAACATCTTCATCCACCACAAGGGCGCGACGACCAAAGAAGGGCCAGATCTCTTCCCGCGCGCGTTCATCATCAATCTTTCGGCGCCGTCGAACTATGTCGGGCCAGCCCGCATGTTCGGCAGGATGACCAAGGACGGCCGCGTGGGGGCGTTGCCGCTCTCGCGAGAGATCTTGGATGTTTACGATCCGAAGACTGATTCGGGCTGGATGCCGCCCAAGCACAAGAAGACGCACGTCCCGACCTACGACGGGCAGGAGATCATCCCGCCCTCGCTTCGCGAGGCAGTTTGCGTGTTCGTGCTCTCCTGCGCAGTCCGACAACTGCGCGGCCAAGGCGATCAGCACAGCTCCATGCTGATCCACGTCACGCGCCTGAACGACGTGCAATCCCATGTGCGCGAGCAGGTCGAAGAAGCCGTCCGCCGCATGCGACAGAAGATAACTAGAAACATCGACGCCGACGGGCTGCTGAATCAATTGCGAGATCTCTGGGAAAGGGACTTCCTTCCCGTCAGCAGCCAAGTGGCGGAGCTTTCGCCGCTCGAGGAGCGCCCGCCAGCGATGCCCAGCTGGGAAGCGGTCCTCGGCGCCTTGCCCGAAGTGTTGGACGACATCGAAGTTCGCTCGATCAACGGCACGGCGAAGGATGCCCTCGACTATGCGACGCCGGGCGCGGCGCTGAAGGTGATCGCGGTCGGCGGCGACAAACTGGCTCGGGGCCTGACGTTGGAAGGCCTTTGCGTGAGCTACTTCGTGCGCACCACGAAGATGTATGACACGCTCATGCAGATGGGACGTTGGTTCGGATACCGGCCGGGCTATCTGGATTTGTGCCGTCTCTACACGTCGCCGGACCTTGTGAAGTGGTTCGCCCACATCGCCGACGCATCGGAGGAACTCCGCGAGGAGTTTGATTTCATGGCCGATGCCAAGCTGACCCCGGAGCAATACGGCCTCAAGGTGATGTCGCACCAGGTGCTCACGGTGACCTCGCCGTTGAAGATGCGGAACTCGGAAACGCTCTCGCTGACTTACAGCGGCACCCGGCCTCAAACCATCCTCTTCCATCGAGACGCAAAGATTCAGGAGCGCAACCTCGCAGCCACCGATGCCTTGATCGATTCCCTCGGCGACGCGTGGAAAGCCGACGGCTTGAAATACGACCGCGGTGGCAGTCCAGATTCTTGGCCAAACGCGCGGGTCTGGAAGGACGTGGATGTGAGAAAGGTGCTGGCCTTCCTCAGCGCATACACGACGCATCCAAACGCCACGAGCGCTAAGGCTGCCGTGCTCTCGGAATTCATTGGCAAGATGAACGAGACGGGACAGTTGCTCCAATGGAGCGTTGCGTTGCTCGGTGGCGGGCTGGGCAAAGGCGATTCGCACACATTCCCGAACGGCGCTGCATCCGCAACCTATTCAATTCGCAAGACGGAAGATCCGGAGGATCCCGAGCGGGTCGATTCCAAGAGCTTTGCCATCGGCGTACTCACGGACCCCAAGGACGAAGGCATCGATGTCGGCGACGACGTTTGGCGAGACGCCCTGGCTCGCACCCGCGAAGTCTGGAAGCCTGAGCCTGGTCGCGGTCGAATCACTCCGCCAGATTTCCCGAGCGGCAAGGGCCTGCGCGAAGCAAAGGGGAAGCTCGGCGGCGATGTGAACCGGGGGCTCCTCCTCCTCTATCCCCTCACGCCCTACTTCTACAAAGATAAGGATAAGGACGAGGACAAGTCGCGAAGCAAGGAGGCCGAGCGCCTGATCGTCCCGGGATGGAGCAAGCCCATCCTGGCGTTCGCCATCGCGTTCCCCACCAGTGACAGGCCGATCGAAGTGGAATACGAAGTGAACCTTCTCTACTGGATGCAGGAATATGGCCCGTCCGAGTGAAGAGTTCTTGTTGGCTTGGTCTTCGCTGTCTGGGCGTGATCTTTCGCCTGGATGGCAGGCCATCGCTTTGCCGCCCGCAGGGCCTGTCAGCGTTCACGCCGGTCGACGCTCGCCCGACAACGCGGAAGCGATCCTCCTTACGTTTCGTTCGATTCGACTCGCGCCCGCGGAAAAGCTTCCGGAGGGCCAAGGCTTCAGCGTCGAGCGCGCGGACCCCGATGCCGCAGGCCAATTGCGGCTCGCGCTGACGCGACGGGCCGCCGGCAGCGCCGAGCTATTCGCCGCGATGGCCTGCGATGTGGTTGGGGCGCTGGATGAAGCCGCCGCCGCAGGAGCGGCAGAGCCGAAGCTGCTTCAAGCGTTCCTTGGTCGCGTGGGAGCATGGCAGGAGTTCATGCGCAAAGGCTCGCAGTCCCTGAGCCCCGAGGCGGAGGTCGGCCTTGTGGGCGAGCTCACGATGCTGCGGGCGATCATCGACGAAGGCATGGCGTTGAACTCCGCGATTGAATCTTGGGTCGGCCCTCTCGATGGCGTCAGGGACTTCGAGATTGGAACCGGAGCGGTGGAAGTCAAAGCCACGCTGTCGACGGCGGGCTTCCCCGCCAGGATCGGATCGCTCGAGCAGCTCGACGACTCCGCGCGCCAGCCGCTGTTTCTCGCATGCGCGCGGCTGCGCCAGGTTGAGAGTGGGCGAAGCCTGCCGGACTTGGTGGCGGAGATGCGCGACGTCGCCGCGGGCGAACCCGAGGCCGTGCGCCTGCTGAACGAGCGGCTGATCGCCGCGGGCTACTTCGACGCCCACGCGGACCGTTACATCCGCCGATTCACGCTGGCTGACACTCGCGTCGTCGAAGTCATAGAAGGCTTCCCCCGCCTCACGCCAGGCAGCGTCCCGCTGGGCGTCACGAAAGCCTCTTACGAGATCGATCTGGACAAGGCCGCTGGACCGAGCATCCCGGCCGCGGATGCATTGAAGAAATTAGGAGCGATATGAGTTCAACCCTGCCGGACTTCCTGCGCGAGACACAGTCCGCCGTCAGATCTCAAATGCGCGAGGGCGCGCTGTATGAAGAGCTGGTCTTCGCCGGCATCGTGATGGATCACATGGCGGAGATCGGCATGACCTTCGAGCCGGTCGAGTGCCACTACGAGGGCACGGTGGGCAACGCCATCCTGCGGCTGAGTGGCTACTCGATCTCCGACGACACCGATCAGCTCGATTTGTTCGTCAGCCTGTACACCGGTGTCGACGAGCCTACGCCGATCCCCGACTCCGAAACGAAGGTGGCCGCCGAGCGCTGCCTGCGCTTCCTGACGCTGTGCGCCGAGGGAAAGATGGCCCAGCGGCTGGATCAGTCCAGCGATGTGGCCTCTCTGGCCAACACCCTGCAGCACATCTACAACGACCTCGAACAGGTCCGCGTCTACGTCATCACCGACCGGGTCGCCAAGTCCAAGAGCTTCAAGACGCGTGACATCGGCGGCAAGGCCGTGCGCCTGGAAGTGATGGACATCGAGCGCCTTCACCGACACACCTCCGAAGGCAAGCCGCGCGACGAGCTGGTGGTCGACTTCAAAGAGGTGTCCGGCTCTCCCCTGCCATGCGTCTATGTGCCGGGCGAAAGCGACGACTACGACTACGCCATGACAGCGGTTCCCGGTGAAGCGCTGCGGCTGCTCTACGAGAAGTTCGGCGCGCGCCTCCTGGAGGCCAACGTCCGTTCCTTCCTCAGCGTCAAGGGCAAGGGCGTCAACGCCGGCATCCAGTCGACGCTCCGCGCCGCGCCCGAGCGCTTCATGGCCTACAACAACGGCATCGTCATCGTGGCCGACGAAATGGTGCTGGGAAAGACCACCGAGGGCGAGCAAGGCATCGCCTGGCTCAAGGGCCTTCAGATCGTCAACGGCGGGCAGACCACGGCCTCGCTCTACTTCACCAAGAAGAAGTATCCCGACACCGACCTGAGCCGCGTCCGCGTGCCCGCGAAGATCATCGTCATGAAAGCGCAGGACTCCGCCAAGGAAGAGGCTCTGGTGTCGGACATCTCGCGCTACGCAAACAGCCAGAACGCCGTCCGCCAGTCTGACCTCTCGGCCAACAAACCCTTCCATGTCGAGATCGAGAAGCTCTCGCGCTCGGTCTACTGCCCTGACGGCGTCGGCCAATGGTTCTACGAGCGCGCGGCCGGCAGCTACAACACTCTGCTCACCCGCGAGGGCAACACGCCGGCCCGCCTGAAAGCGTTGAAGGACGCCATCCCCACCGCGCGGCGCGTAACCAAGACCGACCTGGCCAAATACCTCAACGCCTGGGACTGCAAGCCCGACATCGTGAGCATGGGTTCGCAGAAGAACTTTGACCGCTTCATGGCCGCGCTCTCGCCGGCCGACGGCCAAGAAGCACCGCTGCCCAATGTGGCCGATTTCAAGGCCATGATTGCCAAGGCCAAGCTCTACCGCGACGCCCAAAAGCTTCTGCGGCCGATGTTCCAGGCATTCCAGGCCAACGTCACGGCCTACACGATCTCCGTCCTTGCGGAGAAGCTCGGCTCGCGCATCGACCTGAGCCGCATCTGGGAGAAGCAAGCGGTTTCGCCGGAGCTCATGGAGCAGCTCGCAACCTGGGCCAAGGAGGTGAACGACACGCTGCACGCCACCTCCGGTGGGCGCATGGTATCGGAGTGGGCCAAGCGGCCGGAGTGCAAGGATGCGGTGATGGGCGCGAATTACTCGGAGCCCGCCGACGGCATCCCGGAGGTCAAGGCCGCCTGATCAGCGGATCGGGGCGGCCGGGCGTATCCTTATCCACCATGGCCGATGTCGTCAGCCCCGCCAAGCGTAGCCAGATGATGTCCGGCATCAAAGGCAAGAACTCCCTGCCCGAGATGCTGGTCCGCAAAGCGCTGTTTGCGATGGGCCACCGCTTCCGGCTGCATCGGCGCGATTTGCCGGGCACGCCCGACATCGCCGTGCCGGGCCGAAAAATTGCGATCTTCGTGCACGGTTGCTTCTGGCACGCCCACCAGGGATGCAAATTCGCGAAGACGCCGTCGACGCGGACAGACTTCTGGACAGCCAAGCTGCAGGGCAATGTCGATCGGGACCGGCGCGTGGCCGACAAGCTCGCGGAGATGGGCTGGCGGGTGCTCAACGTCTGGGAGTGCTCTACGCGCGATCCTGCAGCCGCCGAGGGCCTGCCCGATGCCCTGCGGGATTGGATTGACAGCGGCGCACCCACTGGCGAGATCAGCGCCCAGAACTTGGCGGCAGCCCGGCAGGATTGAACGGGATGGCACGCTATAACGTGCCATCCACCTCCAAATCCAAGCTGCCATGCAGCCCCTTCGTCGAGACTCTTGCGCATCCCAGTGGACGTGAGCGTGCAGCTCGGTGCCGCGAGCAAGCAATCCAGCGCTTTATAGCGGCTGCTGCTGCCAGGGCGTGCAAACGGATCGGTAGTCGGTTTGACAGCGTCTTGCTGCTCAACGCAGCAGCCGAGAACGCCGGAAATCGACCTCAGCAGTGGCTGGCCCCGCAGCTTCCCTGAAACTCAGCTAAACAAACAAGCTTTCGGCATCAAAGGACTGATGCTGACTGGGCAGGATGCAAATCTGCATCCTTGAGTTGGGAATATATTCTGAAGATGTTCCCAATCGACGTTTTGTCTCCGCGCACCAACCTCCAACCCAACCTATCCATCCCAGAAGCAAACGTAGCTTGATTGCAACCGCTATCCCGCAGGAAAAGCATCATGTCGTAGGATGTAACGCCATTACTAAAACCGTCGAGCGCTAAAAACTCGTTCCTGCGGACCATTTCGGCGTAATCATTGAACGCCTGACTGCCCACGAATGAGCGACGAGACTGCAGACTCGAATAGCCCTCTTTTGTTTTGATCGACCTCTCTGCCCAGAATTCAGCATATCTAGAGGAGTGATCAATAACAATTAAACCGCCTGCCGATATATTCAAATGTTCCGACCAGTTAGTGCAGCCTATTATCAAGTCCTTGGTGAATTTTGACCTCGGATATTGACTTCTCAGAAGCCCGAGAGTGCAGCGATAGAGCGACGCCCACCCTCGAACAACCTTAACCAGATGAGGCTTTGGAACTCTGTCGAATATTCCTTTTTCCTGGCGATTCAATCTTCCTAAAAATATCCTGTGTATCTCCAAAAAGCTATTAAGCAGATCGGCGTCCGAGGCGTCTTCTTTTGTGCTGTAGACCCAGTTTGCCGCCGTCAGATCATTGAATAGGAACAAGAATTTCTCATTGTCCACGGCAATTCTGCAATTGCCGTTTGTTCGATGGGATGCGCTCATGTCTGCCGGCTCAACTCCAGACGAAAGACGCTACCAACCGCGCCAACCCCAATCCCGCGCAACGGCAGCCCGTTCTTCAATTCCCAGTTCCGCTATTACGTCCGCCGGCAAGTCGGAAGTGGTTTCTGGCGTTATTGAAAGCGTTTTACGCACAGCGCCTATAACGCCCACAAATTCCCCCGCGATACTCACGTAATCTGGCCCATTTGGTGAAAACACAGGCACACTGATTGTCGCGCCATGGCCCTTACTCACATTGAACATCGGCACCGGCTTTCCAGCAGAAAGAATATGTACGGACGCGGTACTCATAGCTGTCCGAGCGTTTTTGGGACCGCTGGCCTCATCAATGGCAAATGAGATGTTATTACCCTGAATAATTACATCCAGTGTCCCCTCCTGGTTGTTGGATTCAAATTCATACAAAGCGCCTATCAAGTAAACGCTGCGAATTCTGAATATCGAAACATGTTGAACGCGAGCTTCAATCTTGTTCATTGCGACATTCCTTCATTGAGTAAGGGGTGGACATTGGCAATCTTTACCGAAGAGCATGATCGCGTAAAAATTTCAACCGCGCGTCCTTACATTTGATGAAAACGAAGAATTGCAGTCGGTGGCGACCAACAAGAACACCCTTCCCGTCGGCTCCCACTTTCTAATCGCGCCGGTTTCGATGGTGCTGTAACTGGGAATTCCGTGCTCACGAGACGCTGGACCGCGTGCTCAGGTGGCGGAATACGCAACTCTTGCCCGCGAACTCGGCTAAGGCTCGCATTCCTACCTGACAGCAGGCGGTCATCGATCACAATCGAGCCCAGACGGCTCGTGGGGCATGCCACTCGCACGACTACTGCGACGCGAACATAGCCCTCCACGAAATCTTCCTGCGGCACAGCACGGGTCCGCCGCGGTGGGCGACATGGACCTCTACGGCGCGCTATGGGACCAAACATGGAACCTAGCCAAGGGACAGGAGTTCCGAATCGCCGGCTGACCGGCGCCGAGCAGATGCCTCACCGCTTGCGCGGGGAGGCCATGAAGTCGAAAATGATCTGGCCGATCTGCTTGGCCAGCAGCGGCGGGACGGCATTGCCTATCTGGCCGTATTGCTCCGTCCGGTTCCCCTCGAAGAAGTAGTTGTCGGGAAAGGTCTGCAAGCGAGCAGCCTCACGCGCGGTCAGGCTGCGGCACTGGCCCGGATCCGGGTGGATGTAGTAGTGCCCGTCCTTCTTGATGTGGGCTACCACCGTCGACGACGGATGCTTGCCCATCTGGACCCGGAAGCGGTCCTTGAAGGGAATCGTCTCCTTTTCCACGTTCACATGGTCGGGCATCAGCTTTGGCGGGAAGTTGCGCAGGTCCGGAGGATATTTTTGCGTTGCAGCGAAACAGGCGGCGAACATGTAGCGATGCAGATCAGAGCGCATGTGACTACGTGTCTCATGTTGCAAGACACCGCCGAGCTTTGGATCCAGATACCAGTCCTGCAAATTTTGAGGCATGTATCCACCAGGAGCAACGACTGCTTCAACGAACGATGCACCGAAGGTTGTTTGCCTTTCGGCTTTCTTGATGAACTTCTCCATGGCAGCCTCGATGACACTGCGCGCCGGCACGCGCCAGCCCACCAACGTGCTCGGAGACTCTTTTACGGCCTTGATCCAGGCTTCTTTCGAATCGGGCTCTTTGGACAAGCGGCTGCGCAGCTCCGGCAGGCCGGCCAACGCAGCGCTCACACCGACCTTCTTGGTCAGCTTGCGAAGCAGGAAGGATTCGGGACGCTCCTTGAGCGCAGGTGTCGCCGCCGCCACGTCTGAACGGATGCCAAAGAGGATCACCCGGTGCCGGCTCTGCGGGATGCCGTGGTCGTCGGCCTCGATCACGTAGTCTTTGGGGTCGAGCTCACCCTCCGCCTTGTGGACCACAAGCGAGCGCACCTCATAGCTTAGGCCGGCCTTGGGTGCTTTCAAGTCAGCGAGGATCTGCTCGAAGATGCGCTTGCCGGAGTTGGTGGAGTTCAGCATCCCCTTGACGTTCTCCATCACGAAGACCGCAGGGGCGAACTGCTGAATGATCCGCAGGTATTCGATGTAAAGAAAGTGCTTGGCGTCGGCCTCAAACTTCTTCACGTCCTTGCTGCGCAGCCGAGATCGGCCGGCCAGTGAGTAGGCTTGGCAGGGCGGCCCTCCGATAAGCACCCAATCGGTCTGGTCGACCAGCGCTTCCCGAATCCAGCCATCGACCTCTTTGGACGCAGTAACGCCGAGCTCCGCGCAGCGAGCTTCCTTGGCTGCGTGCTCCGCGGCGGCCTTGATGTCAGGGTGGGCCAGTAACTGCTCGCGACTGATCTTGCCGCGAACGTAGTCGTAATAGCAGGCAGGGACTTTGCCATTGCGGAACTTGCGGAAGATGGCCCGAAGCAGCAGGGTGCGGTGCGCGACGGGATCCTTCTCGATGGAGACCTTGACGGCGAAACGACGCTCGCCGGTCGCATCCACGACAGACGAAAACCCTTCGCACAGTCCTCCCGGTCCGGCGAACAAGTCGATCACCGGAATCGCTCTGCGCTGAGTCATCAGTTCTGCTATCTTTGTATCAGTGGACCTCGGCCGCAGAGCTCCGAACTTGGATGCCAAGCCGGCTCTCAGGGCCTTTGTTGAATCATAAAATTTTATCTGATCCGCGCATCGGCGGGCATAAGGCGCCCAGCGAACCAGGCGACTTGGCTGGCGTCCGATGGCGAGATGTCGGTCAGCCTCTCTCATCCTCCGCGACCAACTTGCAAAGCAGCATTATTGCCTCGCGCTTCGTCGCCAAGCCGAGCATGTATTCGCAGATGCGGACTGCGTCCTTGGCTGCCGGGAAAATCGCCATCGGGTCGTTTTCGATGGCCTTGATACCAGAGGCGCACCGTTCGTTTTACCACCAGGATCTAGACACGGGCTTTGCCGCCAACACCATAGCCAGCCTAACAACCTTGCCTCGCCGCGCGGCTGGCTTGGCGCGTACCCTGCTTAGCCAAGCTGCCAACGACTATGAGGCAACGGTGGCTAGCGATGCGCATCGCGTGTACTTGGCCTAGCCCGGATCTTTCGTGAACGCGGCGCTGCAGCCGCTGCGAAGGCTGCACGGGTGTGAGGACAGTGGCAAGCTGGTCCGATCTGCGGCATTTCGACTGGAGCAGGCAGTTGCGGACGCACGCCCCCCTTACCCCCGTTGTTGATCAACACGCCGGGGACAGCGCTCGGGCCGCTCTACGGGGCCAGCGCCTGCGCGGCGCTGGCGAAGATCTCGCGCATCGGGTGGCTTGACGCCAGCATGACGCGCACGCGGCGGGTGTTGCGCACGATGGCCGCGGCGATCTTGAGCAGCTTGACGCGGATGGTGGCCGTGCACGCGTTGGCCAACTCGGTGCCACCCAGCGCGTGGCGGCGCAGGTTGATCATCAGCGTGTAGGCCAGCGCAGCGAGCAGCAGGCGCAGCTGGTTGGCCCAGAACCGATGGCAGCTGGCGCGCCGCCCGAACAGGTCCAACTGCGCCTCCTTGATGCGGTTCTCTGCCTCGCCACGAGCGCAGTAACGCTGCTCGTACAGGCGCCTGTCCTGGCCGGCCAGGCTGGTGACGATGAAGCGCGGGTTGGCCCCCTGTGGGCCGTGCTCCAGCCGTGCGATCACGCGCCGGGGCCTGTCCCAACTGTCGGCGGCGTACTCGAAGCTGCCGTACATGCGCTGCTTGGTGCCGCGGTCCCGATACTGATCGGCCAGCGCCAACTCGGCCAGTTCGCACTGGCGCAGCAACCGAGCGTTCTTCTGCAGGCCGATCACGTAGTGCACGCCCCAGCCGTCCAGCCGGCGCAGCACGCGCGGTCGGCAGAACCCGCTGTCGCCGCGCACGACGATGCGCACCTTCGGCCAGGCCAGGCGCAGCACATCGATCAGCCGCTTGAGCAGCGCCGTGACCACGCTGGCCGGGTCGCGGTCGCTGGGGCGCAGCACGCATGCCAGCAGGTCTTGCCCGCAGAACACGTACAGGGGCAGGTAGCAGTAGTTGTCGTAGTAGCCGTGGAAGAAGCCGCGTTCTTGCTGGCCGTGCAGCGGCACGTGCGTGGCGTCCACGTCCAGCACCAGCTCGCGCGGAGCAGGGCCAGCACGCCGGCTGGCGATGAACTGATCGAGCAGCACGCCATGCAGTGCCCAGGCCTGCGCGGGTGTGGCCGCCGTCTCCAGGCGGCTCAGCGTGGGCGCACTGGCCAACGCTTCATCGCGGCCAACGGCTGTCTGCATTGCCAAGTCTGCACGCAGCGCGTTATGGTCGCAGACGTCGGACCAGCCCTGGCACAGCCCGTACACGCGCTGTGCCAGCATGCTGGCCAGGCTGTGGCGCACCTTGCCATGCTGGCGCTCATCGCCCAGTGCGCGAGCGGCCGAGGCGCACAGGCCCAGGCGCTGATCCATGCGCCGCAGCAACAGTACGCCGGCCTCGCTGCTCAGATCGCCGCCCTCGAAGTCCACCTCGATGACGCGACGGCCCAGTCGTCCAAAGTCCAGCTTCTTCTTCGTACACTTTGGCATCGGCAGTCTCGGTTGGCATAGGGGGTGAGATACCTATGGCAACGCGCCTCGGCACGAGGCTGCCGACCCCTTCTTCACGAAAGACCCGGGCTAGCAGCGATTGCGGTTGAACACAGGATTGGCGCGCGGCTAGGTCGACGCGATGCATGAGTAAGTCGAGTTGCTCCGAGGCAGCAAAGACCCGCCGAAGTCTGGAAGACCGATCAGGCGACTATGGCACCAGAACAGCAGTCAGCGATTACCGCTTCGCCCCAGGCGTGCCCCTGAAACGAAACAAGAACCCGAAGGTCCTTGTTTTTATTGGCATTTTTTGGGGTGGCTGATGGGAAACCACTAGCCACCACACAAATCCTTTTCAAATCAAGCACTTAGCTTGAGCTGTTACACAGCCGAAGCGAACGTCCAGTGTAGCAAATTGGACCACTTCGCCGGGGAAATTCTAATCGAACGAAGCCCGTTCTCCTACTCCCCAGGCAACCGATTCAGCCACTCAAGCACAGCGGTCCACGCCCCCCCCGCATTGATGACCTAGAACTTAGGCCCTGAGACCTTCGGACCCGACGAGATGGGCATAACCATCACGGGCCAAAGCTCAGACGCTGGCTGCTCCAAGGACCGACTTCAGCGTCGGCTTTTTGTTCATGCCATCGCTACACGTCCCAAGCAGACCACGCGGGGTGGGCTGCAAAGACAACGCCCCACATCCTGAAAGCTTGGCGGCAGATGGATGTAGGGCGCGTGGGAGTACCAGTGAGACGTATAGCAACTGACTCAAGCCCTTGGGGCTCCCGTTCGGGAGGCCCAGATGGCACAAAGACAACTCGCGCTCGCGTATGAGGAGCCATTCGATGTAGCGGTCAATGAACCGCTTCTCTATCACGACGCCGAGCGCTTCGGCTTCACCGCACTTCTGCGTCCTGGCGGTAAACCGCGACAGCTGTCAGTCCGGCTGAAAGACCTGCCGACCGTTTTGCGGCAGCAGTGTCCAGGAGGCACAGACCTGTACATTGCGCAAAACGAGTTTTTTCGGCCAAACCGGCAGGTGGTTAACTGTAGCCGGCTGACGTCTTGCTACGTGGACTTGGACACTTACAAGCTTGACGCGCTTTACGGCAAGCCGGCAGAAGCGCTCACGGACAGGCTGCTGCGCCAGTGCGACGACGAACAACTTCCCCCGCCCAGCATCGTTGTGTACTCAGGCCGGGGCCTACAGGCTAAATGGCTACTGGAGCGGCCAATCCCTCCAAGTGCCTTGCCCCGCTGGCAAGCACTCCAAGCAGAGCTCGGACGGCGATTGCTGCCAATGGGTGCGGACTTGAGAGCGCTCGATGCCTCGCGCGTGCTGCGTCTCGTCGGCTCCGTCAACAGCAGAAGTGGCGACGTCGTCCGGGTCGTTCATCTCCAGCGACTGCCGACTTTCGGAAGCGCCATCGGACCTGAAGGCGTGGCTGTATACCCTTTCGACAGCTTTTTTGATGACGTACTGCCGCTGACCAGGCAAGAGTTGGCGCAGCACCGCGCCGAAATCATTGAGCGTACGGAGGTTGACAAACGCCTCCGTCCGAAGCCCGCGAAAAGCGACAAGCCCACCAAGCGGCTTCAGCTAGTCGAGCCGGGTCGCCTCTCATCCGCACGGCGCATCATCCCGTCAGAGTTGGCATGGGCTCGACTAACCGACCTCCGTAAACTGGCCGAGCTGCGTCACGGTGCCGCTGGCCTGCCTAGCGGCCAGCGGAATTTGTTCGTGTTCCTCGGTGCTTGTTTCCTCTCATCGGCGCTGGTCACACCCCGATTCCGTGCCGAGGTACGAGAACTCGCCAATGAATTCGCGCCGAGCTGGTCGCCACAAGAGATGATGTCCTGCATCTCCTCCATCCAGCGACGTCTAGAAGCGTCATCCAGGGGAGAGACCGTCGAATTCCAAGGACAGCCGGTCGACCCCCGATACCGATTCAAGAACAGCACGCTCGTTGACTGGCTCGGCATCACTTCCTCCGAGATGCCGCACATGAAGGCCATCCTTTCGGCCGACGAAGCTCGAGAGCGCGACCGAGCACGAAAGGAGGCAGAACGGAGGGCTAGGGGCAGTCTCTGCCGCACGGCCTACCTGCAGGCTAGTATCGACAAGGCGCAGGCGGCGCAAGCGCTTAAAGCGGAGGGGCGCAGCCTGGCGGAGATTGCCAAGGCCCTCGGCATCAGCCGTACCAGCGTTAGTAGGTACTGCAAGCGTGCAGGATGAGTCGCAAGTGTTCCAAGTCCGTCCGTACATATGCGCGGGGTGGCGAAGCCTGACAGGGAGAGACTCTGTCCGGGCCAGCGCCCTCCCCAACCCCAAACCAAAATTTGGTGCTCCTCCCCTGGGCCCAGGCTGCTTCACCACGGAACGACGTGGTGCCGCGTTGCGTTTGGAGCGTTATCGGTTAGGCTTTGCAAAACGCTAGCGGTTTGCAAGGAGAACCACCATGACTATCACCAAGACCGAAGTCATCAGTGTTCGTGTGCCGCCGGATATCAAGGCAGCCTTGGCGTCGGCCGCCGAGGCCGAGCGACGAAGCCTGGCCTCGATGCTCGAAGTGATGGTGCTTGAGTACTGCCGCGCCCATGGGCATGCGCCGTCGCCGGCCGCCTCGGTGGGCAAAAACAAGATTGGCCAGCGCTGACCGCGCAGGCAAGGGATAGGGAGAACGATGAACCAAGACCTGAAGAAGACCCTCTGGGCCGCCGCTGACAAGCTGCGCTCCAGCATGGACGCGGCCGAGTACAAGCACATCGTCCTGGGCCTGATTTTTTTGAAGTACATCAGCGACGCGTTCGACGAGCGCCGCGCTGAGCTCGAAGCCGCGTTTGCGAACGCGTCGCACGACCTCTACCTGCCGGACGCTGAAGACCGCGCCCTGGCCACTGAGGAGCGCGACTACTACACGATGGTCAACTGCTTCTGGGTTCCAGGGCCCGCACGCTGGGAGACCATCCGCGCCAACGCCAAGCAGGCCGATATCGGCACCCGCATCGACGGAGCGCTTGATGCCATCGAGGCCGACAACCCGCGCCTGAAGGGCATCCTCGACAAGCGCTTTGGCCGCGCCCAGCTCGAGCCCGGGAAGCTAGGCGAACTCATCGACCTCATCTCCACCATCGGCTTCACGTCGAGCGAGGGCCACCACGCCAAGGACCTGCTCGGCGAGGTGTACGAGTACTTCCTCGGACAGTTCGCCAACGCCGAAGGCAAAAAGGGCGGTCAGTTCTACACGCCTGCCAGCGTCGTGAAGGTGCTGGTGGAGGTGCTGGCTCCGCACAAGGGCAAGGTGTACGACCCCTGCTGCGGCTCGGGTGGCATGTTCGTGCAGAGCGAGAAGTTCATCGAAAGCCACGGGGGCAAGTTCGGCGACATCTCCATCTACGGGCAGGAGGCCAACCCAACCACGTGGCGCCTGGTGGCCATGAACCTGGCCATCCGGGGCATGGACTTCAACCTCGGCAAGGAGCCGGCCGACACCTTCCACCGCGACCAGCACCCGGACCTAAAGGCCGACTACGTGCTGGCCAACCCACCGTTCAACATCAGCGACTGGGGCGGCGACCGACTGCTGGACGACAAGCGCTGGGTGCATGGCACGCCGCCTGTGGGCAACGCGAACTACGCCTGGCTGCAGCACATCCTGCACCACCTGGGGCCGCGCGGGCAGGCAGGCGTGGTGCTGGCCAACGGCAGCATGTCGTCCAACCAGAACAGCGAGGGTGAGATTCGCCGCGCAATGGTCGAGGCGGACGTGGTCGAAGTGATGGTCGCCCTGCCGCCGCAGCTTTTTTTCAACACGCAGATTCCGGCTTGCCTCTGGTTCCTGGCCAAGGACAAGAGCAAGGGTGGGCGCGACCGGCGCGGTGAAGTGCTGTTCATCGACGCCCGCAAGCTCGGGCGCATGGATACGCGCGTGACCCGGGTGTTCGATGATGAAGACGTCCAGCGCATTGCCACCACCGTGCACCGTTGGCGCCAGAGCGGTGAAGCTGGCTCAGACGAGCCGTATGCGGACGTGCCCGGCTTCTGCCGTGCCGTGAAGCTAGCCGAGATTGCCGAGCACGGTCATGTGCTGACGCCGGGCCGCTACGTGGGTGCCGAGGCCACGGACGATGACGACGAGGCTTTCGGCGAAAAGATGGAGCGCTTGGCGGCGCAGCTGGCGGAGCAGATGGCCAAGGGTGTCGAGCTGGATGCGGTGATTCGGGAGAAGCTGGGGGGCCTGGGGTATGCAGTCTGAGCTTAGGCCGCTTGGGGACTTCGTCACCCTGCTTTCTGGCAGCACACCCTCGAAGGCGAACTCAGCATATTGGGGAGGCACAACCCCTTGGGTTTCTGCCAAAGACATGGGCGACTTCTGGATTGAAGACGCCGAAGACCACCTGACAGATGCTGGTGTCGCAGCCGCCTCACGCTTGGTTCCACCCGGGACAGTTCTACTGCTGGCTAGGGGCATGACTCTGCACAAGCGAGTTCCGATATGTCGGGTGATGCGGCCGTCGGCCTTCAATCAAGATGTGAAGGCCGTTCTCCCCAAAGGTGACTTGCACTCTCGCTTCCTACCCTACCTTTTGGTAGGAAACCATGACAGGTTGCACGAGCGCGTCGACTCGGCGGGACATGGCACCGGCCGACTGAACACCGATGCCATCCTGTCCTTGCCCGTGCTTGTACCGCCAGGGACTGTGCAGGAATCAATCGCGGAGCTCGGGGAAGCAATCGACGGGCGCTTACGACTCCTGCGCCAATCTAACGCCACCCTCGAATCCATCGCCCAAGCCCTGTTCCAGAGTTGGTTCATCGACTTCGACCCGGTGCGCGCCAAGGGCGAAGGCCGCGAGCCCGAGGGCATGGATGCGGCCACGGCTGAGCTGTTTCCTGCGGAGTTCGCGGATTCGGAACTAGGGCCCGTGCCGAAGGGCTGGACGGTTCAACCCATCGGCGACTTGGTCGAGACCGTTGGCGGCTCAACACCGGACACAAAAAACGCGGCCTTCTGGGAACCCGCTGTCCACAACTGGACCTCGCCGAAGGACCTCTCCGGCGCGACGGCCCCCGTGTTGCTGGATACCGAGCGAAAGGTGAGCGACGCCGGCCTGGCCAAGATTTCTTCGGGGCAGCTACCGGTCGGCACCCTGCTCATGTCGTCGCGCGCACCAATTGGCTACTTCAGCCTTTCGCAGGTTCCAGTCGCCATCAACCAGGGCTACATCGCGATGCCGCCCGGCGGCCGCCTGCCGCCGGTATACCTGTACTTCTGGTGCCAACTGAACATGGACACCATCAAGGGCCGTGCGAACGGCTCGACGTTCATGGAAATCAGCAAGAAGGCGTTCCGGCCGATTCCGGCCCTCTTGCCATCGGCAGAGGTGGTCAGCAGGTTCCATGACTTCGCAACAGCGGTGTTCAGCCGTGTGACTGCGAATGAGCGGCAGGCTCGGGCGTTGGCCGACCTTCGGGACACCTTGCTGCCCCGACTCATCTCCGGGAAGCTTCGCCTGCCGGATGCACAGGAAGCAGCCGATGCGGTGGCCGCGTAGGGGACGCACGACATCATGAAAGTCTCCGAGTACTCCATCGATTTCTTGGGCAAATTGATTGCCGGCGACCTCGACGGCGCACCGTACCGGAGTGGTTCTCAACTGGTGAAGTTCTTCAACCAATTCGGAGCGCGGGACGTCTATCCCAGCGGCGGTGGCTTTCCCACACGACGCATTTATGCCCAGGACAAGCTCCGCGAGCTGAACGGGCACGATGGGCTGAAGCGCGCGGTTCTCGAAGCGCTTGACCCCAGGGCTTATCTGAAGGCGGGCATGCCGGCTGATGCCATGGTCGCCAAGGTGAACGAGCAGCTGAAGTACGACTGCTACGAGGTCGTACAGGACGGACTGGCCTTCAAGATTCGGGAGCTGGGCGTTGCCAGCGTCAAGCTCACCGCACCCGCCGTCGTGTCGCATGAGCTGACCCAGTTGGCCATCGACGAGAACACTCGAAAGTGCGAGGAAAAGCTGGCCGCAGGCGACTACACAGGAGCCATTACCAACGCGCGCTCCCTGGTGGAGAGCGTACTGGTCGGCATCGCGAAGGACCTCGACTCGTCCGCACCTGAGTACGACGGCAACCTTCAGGCGCTCTACAAGCGTGTGCAGAAGCAACTGAACCTGGAGCCGGACCGAAAGGACATATCGGACTCCCTCCGGCAAATTCTTTCCGGTCTTGTCAGTGTTGTTGGAGGTCTGGCCAGTATCAGAAACAAGATGGGTGACGCGCATGCGCTGTCGTATCGCCCGAGCCGGCACCACGCCAAGCTGGCTGTTTATACGGCCGTGACGCTGGCCGACTTCTTGTTTGAGACCAAGAACTACCAACAGAGGCGCATAGCTAAGGGCACGTCAGCGGCCCAGGGGGACTCTGCATGAAGGGTGTGACTGAAGACCAGGTCGAACAAGCCACGCTCGAATGGCTGGCGGCGCTGGGCTGGGAGGTCGGTCATGGGCCGGATGTGTCGCCGCCCGATACCAAGACGCCGGGCACCGAGCGGGACACCTACCGCGAGGTGGCGCTGCGGCACCGCCTGCACGACGCCATCCGTCGCCTGAATCCGCACATCCCGGCCGGCGCGCAGGACGAAGCCTGCCGCATGGTGCTGAACCCCAATATCCCTGGCCAAGTACAGGCCAACCGCCAGATGCACCGCTGGCTGGTGGAGGGAGTGCCCGTCCAGTACCAGAAGGACGGCGAGACCCGCGGCGACCGGGTCAAGCTGGTGGACTGGACCGACACTGCGCGCAACGACTGGCTAGCGCTCAACCAGTTCAGTATCCAGGGGCCGAAGCTGACCCGGCGGCCGGACGTCGTGCTGTTTTTGAACGGCCTGCCCATGGTGGTGGTCGAGCTCAAGAACCCCGGCGACGAGAACGCCGACCTGTGGGCGGCGTTCAACCAACTGCAGGCCTACAAAGAAGACATTCCGGACCTGTTCCAGAGCAACGCCCTGCTGGTCATCAGCGACGGCATCGAGGCGCGCGTGGGCTCGCTGACGGCCGACCAGGAACGCTTCATGGCCTGGCGCACCATCGACGGGGTGACCGTGGACCCGCTGGGCGCCATGAAGGAGCTGGAAACGCTGGTGCACGGCCTGTTCCAGCGCGACCTGTTGCTGGACTACCTGCGCCACTTCATCCTGTTTGAGGACGAAGGCACGCTGGTCAAAAAAGTGGCGGGCTACCACCAGTTCCATGCCGTGCGGGCGGTGGTCGAGAGCGTGCTCGAGGCGTCCAACCCGAAGGCCGATGCATCCCGTCGCGGCAAGGGCGGTGTGGTGTGGCACACCCAGGGCGCGGGCAAGAGCATCGAGATGACCTGCCTGGGCGGCAAGCTGATGCAGCACCCTCTGATGGGCAATCCGACCCTGGTGATGGTGACCGACCGCAACGACTTGGACAACCAGTTGTTTGGTGTCTTCGCCGGCGCGGCCGAGTTACTGCGCGAGACCCCGGTGCAGGCCGACACGCGGCCCAAGCTGCGCGAGCTGCTGGCCAACCGGCCGTCGGGCGGAATTATCTTTACAACCATCCAGAAATTCACGCCGGGTGAGGACGAGGACAGCTTCCCCGTGCTCTCCGACCGGCACAACATCGTCGTCATCTGCGACGAGGCCCACCGCAGCCAGTACGGATTTCAGGCCAGCATGCCCAAGCTGCAGAAGCAGCTGAAGGACGCCCGCAAAGCCTCGGCTGCGAACGAGCCGATGGCTCTGCAGGCGGCGGAACCAACCGCCGACTACGGCGGACTGCGCAACGTGCGCTATGGCTATGCCCAGCATCTGCGCGACGGTCTGCCGAATGCCACCTTCGTGGCCTTCACCGGCACACCCGTGAGCCTGGAGGACCGGGACACCCGGGCTGTGTTCGGCGACTACGTCCACATCTACGACGTCGAGCAGGCGGTCAAGGACGGCGCCACGGTGCCCATTTACTACGAGAGCCGCTTGGCCCGTCTGGAGCTGCAGGAGGCCGACGCGCCGCTGCTCGACGACGAGGTGGAGGAGTTGGCGGAGGACGAAGAGGACGACACCGCCAAGGCGGCGCAGCTGCGCCGCTGGGCCGCGCTGGAAAAACTGGTGGGCGCACCGCCGCGCATCCAGAAGGTAGCGGCCGACTTGGTCGAGCACTTCGAGAACCGCCTGGCCAGCCTGGACGGCAAGGCCATGGTGGTGGCCATGAGCCGCGAAATCTGCGTGCACCTGTACGACGCCATCGTCGCCCTGCGCCCGAGCTGGCACGACCCGGACCCCGAGAAGGGAGCCATCAAGGTCATCATGACCGGCTCGGCCTCGGACAAAGCACTGCTCAAGCCCCACATCTACAGCAAGGACGTCAAGAAGCGCCTGGAGCGCCGGTACAAGGACCCGGCTGACCCCTTCAAGCTCGTAATCGTCCGCGACATGTGGCTCACGGGCTTCGACGCCCCTTGCATGCACACGATGTATGTCGACAAGCCAATGAAGGGCCACAACCTGATGCAGGCGATTGCGAGAGTGAATCGTGTGTTCAAGGACAAGCCCGGCGGCCTAGTGGTGGACTACATCGGCATCGCCAATGAGTTGAAGGCCGCGCTTAAGGACTACACGCAGGCCAAGGGCAAAGGCAAGCCGACCATCGCGGCAGAAGACGCCCTGTCCGTGCTGCTGGAAAAGATGGACGTGCTGCACGACATGCTGCACGGCTTCGACTACACCGAGTTCCGCACCAAGGCCTGGCAGCTGCTGCCTGGCGTGGCCAACCATGTGCTGGGCCTGGAGGACGGCAAGAGGCGCTTTGCCGACACCGTGCTGGCGGCTAGCAAGGCGTTCGCGCTGTGCTGCACGCTGGACGAGGCCCTGGCGCACCGGGACAAGCTCGCCTTCCTGCAGGCGGTGAAGGCCGCACTCACCAAATTTGGAACCTCGGGCAAGAAGCTCAGCGACGAGCAGAAGGAGCACGCGCTCCGGCAAATCATCAGCAAAGCGGTGGTCAGCGCCGAGGTCGTCGATATCTTCAAGGCGGCCGGCCTGAATCGCCCCGACATTGGCATCTTGTCAGAGGAGTTCCTCGAGGACGTGCGTCACATGAAGGAGCGCAACCTGGCGGTGGAACTGCTGGAGCGGCTGCTGAAGGACGACATTCGCTCGCGCTTCAAGACCAACGTGGTGCAGCAGGCCAAGTTCTCCGAGTTGCTTCAGCAGAGCTTGCAGCGCTACCGGAATCGGGCCATCGAGACGGCACAGGTCATCGAAGAGCTCATCGAGATGGCCAAAAAGTTCCACGCCGCCGCCCATCGCGGCGAGCAATTGGGGCTCAACGGCGACGAGATGGCCTTCTACGACGCACTGGCAACCAACGAGGCGGCCGTGCGCGACCTGGGCGACGAGACGCTGAAGGCTATTGCGGTCGAACTGACGCAGAAACTGCGGGCGTCAGTCACTGTGGACTGGTCCGTGCGCGAGACGGTTCGGGCGAAGTTGCGGGTGATGGTGAAGACGCTGCTGCGCCGCTACAAGTACCCACCGGACCGGCAGGAGGAAGCGACAGAGACCGTGTTGAGACAGGCGGAGTCGCTGTCGGCGGAATGGGTCGCTTCATGACGTTGAGCTTGCGACGCTCGGCTGGGCGAATTTCAGGGAGGGATGCCGATGGCTCGGAAGAAAAATGAACCTCTGCCACTCGGATTACCAGAGCAGGCTGATGGGCTCGCAACGGCACCGTCGGACCGGGGAGACGAGACCCAAGAGAGGTTTCGTTATCAATGGGCCATCGGCGTGTGGATACTCGCGCGTAGCCTGACGGGCGAGCGTCCAATCCGAGCGCTTTGGTGCGAGCATCACGAGGACTACCTGCTGGAGTTGTCGGCTGGCCGCTATGTGGCGGTTCAAGTCAAAACAGACAGCCGGGAGAATGCGGAGTGGCGTTGGAGTGACGATGCGCTTGTCGACTCTGTTGCACGATTCTGTGCGTTCGAGAAGATGTATGGCGCTGCCATCGACAGCTACGAGTTCGTTTCCAACGCTGCCCCCTACGTGCCGGGGCCAACCGCAAAGCGGGCAGACTCGCTTGCGGCGAGCCCTGGTCGCCTCACTCAACGCTGTTCCCAAGCCTCGTCTTACTCAGAGGTGCCTGAGCCCTACAAGGCAGCGTTCGTTCGCCTTGTTGGCAAGACCGGCGGTGATGCTGGGGCACTTTTCCAAGTGCTACGCAAACTTAGTTTTTTACAGGGGCCGGTCCTTCGCGGCTATGACGACACCTTCGCCGCCTCCATCGTCCCAAAGCTGCCCGGCTGCACCACGCTGACAATGGTTGCGTGCTGCCGCCTCAGGGACGAACTGATAGGCCTTGTCCAATCCGCTTGCAGGTTGCGAGTCGACGGGATAGATGGTGCTGTTGCGTATCTGGCTGCGAATGGACGACCAGATGTAGCAGTCCGAGGTAAGTGCATAACCCCAGAGTCGGCGGCCGAATTGATAGCACGGGTTCGGCAGCCAACCTTTCGGTTTGTCAACAGCGGCGCAGGAATAGATATTAGTGCCACGGTGGGTCGAGCCGAGGTGCTCAACCGGAAGATGCGAAATGCCTATCTAGGCAGTCAGTTTGAATCACTGCGCATGCGTATGGACTCGGCCGACCAGCGTTTGATGGAACGTGCCCTACTGGAGCCCGACGGCTTTGATGCTATCGCAAATCAACTCATCAGCACCGTGCTCGTCGAGTGTAAGGACATTGAGGCGTTGGCCTTCGACCATGCCGATGAGAAGACGCGTGGTCTTGCGATTTACAAGCAAATCTTGCAACGGATGGACAGCCTAGCGAAGGAGGAGCCCGAGCGCGTGTGTCGCGAGCCAAAAGACACGTTGATGGGCATCGCCGGCATGCTGTCGGGAGAATGCAAGTTCGCATGGGGAACCCCACTCGAAGAGGAGACCCAAGATGGCGCTTGAACTTGCCCGCGCGCTCGCAGCGACCGAACGAGACGACAACCTGCACATGGCAAGGCTGCTACTTCTTATGGCTGCGCACGCGGGCGATAAAGGTCGGCCTGTCGAGGGACTCACGAAGCTCGCGAAGCTGGACTTTCTACTGCGCTATCCCAATTGCCTTGAGCGCGCGCTGACGTCTGCGGGTAAGGACCCGGGCAAGGCGGAGGTGGCCGAATTTGAGCGGACGACCATAGAAAGCAAGATGGTTCGGTTTCGATACGGGCCGTGGGACCACCGGTATCGCCGGTGGGTCGCTCTGATGGCTGCCCGAGGGCTGGTGGCCGTTGACGTCAAGGGCAAGACGGTTCAACTTTGGCCTACGCCGGAGGGAATAGCCATGGCGACTGCACTTGCGGACCAAGAGCCGCTTGAGGACCTTGCTATTCGCGCGAAGCTGGTGGCAAAGAGCTTTGGCAGTCGCAGCGGGTCTGATTTGAAAAACTTCGTTTACGCCACATTCCCTGAACTGACGGACATGAAGTGGGGCGAGGAAATCACCATATGAGACTTGCGCTAAAGAAGCTTCACCTATCGCTCCACAAGTCGATTGAGCGAATCGACCTCCAAGGTGTTGTCTACTTCTTCGGCCCTATCGGGTCAGGGAAGTCCAGCATTGGACGGCTCATCGACTTTTGCCTTGGCGGCAGCTACGCTTGGACGCCTGCTCTGCAGGCGGAAATGGTTTCGGCTGCCTTGGAGATGTCCATCAACGACGTCCCAGTAACGTTGCATCGTGACAAGGACTCGAATCAGGTTATGGCCGCCTGGCAGGAGGGCGACGAAACTCTGCAGGTCCTCATCCCCGCGAGGACAGGGACTAACGAAGTTCTGCCCAATTTGGGCGTCGTCGTGTTGTCGGACCTTCTTTTCCATCTTGCGAAAGAGGAGCCCCCCTATGTGCGTAGGCGGAAAGGAACGCCCGAGGAGCGGCTCGAGCGTTTGAGTTTCCGGGACTTATTTCGCTTTTGCTATCTCGACCAAGAGGGGATGGACAATGTCTTTTTCAGGCTCGATTCTGACAACTACGCAATCCGTGCGAAAAGCGTAGATGTTTTGCGATATGTCCTCGGCTATCGCACGGAACAGGTTGCTGAGTTGGAAACGCGACTTCAGGAAGTTCGTGAACAACGCCTGGGATTGTTGTCTGGTGCACAGGCGCTTGCAAAGGCGTTGGTGGATACTGGTTTGGACGATATCAACGCCTATGACGCGAAGATTGAATCGACCAAAGCTGAAATCGACCAGGCACGCGCAGCAGCTCAGACCATACGGCAGCAACGTTCGCCTGCCCCGCATGCTGCGGAGGAGCTACGTGACCACGCGCGGCGCCTCGCTCAAGAACAGATGGCGCTTGAGCAGGCATCCTCTGACATCGACCTCCGCATTGGGGAACTTGAACGTCTCACAAACGAACTTCAGATGCTTTCAGTTCGTTTTCAACGAACGGCCTCTGCACGAATGGTTCTAGGGGGCGTGGATTTCTCGTCTTGCCCACGATGCACCCAAGCCCTCCCAGCCCGCGAGGCTGGGCTCTGTGTGGTTTGTGGACAGCCTGAGCACATCACCGATGCAGTGGGTGCTCTCGGCGAATCAGTGGTCAACGAGGACCTGCGCGCTCGGCAAGCCGAGCTGAAAGAAACCTTGGCGCGCATGCGTGCTCAAAAGCGTGCCATTCATCTTCGTACCGTCGACATTGCGGCGGCACGAAGCGAAGCGGACCGTTCGCTGGAAGTTAGGTTAAGGGAGTACGACTCAGCGTTTCTCTCTCAGGCTTTGCAGCACGAGCGTGCCGTGGCCACCTTGGAGCAACGACTTGATGCGATGCTGAGATATCGAAAGTTGCCAGATGTGCTTCAAGAGCAACAGACGCAGGCGGAGGCCTTGAAGATTGACGAAGCCGAACTGCGGGTCAAAATCGAAACCGCCAAGAAGTCGGCGTTCAACGACCGAAAGAACGTTGAGTTGCTGGGTGAACTCTTTCTCGACTGCTTGGTGCGGGCCAAGTTCCCGGACGTCAGAGCCAACTATCGTGTGGAGATTGACCCTGCCACCTTCTATCCACGTATTCCTCTAGGCGCAGATGATGCCCTTGTGGTGCTTTCATTCGACAACGCTGGGAGCGGTGGAATGATGGCGCTGTTCAAGACCTGCTACGCGCTGTCCTTGCATCGGGTCTGCGCGCGAGCAGGCGACGCTAGATTGCCTCCTGTGCTAGTCATTGATACACCGACCAAGAACGTCAGTTCGGTCGAAAACCCCGAGGTTATTGCGGCGTTCTTCCGTTTAGTTTATGAGCTCGCCGCAGGCGAGCTGGCCGAGACGCAGTTCATCATCATCGACAACGAGTTCAATGCCGTACCCGAAGACATCGACCTTCAGATAAGCCGTCGGCATCTGGTCAAAGGGGACCCGGAAAACCCGCCGTTGATTCCGTACCTCGTCGGCGACTTTTCCCAGTGACCATCGCATGCCTAAGTGAAAGCCGGGCCCTACGCCCGGCTTCCTGTGCCCGCGAATGCGCCTTGAGACAGTTCGCCGAACACCCGTGCTTCCCGTCTCTTGAATAAACCCCGGTCCCGCAGGACCGGGGGCTGAATCAAGAAATCAAGAATCACGTCTACCGATTCCTCGATTCGGTACTCCCCAAGGCTGGCACTCCTGCCAGCGCCGCGCGGCTCTCACCCCGCGCGGCAGGTTCGACTTCAGCTCTGACAACGCCTCCCGGCGATGTCATCTCTCACAAACAGCAACGCCTCGGATAGCGTCCTGCTCTCGTCTTTCGACCCATCCCACATCCAGCAAGTCTGCAGGGGGGCTTCCACTCACCGGTCCGTCGCTACGCGAACGGCCCCGTTGTGGCTACTCAACAAGTCTCCCGGTCATGGCTCAAAGTCGGTTTCTCACGCCGACGAGCTGTAGACCATCCCGAGTTCTCTCAAATCGCGCGAACACAACGAACGCGAGCTCCAGTTGCTGCATACCTAGCGGAACATCCGCCTTGCCCTCCATCGCGCTGTGGCGTGGACAGGTTTTCAGGGGCCCAGGATTCCGTAACGGCTCCCTTACGTGCATCAACCTTCATCACTGCCTTGCTTGTCGCCGCCACTGCGGCGATACGTCCTTTGTGTCAGTCTGTTGCACCAGTTCTTGACGAGCCCTCCGGCCCGGGTGCTTCACCGCCAAGCTATTCGCCGACCCCTCGTGAGCTGCATCGTTTCGATGCAACCCTCGGGGCCACCACCTTCCAGTCTCCCTCTGGTGGCCTGCGTCCTTTCGGAACGCCTCAGGCGTGTCGGTTCAGACACGGGTACAGCCCTCTCGAGCTGCCCCCGCCCGTGCATCGATGCACGGATTCGATTTGAGCGCCACACATGGTTTCAGCCTTTCCATTCGGCCTCCCCCATGTGCAGCGTGCCCTCGTCGCCCAATCCTGGCCTTGGCCAGTCCTGGGAATGGAGTCGTCGGGCGGGAGTTGCAGTCTCCCTTTCCGAAACGAGGTCGCTGCCTTCAAGCTTTTCAGCTTGTCGGATACGACCACCCGCGCTCCGTTGCTTGCCGCGCCAGCACTGTTAGATGCACGCGGCTTCCGCAGTCCACCACCGGTTGAGAGTCCGGTGGTGGGGTTCGTGAGAGATTTGAGCTGTGGGGGCCTCGTGCCCCGAAAATTTCCTTGGGGGAGCATCGCTCGCCCCATGGGAGTCGAGTGATGCGCCGGTCGGGGGTGAGAGGCCCTCTGCCAGCATCGAATCTGCATCTGTATAGCGATTTCGATGTGCACTTTGTGGGACACAGTTTTTGCCTTGGAATCCTTTTTAGTGTGCTCGCCGCAGGCGGTCGCACGAAGCCCTTACTGCCCAGTGCCTACACGTTGCATCACCTTTATGGAGTCGCAACAATGCCCCGGCCCAGCAAATACAACCCGACCGTCCTGCTTGGCAAGACTGTCTATCTGCAACGCATCCAGGAAGCAGTCGCAGCAGGCTACTGCCATGCCGCCCTTGGTACCGTCCCTCTGGCCAAAGCGCAGAGGCTCGTCAACAAATTCGCTGAGGTTTACGGTTTCAACCGAGGTAAGGATGAGCGTTACCGCCGACGAAGCCAAGGTCTGGCCAACGCCACGCTCCATCTCCGACTCAACGAGGAGGCGGACATTGATTTTGCCCTGCTGGTGACCGAGGGCGAGCACGCCGCCCACCACTTGGAAAGGCTGTGCGACGCCCGGCGCGACACCCTGCGTTACCGGGAGTTCGAACTGGTCTTGCTCACACTGCGGGGACGGAGTCGGGCGACCCTGACCTGGCGCTGGGAAGCGACTACGTTCGACGGCTGGAAGAAGCGCCTGCATCTGCACACGGCCCACTACGACCGCTCAGGCCTGTACCAGGACTGGTTCAGCCTCTACCGAGTGCCTGGCTTTGCGGGTATCCGGCGCCAAGTGGGGGAGTTGGTGTCGTACTGGCGGCGTGACTGGCAGCAATTGCGCGGTAATGACCCGTGCCCTGTTTGTTACCCGCACGACGAGTTTCGGTACAGGCCACTTCAAGGGATGAGCCGTTCCGGGGACGGTCGCTACTACCCGCTCAAGGGCTTTCCGAACACGCGCCAGCTGCCGACGCTCTACTACGTCCGCAAACAAAAGAGCGGTGGTAAGCCGCTGCGTAAGCTTCTGGCCGACATGGCAGAGCACACCGAGACAGGCATGTCCCTGCGCAGCGACTGAGCGGTATGCGCGCTGCGCCAGGGATGGGTGCGCGCGCAGGCAAGCAGTGCGCAGCGCAGTGACTACACGTGTATATGCGAGTCCTCGAAGACGATATCACTCCATGTCCAACCGCCATGAAAGCAACCATCCACATACCTACGCAGCCCCGTCCTGGCCGAGCCACGGCCAGCATCTACTGCTACCCGTACAACCCAGCCACTGGCAAGACCATGACCCGGTACGTCGGCTCATTCCGGGTCGACCTCAACCCTGATGCTGTGCCTCGCGGCGTCGACCTTCAGCCTGGCACGCGCCGAGATGGCATCAGCATCAGCCCTCAAGCGCCATTTACCTTGAAGCTAGAGCACCTTGAAGGTATTCGTGCATGGCTGGAAGCCCATGGAACTTACCGGCGTACGGTAGCTGAGCAGATAGCGCGCACAGAGCAGGAACGTGCAGCGTTGAAGTCGGCCTTGCGCGAAGAGGTCCGCCGGGAACTCGAACAAGAGCAGCTTGCCGCGCGGCAAGCTCAATGGTCCCAAACCGTTGGTTCGGCGCTGATGGAGGCGGAGACTGCGGTTCTAAGGGCTTGCGATGAACTACTCACCGAGGCCAAAGCCGCTACCGCCAGAGGAAGCCAGCTCACGCACCGCCGGTCGCTCAACACGACCTTACGGCCTGATATGTCTGACTTAGACATCCTGCAAGCCAGGGCCAATCGAGTACGCGTCGATGCCATTGCCAGGCTCGAGCAGGTCTGCCAGGCGGCGGGCCTCATGGTCAGACCGGAAAGAAAGCGCGGCAAAGCGTCAGCGTTAGACAGTTCGCCGCCCAGCGGCACGCCACAGACCGAAAAATTCGGGTCATACTGACCTCGGTTTCGCTCACGTCGATTGCCACCATCAAAGAACTGCCGCATAACGCCTCGCCGGCGGTCATTTTCGATTCGTGACGAACCGTCATCTCGCCACCTACCCACATTTGAAGGATTTTGGAGTATCCCTCCGGTCCACATGCTCGAAGTGGCGAAGACACGCTTAGCACACCCTGATGCTCCACATAGGCCGCCTAGTGCTGTCAGTCTAAAACCAAAAAACATGGGCCTAACGCTTTAGAGCTTGGCATTTGTGCCCTTGCCTATATGACAAGCAGCCACCTGTAGCGCTGCTTTTCAACCTCAAGGACACACCATGGTCAATTTCACAGCACTTTTTTTTAACGACGTCGACTGCCACAACGTAGAAGTTATTGATGGGCACCTTTGCATCTTCGACTCAATAGAACGCGAGCGGGTGAAGTATTGCAAGTTCGATAACGTTGAACTTATTGAGGCACTTTTGGTTCCTCGAAATTTTGAACCTAGCCCCAAAAGCGGCCAGACCTCCGAAAATTTGGCCAATACGGACCTTGCCAAATGGGCGCACGTCAAATACCCGAACTATTTCATCATCGCGTTTGAAGATTGCGCCCGTAGCGACCCTGATTATTACGGCCCCATGATTTGCGACAGCTTTGAGTTATTCATGGAGGCTTACAGGGATTTTTGGTATGCAGTGGCCCTTGATGACCGGACACCTGCCGATGTAGAACCTGACGAAGAGTATTTGCGGGAGGAGCATGCCCGGATGGCCAAGGAATTTGCATCCCTCTACACCCCTGACTCCGAATAAAAAGCGGTGCAACGAAAGGTTGCACCGCAAGTGAACCCAACCAAAAGTTAGGGGCACCCTTAATCAAGAATCACGAATCTCGGGGCGACTTTGGTCGCCCCTTCTTTTTTGTGCGTTGGAATCTCTCACCATTGCGAACAAAGCTCAATCTCTCGAGATGAGCTGCAATCGTGCTGTAGCTTCCTCTGCCAAGCTCCAGGCGAATATTGAGCAAAGACGGGTGGCGGCGCTGTTTCATCAAAGCGACATACGCTCCCACCACATCAGTTAGCTGCACCGTAATGTTTTTCATGCAATACCTCCGTGCTCTCGCACGAGACGTATAGCGACGGTCAATCACTCGGCGCTGTAATTTAATTTCATTGCGTTTGTTTGGGAAGAAAGAGATATTTCACACATCCCAACCACCGGAATTCAGATGAGTAAATTCAAGACTCTGCCCCACAACATTGCAGCCGAACCACCTGACAGCCATTCGAGCGGACAACGGTGCGGCGACGTTGTCGGAGCATTCGGTGACGCGCATATCTGTGCAAAGACGCAGCTGCGGCAGGAGATTCAACTTTTGCGTGCACGTCTAGAAGTGCAAACCACGGCAAATATTGAGTTGTTCAGCCTGCTTGTCGAGCACGCTGCAGAGGCCTTGCCCGAGGACTGGTCCGCGGTCGCAGACGTCATTGCTTCGGAAGAAAAGTTTTGGGTCTATCCGAGCGCTAGCGCGGGACAAATCGAGGGCGAACCGCTAGAAGCGTTCATTCCCTACCTGAGCCGACACCGCCTTCGTGCCGAGTGGCCTCAACTGCTCGAACATGCTCGGAAAATCTACGAATGCCAGGTATCGGGGCGACGACACGGATACGATTACTGATTAGGACCATTTAAATACAGACTGCCCCATCGACTCTGGCCGTTGGGGCAGTCTGTTTTTGGGGTAAGTACGTAGCCGACCTCGGCGAAAACCGCCAGTGAGGCCAGTGGGGGGTGTCCCTCCCGATTCATGGTCTCGGCTTGGACACTCTCTTATCAGCCGTCTTACCCGCGCGAAGGTGCGGGAAGTCGACGTACCCCTTGCCCGGCTCCCAGGGGAGCGCAGGAATCGGTCGAAACTTCACCGCTTTGAAGTGCCGAACGAGTACATCAAATGGCAAGTCGCTGCCGTATCCGTCCGTGATAGCCCCATCGCCGCTGGTGTGCCCCATGAGCCGCTTTAGGTAACGGGACGGCATTTCAGCGGCTTCAAGCGTGTCCTTGAGCGTGTGGCGGAACGAGTAGAGAACCTTGCGTTTGTCTTCGATTGAAAGCTTTTTCTTCAGGCGCCCAAAAAACTTCGAGAAACTCCCGGAAAGCTTGCCGTGGAAGTCCTTCTTGAGAGTCGGGAAAAGGGCTTTTGCTCCCTTGGATTTGACCCACTCGACATAGCGCAAGAGGCCAAGGTCCAACAACTCCTGTGCTACCGGTACGCGGCGAATGGAGGCCGCATTCTTCAGAAGTCGGCCGTGGGCTTCTGCCTTGACCGCGTCTTCATTGTCGTCTTCTTCGTCGTCGAAGAGTTCTGCATCGTCAGGCTCAGGCCTGTCGACGAGATTCAGATACCAGCAATTCACCAGGGCGTCATAAGCGAGGTCTTCGAGCGCCAGCCCTGCGACCTCCTCGGTCCGCGCACCTGTGTAGTACATGAGCAGCGGAATCCAATATGACGCCTCCTTCGAACTTCCCTGGGAGCGTTTGTGCTCGCCGTTGTAGATAGAGCAGCCGAAGATGGTGTTCAGGTCGCTCTGGTCGAAAGGGAGACGCTTCTTGCGGCGCTTTTCACGCGCGGACTTGCCCCGCCCGAGAACATCCTGTGCGGGATTCACTTCAAGGAGCATCCTGCCGACTGCCACCTTGTAGATAGCCTTCACTTTCGCGAGGCGCTCATTGATGGTCACTGTCGCCAGTCCACGCTCTGCCATGGCCTCAACGAACTCGTTAACCAACTCCTTCGTCACCTGGCCTGGATACTTGACCCCAGCCGCCCGCACTAGACGCTCGAGCTCGCGCCAAGGTGTTTGAGCGGCAATCACGGTCGGCTTCGGCCGGTCATCCACGTGCTTGACCCACTTGGCAAAAACGTCCGCCCAGGTCGCCCCTTGGTGAATGCTGAGGGATTTTTTCAGGTCGGTGATGTTCATGCCCGGTGCCATGGTGGCACTGGGTTTGACTCGGCCTGCTTGCCGGTCGATTCGCACGTCAAGGGCCTGTACGACGGCTTCTAGCAGCTTGTAGGCCGCCTGCCGTTCATGTTCGGGATTGAGGTCGACCTCGGCACCGAGCAGGTGAAGAAAGCTGCGCATCGCGGGCACGATGGGCTCGACTTTGCCTTGGGCGAGCAGCCTGCCTAGTTCCTTGCGCTGCTGCTGCAACTGGTCGTTCAGACTTTCGAAGTCCTCGTCGTCAAGGCCATGGCTACGTTGCAGGTCGTCCGTGAGCAGCGACTGGTGGACCCAGTTGCTGGCCATGGCCTGCACTTGCTGGTCGGTCAGCGCGGTGAGTCGACGAACCGAGCGCTGGGCACGTTGGGCTGCTTTCACAGCCAGCTCACGCTCTTTAAGCGCGAACTCTTGCTGGATAGCTGCCAGTTCGGTGATGAGAAGGGCTTTGCCTTCACGGCGGTCACTCGTACCCAGCGCACGAATGATTTCGGGTTTGCGAGGGTAGGCTGGCCGAAGCTTGGAGGGTACGCGAACCCGGCAATAGAGCTTGCCAGACTTCCCGCGTGCGTATAGGTGTTCTGCGATTTGTTTCATGGTCCTGTACCACAGAGTTGTGTAACAGGCCGTGTAACAACAGCAGCTTATATGCTGCGCTAAGTTATTGATTTTCTTATGAAATCAACAACTTAGCGAGGACTTGAATAGGGTTGGGGTGGCTGATGGGACTCGAACCCACGACGACAGGAATCACAATCCTGGACTCTACCAACTGAGCTACAGCCACCGTAGCCGCAAATTATAGCCTGATTGGCTTCTATCTTCGGAAAACTCCTCAGTTTTGTGATTCGTTTTGCGCCGTGGGACGTGGCGCCTTGATCTGTACCTTGAATCGCTGCTTGAGCAGCTCGTAGTAGGCCTGTGCTTCGGCGGCACCCCAGGCTTGCAGATATTGCTGGCGTTCCCTGCTTGCCATGGCATCGTCCACGGCTTCACGGGGGACGATGCGGTTGACCTTGACGACAGCGTAGCCTTGGCCCCCCAAATCCACGCCCACCCAGGACGGCAGTTTGTCGACGGGCGCATGCAGCGCGCTATCGACCACGGGGCGCGGTTGTTCCTGCATCCGGTCACGCGACACCGTGACTGGTGCAGACAGGCCTGTTGCGCTTTCTGGAGCAGCCTTCCAAGCCGTCAGCTTGGCCTGCCCTTCCTGGCGCGCAAGTTCGGCCGCCTTGTCGGCGACGTACAGAGCACGCACTTGGTCGCGCGCCTTGTCCAGCGGCAAGGCCATTGCAGGCTGATAGGCTGTGACACGGCCTGCAACCAGGGTGCTGGGGGAAACTTCAACGGCCTCGGTATTGCGCTTGTCCTGCAAGGAGTCTGGTTGGAACAGCGCCTCTAAAAAGCGTGGATTGGCCAGCACGCCCTGGGCGCCGGGCGCCGGTGTGCGCGCGACGCCAGTGGCGCTGTGAATCTTGAGCTTGAGCTTGTCCGCCACGGGCTGCAGGCTGTCGGACTGCTCATAGACGGCATTGGAAAATACTTCGGCCACCTCGGCAAACTTGCGCTGTGCCTGCTGCTGCTTGAGTTCGGCCTCCAGCTTGGGGCGAAGCTCTTCAAAACTGGGCTGCGGCGGAGTTTTGATGTCGGTGAGCATGATGATGTGGTAGCCAAAATCGGAGTCCACCACGTCGCTGATTTGCCCTTTCTTCAGCGCAAACACAGCATTCTCGAAGGGCTTGACCATGGCATCACGGCCAAAGAAACCCAGATCTCCGCCGGACGCCGCCGACCCGGGGTCTTGTGACTCCTTCTTCGCCAGTTCGGCAAAGCGGCTGGGCGCCTTGCGCAGCTCCGCCAACAGCTCCTCTGCCTTGGCCTTGGCCTTTTCACGTTCGGCGGCAGGTGCATCCTTGGCTACCTGGATCAGGATGTGGCTGGCGCGGCGCTCTTCCTTGCCGGCAAGGCGGCTGAGGTTTTCCTTGTAGTAGGTGCGCAGATCGTCCTCGTTCACGGAGATGCCCGCCTTGACCGCATCAAGATCCAACACCACATATTCGATACTGGCCTGCTCGGCTTGCTGGAACTTGGCGGAATTGGCCTTGTAATAGGTTTCCAGGTCGGCCTCGGTGACCGTCACCTTGGGCGCAAAGGCTGATGCGTTGAAGCGCGCCACCTGAATCTCGCGGCGCTGCAGGATCGCATCAAGCGCGAGTTTGGAATCAGCCGTGCCTGCAAATGCCGAGACCATGACGCTTCCCATGACCTGGTTGACCGAAATGTCTTGCCGTATACGCGCTTCCAGGCCTTCTGGCGTGAGGCCTTGTGAGCCAGCCAGGGCCCGGTAGGCTTCGACGTCCAGGGAGCCGTCGGGGCGCTTCAGGGCAGCAATCTGGGGAACACCTTGCAGTTCGCGTGCGAGACGCGAGTCGCTGGTGAGCAGGTGCATCTTTTGGGCTGCGGCCTTCAGCACATGGTCGCGCACCAGGCGTTCCAAAGTGGCATATCGCGCCTGCGGTGTGTCAAGCAGCTTGGCATCGACGTTCGGAGACTGGGCACGGATGCGATCGCTTTCCATCCGGTGGGCGTTATCCCAGTCGGACTGAGTGATGTCCTTGCCGTCCACACGCGCAACCACCGGACTGCCACCGCTGAAGTAGTTTCTGTCTATGCCGACGAGGATGAACGAGGGGATGATCAGCAAGAACAGCAAGCCCATCACCCACTTGGTGTGCTTGCGGATGGATTCCAACATGGTGAATCTTTCAACGACTGCAAAAGAAAAGGCGAACTCGCGTTCGCCTTTGTCTGAGGTGGTGGGTGTCAGGGGATCCAGTCGCGGACTCGTGCGCTGCAAGGAAACCTGAAGCTCCTTACGAATCAATATCCTATAGCGCAGGCCAACGCAGAAACACCCACCACGGCGGTTAACCTTGTGATTTTACTGTAGCTGGAGGGACGGTTCTTCGCTTGGCGGATTCAAGTCCAACTGCAACGAATTTTCAAGGCATAGACAGTGCTGAACCAGCCGCCAGCACAAAAATGCATGGCTGATATGCATCGGCAACCATGTGCACAGGCGTGTTCATCCTCACACTGGCGTTCTGGGTCGAAGAGCCCAGCCCCCCATGGCCATCCCTTCCCGGGGCTGCCTGTTCACATTGAGGATGAAACTATGAGCATGATGTCTCGAACCTATGGTCACCTGTCGGCGTTGGCACTTGGCGCACTTTTCGCATTGCCCGCGCTGGCGGCAGGTGACGAAGAAGCGGTTGCCGCCAAGCTGGAGGAGTTCCGCAGTGCGCAGGTGACGGCCAATGCCAGCGCCTTGACGGCGCTGACGGTGCCTGAACTCAGCTATAGCCACTCCGACGCGCGTGTGGAAGATCGCGCCACCTTCGTGGCCAACACGACCTCGGGCAAGAAGCCTTTTCTGTCGCTGGCATACCGCGAGCCGACGATTCGCGTGGTCGGCAACAACGCCATCGTGCGCTTCCATTGGCTGGGCGAGCAGCAGGCGGTGGCCGATGGCAAGAAAACCGCCACCGATCTGCATATCCTGATGGTGTGGCAAAAGCAGGGCGGCGACTGGAAGCTGCTGGCAAGAAGCGCCACCAAGCTCTGATCAGGCCAGGCGCGCGCCTATCCACGCCCCCGACGTGACGAGGCCGCGCACTTCCTTGCGCAGGGTTTGCGTGATTTCAAACAGTTCGGGCATGGCGGGCCGGTTGCGCGCCATGGCCAGCGCAATCTTGCGGGTCACCACCGGCTCGACCAGCCGTGCCGCATGCAGCCGGCCTTGCGCCACGCGGTCGGCGACCGCCGCGAACGGCAGCAGCGTGGCCCCGCAGCCGTCCTCGACCAGGCGCATGGAGACGGTGTTCGATGCATCGCATTCCAGCGCCATATTCAGCCGGGTGCCGGCCCGCGCCGCCAGCGCTTCGGCCAGCACGCGCAGGCCGTGCTCGGTGCTGGGCAGGATCATCGGCACCTCGCCCAGCTTGCCGACCGGAAACGTTGGGCCGATGTAGCTCCACGAGGCTGGCGTCACCAGCATCAGGTCTTCCTCCAGCAGCACATCCTGGTTCAGTCCGCTGTGCTGCTCGGGGGAGTAGAGCAGCGCCATATCCACCTCGCCCGTGGCCAGCCATCCCAGGATGGGGCCGGCCAGGCCTTCGACGAAGCGCAGCTTGGTGGTAGGAAAGCGTTGCTTGAGGGCGGTGCCGATCAGGCCGAAGGCCGTGGTGGCGATGGTGGGCTGAGCGGCTATCACCAGCTTGGCCGGCCCTTGGGCCGTGCAGGTGTGCACTGCGTCGCAGGCCTCCGAGATCGTGGCGGCCACCTGCTGCGCATAACCGAGCAAGGTGTTGCCCGCCTCGGTCAGTACGACGCCCCGGCCACTGCGGCTGAACAGGCGGGTTTCCAGCACCGTTTCCAGGCGTGCAATCTGCCGGCTGACCGTGGATTGGTCAGAGCCCAGTTCCAGCGCCGCACGCGAGAAGCTGCCGGTGTTGGCCACACAGGCAAAGCAAGCCAGATCATCGGAGTTCAAAGGCGGCATAGTGCAATTCTCGCGCGTGCGGCCATGCTCGCCAGCTTAAGCCAGCGTATAGGCCGTCTTGACCGTGGTGTAGAACTCCTGTGCGTAGCGCCCCTGCTCGCGCGGGCCATAGCTCGATCCCTTGCGTCCACCGAACGGCACGTGGTAGTCCACGCCGGCCGTGGGCAGGTTGACCATGACCATGCCGGCCTGGCTGTGGCGCTTGAAGTGCGTGGCGTACTTCAGGCTGGTGGTGGCGATGCCGGCCGACAGGCCGAACTCGGTGTCGTTGGCGACGTGCAGCGCTTCGTCGTAGTCCTGCACGCGGATCACGCTGGCCACGGGGCCGAAGATTTCCTCGCGGTTGATGCGCATGGTGGGGGCACTATCGGCAAACAGTGCCGGAGCCATGAAGAAGCCCTCGTGGCCGCTGCCCGTGTGGCAGGCGATGCGTGAGCCGCCCGTCAGCAACTGTGCGCCCTCGGTCTTGCCGATCTCCACATAAGAGAGGTCCTGCTCCAGCTGCGCCTGGCTCACCACCGGCCCCATGTCCGTGCCTTGCGCCAGCGCGGCGCCGACCTTGATGGCCTCGACACGGGCCTTCAGCGCTTCGACGAAGGCGGGGTAGATCTTGTCGGTGACGATGATGCGGCTCGATGCCGTGCAGCGCTGGCCCGTGGAGTAGAAGCAGCTTTGCGCCGACAGCTCCACGGCCTGCTTCAAGTCCGCATCGTCGAGCACCACCTGCGGGTTCTTGCCGCCCATCTCCAGCTGGACCTTCTTGCCATTGGCGACGCAGGCGGCTGCAATGCCACGGCCCACGCCGACAGAGCCGGTAAAGCTGATCGCCGCCACGCCGGGGTGGTTGACCAGGGCCTCGCCAATCACGCGGCCCTGGCCCATGACCAGGTTGAACACGCCGGCGGGGATGCCGCTGCGGTGAATGATGTCGGCCAGCGCCCAGGCGCTGCCCGGCACCAGATCGGCGGGCTTGATGACCACGCAGTTGCCAAAGGCCAGGGCCGGGGCGATCTTCCAGGCCGGAATGGCGATGGGGAAGTTCCATGGCGTAATCAGCCCCACCACGCCGATCGGCTCGCGCGTGATCTCCACGCCTATGCCGGGGCGCACCGAAGGCAGCGTCTCGCCGCTCAGGCGCAGGCATTCACCGGCAAAGAACTTGAAGATCTGCCCGGCGCGCATGACCTCGCCTATCGCCTCGGCGCGCACCTTGCCTTCCTCGCGCGCCAGCAGCTCGCCCAGCTCTTCCTTGCGCGCCAGGATTTCGGAGCCGATCTTGTCCAGCGCATCGGAGCGCGCCTGGATGCCCGAGGTGGACCAGCCCGGGAAGGCAGCGGTTGCTGCCGCTACGGCGGCCTCCACATCGGCGGCATCGCCCTGGGCGTATTCGCCGACCACATCGGCCAGGTGGCTGGGGTTGAGGTTGGGGGCGTAGGTCTTGCCGGCCGTCCATTGGCCGTTGATCAGGTTGTCGTGCTTGGATGTCATGGCTTTTCCATCAGGGAGTGGAACGGGGGGCGGGACGCAGCAGGCTGCGGTCGATGTCGCCCAATCGGTTGATGCCCAGCAGCGCCATGTCGCGGTCGACCTCGGTGCGCAGGATGCCGATGGCATGGCGCACGCCGGCGCTTCCGGCCGCCGTTGCGGCAAAGTTGAACGAGCGGCCGTTGAACACGCATTGCGCGCCCAGGGCCAGGGCCTTGAGCACATCCGTGCCGCGGCGTATGCCGCTGTCCATCATCACGGTGAGATTCGGCGCCGCGTCCACGATCTCGGGCAGCACGTCCAGCGGGGATAGGGCGCCGTCGAGCTGGCGGCCGCCGTGGTTGCTGACGATGATGCCGTCGGCCCCGGCGTTCTGTGCGCGCAGCGCGTCTTCTTTGCGCATCACGCCCTTGACGACCAACGGGCCTTGCCACAGGCGGCGCACCACCTTGAAATGCTCCCAGGACAGATGGTCGCGCGCGACCATGTCGCGCTGCACGTTGGCCGACAGAATCGGCGCGCCGCGCTCGGCACGCCAGTTCTCGAAATGCGGCATGCCGTGCGCGAGCAGCGTGCGCCCGAAGGTGCCCAGCAGCCAGCGCGGATGGCTGATGCCGTCCCAGGCCAGCCGAGCGCTGGGCTTGAGCGGTGTCGAGAAGCCGTTCTTGGCGTAGCGCTCGGGATTGACCTGCACCGGCAGATCCACGGTGACCACCAGCGTCTTGAAGCCGGCCGCGGCAATGCGGCGCAGCAGCTCGGCAATGCGCGCGTCGTCGCCCGGTATGTAGGCCTGGAACCAGGTGTTGGGCGCGGCGGCGGCCACCTCCTCCATGCGGATCAGCGAGGCGCCGCTCATGATCGCGGGCAGGTTGTTTTCCTGCGCCGCCTGGGCCAGCACGATGTCGCCGCGATAGCACCACATGGCCGCCAGCCCGACCGGCGAGATGCCGAACGGCGAGGCATAGGACTGGCCGAACAGCGAGATGGCCTGCGAGCGCTGCGCCACGCCCTCCAGGATGCGCGGCGTGAACGCCCAGCGCGAGAACGCCTCGCGGTTGAAGCGCATCGACTGCTCGTCGTCCGCGCCGTTGGTGATATAGCTGTAGAGCTGCCGGGGCAGGCGGGCGCGGGCCATGGGCTGGAAGTCGTCCAGGCAACGGGCGGATTGGAGGTTTCTCATCTTTTTATAGCTGCTGGCGCTTGCTGTGCAAGGCCTAGAGGCGGATATGGCTGAAATTCTGAAAACTGTCATGCTAACGCCCCGCGGCGGCCTGCGCCGTGCATGCCGTGCATAGCTGGTATGTACGGGCGCAGCAGCGCATGGCGCCGCCGCTGCCTACGCTTGCGGACTGTTTTCACAACCGACAGTCCATCATGAGTGACTCCACGAAATTCCCCAGCCGGACCGCAGGGCGCGCCCTGGTGGCGGCATTGCGCACGCATGGCGTCGAGCGTGTCTTCTGCGTTCCGGGCGAAAGCTATCTCGAAGTCCTGGATGCCCTGTACGACGAAAAGAGCATCGAGCTCATCGTCACCAAGCACGAGGGCGCGGCCGCCAACATGGCCGAGGCCGACGGCAAGCTGACCGGCCGGCCCGGCATCTGCATGGTCACGCGCGGCCCCGGCGCCACGCATGCCAGCATAGGAGTGCACATCGCGCAGCAGGACTCCACCCCGATGATTCTGTTTGTCGGCCAGATCGCCCGCGGCCACAAGGGCCGCGATGCGTTCCAGGAGGTGGACTACCAGCAGATGTTCGGCGGCATGGCCAAGCTGGTCATGGAGATCGACGACCCCGAGCGCATGCCCGAGCTGATGGCCAAGGCCTTCAACGCCGCCATGGCCGGCCGGCCCGGCCCGGTGGTCGTGTCGCTGCCCGAGGACATGCTGACCGAGCCGACCACCACACCCGACTGCGCGCCGATCGCTGTCCAGGCGCCCGCCGTCAGCGAGGCGGCCACGGCGGCCATTGCCCAGGCCCTGCGCACGGCACGGCGCCCGCTGGTCATCGTCGGCGGCAGCAATTGGTCCGACGAGGGCTGCGCCAGCCTGCGTTCTTTTGTTAAGGCATGGAACCTGCCCGTGGCCTGCTCGTTTCGCCGCCAGGACCTGCTGGACAACAACGACCCCCACTACGTGGGCCATCTGAGCCTGGGCATGAGCCCGGCGCTCAGGCAGATGGTGGCCGAGGCCGACGTGATCCTGGCCATAGGCACGCGGCTGGGCGACATCGCCACCGACGCCTACACGCTGCTGAACGTCCCGAAGCCGAAGCAGCGGCTCATCCACTGCCACCGCGATGCGCGCGAGCTGGGCCGGGTCTATCAGCCCGAGATCGCCGTTCAGGCCGACGCAGCGGCGCTGCTGCAGGCGCTGAACGCTGCCGAGGCGCCCCAGGCCCCGGCGTGGAGCGACTGGACCGCACAGGGGCGGGCGGCATTCGCCGCCTACACGGCGCCACGCCCCGTGAACCCCGCGATCCACGGCGTGGATCTGACCCAGGCCATGCTGCACCTGGCCGAGACCCTGCCCGCCAACGCCATCGTGACCAATGGCGCCGGCAACTACTCCGTCTGGCTGCACCGCTTCTACCGGTACCGCGCGCCGCGCACCGAGCTGGCCACCACCTGCGGCTCCATGGGCTACGGCC
>JAFEER010000004.1 GCA_018240985.1 Pseudomonadota bacterium
AGCTGGGCCTGTGGAGATGAACGAGCCGCCAGTAGGCGGCACCAACCCGAGGGGCCGCGTTAGCGACCCCGTTTAGCCGCTTTGAGCGGCTCACATAACGAAAGCCCCCGGCTTTGCCGGGGGATGGTTACTCACCCGGTAATACGTCGTAGCGGCGTAGGATGAACGCCAAGTCTTTTTGTCGCGCAGGCGCACTGGATCCCGGCCTTCGCCGGGATGACGATCAACTTCTCAGCGCGGCCATCAACTCGGCGGCTGCAAGCTCGGGCTGTGCGGCGTTCACCAAGGCACGCACGACGGCAATCGAGCCCACGCCGGTCGCACGCACCTCGCTGAACTGCGCCAGGCCAATGCCGCCGATAGCCACCTGCGGGTAGCCGCGCATGAGCCTGGCATAGGCCGCCAGGCGTGCCACCCCCTGGGGCACCGTGGCCATTTTCTTCAGCGTGGTCGGGAACACCGCGCCCATGGCGATGTAGCTGGGGCTGGCGGTGTCGGCGCGCAGCATCTCCGCGTAGCCATGGGTGCTGACGCCCAGGCGCAGGCCGCTGGCACGCAGCGCGCGCAGCTCATCGGGGGTGAGGGCATCCAGATCCTCCTGACCCAGGTGCGCACCGTAGGCACCGGCCGCAATGGCCTCGCGCCAATGGTCGTTGATGAACAGCAGCGCCGGCGTGCCTTGCACCGACTCAACGGCGGCCCGCACCTCGCGCGCTATTGCCGTGGCGTCATCGGATTTGTAGCGCAGCTGCACCGTGGGAACGCCGGCGCGCGCCATGCGGCCCACCCAGGCGGCGTCGGGCAGCACGGCATACAGACCCAGGGCCTGCGGGCAGGGGGCAAAGGGCTGGGCATGGGGGCGCGGCTGCAGGCCGAAGTCCTGCGGCTCGTCGGGCCAGTGCGCGGCGTCAAAAACACCTGCGCGCCGCGTTTGTGCGGCCCAGGCGCGCGCCAGGCAGTGGGCGTCCTGCGCGATGAAGCCCAGGGCGCTGCAGGCGGCGAATGCTGCGCGATACACGGCCTCGTCGGATTGCGCCGCCGGTACGGGCTGGGCCGGAAAGTTGGCGTAGGCGGCGCCATGGTGCTGCAGGATGGCCTGCTCCATCGCGGCGATGTTGGGCTGGTTGTTGCTCATGTTCAGGCCTGTGCCTTGTCGGCCTTTTCGTGGTGCCAGAACGGCGTGCCCAGCACCGGCGTGCTGGGCTGGGCGGCGCTGTGCTGCTCCATGGCGCCAGCCAGGCGCGCGGCGCGGCCGGCGGACACGGCATCGGCAAAGGCACCGGCCATGGCCACGGGGTTTTGCGACAGGGCCACGGCGGTGTTCAGCAGCACGCCGTCAAAGCCCCATTCCATGACCTGGGCGGCGTGCGAGGGCAGGCCCAGGCCCGCGTCCACCAGCAGCGGCACAGAGAGGCGCTCGCGCAGCAGCTGCAGCGCATAGGGGTTCATGGGCCCGCGCCCCGTACCTATGGGTGCGGCCCAGGGCATGACGGCCTGGCAGCCCACGTCGACTAGGCGCTGGCACTGCACCAGGTCTTCGGTACAGTAGGGCAGTACCTGAAAGCCGTCCTTGATGAGGAGGGCCGCAGCCTCCACGGTTTGCTGGGTGTCGGGCTGCAGGGTGTAGTCGTCGCCGATCACCTCCAGCTTGATCCAGGCCGTGTCGAACACCTCGCGCGCCATCTGCGCCGTGGTCACGGCCTCTTGCACGCTGTGGCAGCCGGCGGTGTTGGGCAGCACCGGTACGGCCAGTTTTTTCAGCAGTTCCCAGAAGCTGTTGCCGGCGTTGGTGGCGTTGATGCCCTGGCGGCGCAGCGATGCCGTGACCATGGCGGGCCGGGCGCGCTGCACGGCGGCCTCCAGCACGGTGGGCGAGGGGTAGCGTGCCGTGCCCAGCAGCAGGCGGCTTGCAAAGGTCTGGCCGTAGAGGACGAGGGGGTCTTGGGTGGTGCTCGTGTTCATTGGATGTCTCTTGAATTTGCTGGGGCTAGCCAAGCTGTCTCAGGCCCTCAGACCCCTTCCCCCTTTGGGGCTGAAGGCTGCGGCTCCAGTTCCGCCAGTGCGGAACTGGACTGCCTGAAGAGCGGCGGCGTCTCGCCGCCAGCACCGAGGTTGGGATGGGGGCTGGAGCGCCGGCATCTTGCCGGCATCGACGCGC
>JAFEER010000050.1 GCA_018240985.1 Pseudomonadota bacterium
CCAGTTATGCCTGATGACCATAGCAAGTCGGTCCCACTCCTTCCCATCCCGAACAGGACAGTGAAACGACTTCGCGCCGATGATAGTGCGGGTTCCCGTGTGAAAGTAGGTCATCGTCAGGCTCTTACAGCCCAAACCGCCCCCCAACTCCTACGAGTCGGGGGGCGATTTGCTTTGTGGGGCAAGCACAAGGCATCGCAAGTCACGCAACCAAGTTGCAGTAGTATTGACGTTCACGTCAACGTCAATCCATGCCCACTTACACCATCAGTGATCTTGCGCGGGAGTTCGATCTGACCACCCGCGCGATGCGTTTTTATGAAGACATGGGTCTGCTGAGGCCGGATCGCACCGGCCCGGGCGGGCGCAATCGCGTCTATAGCGGGCGCGACCGCATAAGGCTGAAGCTCACGCTGCGCGCCAAGCGCCTGGGCCTGTCATTGAACGAGGCGAAGGAGATCATCGACCTCTATGACAGCCCGCGCGACAGCGGCGTGCAGCTGCGCAAATTCCTGGATGTGCTTGCCGTGCACCGCAAACAGCTTGAGGCACAGATGCGGGACTTGCAGGCCAATCTGGACGAGGTACGCGAGCACGAACGTGAGGCCAGGGACTTGCTTGCAAAAATAGAGTCGCCAACTTCCTAAAGTTGGGCATAATTGACGTTTACGTAAACGTCATGTTGTTGTCCTTGGCGCAGCTGTTGGCCGGGGCGGTGGCATGGCATAGCCAAGCCGTATCCATCCTCTTTCCAGGAGAACACCGATGAGCGTTGCCACCCAGTTGCCAGGCCTCAATTTCCAGTTGGGCGAGGACATCGACGCGCTGCGCGATGCCGTGCGCGAATTTGCGCAGAGCGAGATCGCCCCGCGGGCGGCCGAGGTCGACCGCACGGATCAGTTCCCGATGGATGTGTGGCGCAAGATGGGAGATTTGGGCGTGCTCGGAATCACCGTATCTGAGCAGTATGGTGGCGCCAACATGGGCTATCTGGCGCACATGGTGGCGATGGAAGAAATCTCGCGCGCCAGCGCCTCGGTAGGCCTGTCGTATGGTGCACACAGCAACCTGTGCGTGAACCAGATCAACCGCAACGGCAATGCAGCGCAGAAGGCCAAATACCTACCCAAGCTGATCAGCGGCGAGCATGTGGGCGCGCTGGCGATGAGCGAGCCGGGTGCCGGTTCCGACGTCATCAGCATGAAGCTCAAGGCCGAGGACAAGGGGGGCTACTACCTGCTCAACGGCAGCAAGATGTGGATCACCAACGGCCCCGACGCTGACACGCTGGTCGTTTATGCCAAGAGCGAACCCGAACTGGGCGCGCGCGGTGTAACCGCGTTTTTGATCGAAAAGAGCATGAAGGGCTTCTCGATCGCGCAAAAGCTCGACAAGCTCGGCATGCGCGGCAGCCACACCGGTGAACTGGTGTTCCAGGATGTGGAAGTGCCGGCAGAGAATGTGCTCGGCCAGGTCAACGGCGGCGCCAAGGTGCTGATGAGCGGTCTCGATTACGAGCGCGCAGTGCTCACGGGTGGGCCACTCGGCATCATGCAGGCGGTGATGGACAACGTCGTGCCCTACATCCATGACCGCAAGCAGTTCGGCCAGAGCATTGGCGAGTTCCAGCTCATCCAGGGCAAGGTGGCCGACATGTATACGGTGCTACAGGCTGCGCGCTCGTTTGCGTATACCGTGGCCAAAAATCTGGACATGCTGGGCGCAGAGCATGTGCGCCAGGTGCGCAAGGACTGCGCCAGCGTCATTCTGTGGACGGCTGAAAAGGCCACCTGGATGGCCGGCGAGGGCGTGCAGATCTACGGCGGCAACGGCTATATCAACGAGTACCCGCTGGGCCGCCTGTGGCGGGATGCGAAACTGTATGAAATCGGTGCTGGCACCAGCGAGATCCGCCGCATGCTGATCGGCCGCGAGCTGTTCGCCGAAACCTGCTGACAGTTCAATCGACGTCGCTCTTTAGTTCATAGCAAGTAGCAAAGGACTGCCGATATGACCACAGCCTCCATCGATGAGCTGTTCATCCACAATCGCGAGTGGGCCGAACGAATGGAGCGTGACCGGCCTGGCTTCTTCACCGGCCTGCTGGCGCAGCAAAAGCCGCGCTACATGTGGATTGGTTGCTCTGACAGCCGCGTGCCCGCCAACCAGATCACGGGCCTGGAGCCAGGTGAGGTCTTCGTGCACCGCAACATTGCCAACGTGGTGGTGCCAACCGACCTCAATTGCCTGTCCACCATCCAGTACGCGGTAGACCAGCTCAAGGTGGAACATCTGATGGTCGTGGGGCACTACGGCTGCGGCGGTGTGCTGGCGGCGCTGCAGGATGCGCGCATAGGCCTGGCGGACAACTGGATTCGCCATGTGAAGGACGTGCGCGACAAGCACGCAGCCCTGCTTGAAGGTCTGGACTTGCCATGGCGGCACGATGCGCTGTGCGAGCTCAACGCCATCGAGCAGGTGCTCAACATCGCGCACTCCACCGTGATGCAGGACGCCTGGGCGCGCGGCCAGAAGGTGCAGGTCCATGGCTGGTGCTACAGCCTGCACAACGGCCTGATCACCAATCTGCAGATGACGGTGCCCGACGTGGCCGGGCTCGACCAGGCGTACCGCGAGGCGGTGGCGCTGGTGACCAGCCGCGAGCGCCAATAGGCCTACCCACGGTACACACAGCCTGCAGGCGCGGTCATGTTCCCCCAGCGACTCGACGCCCCGCAGGCCTTCGACATCGCCAAGGCGATGCTCGATGGCTTCAACCGGCACTACCGGCTGTTCCGCGCCGAGTCGGCACGCGCCAAGCATCGATTCGAAACGGCCGACTGGCATGGCCAACAGCGTGCGCAGCGCGAGCGCATAGAGTTCTACGACCTGCGCGTCAAGGAATGCGTGCGCCGGCTCGACAAGGAGTTCAACGCCGGCTCGCTGCCCATGGTCGTATGGCACCAGGTCAAGCTGCACTACATCGGCCTAATGGTGAATCACCTGCGGCCCGAGCTGGCGGAGACCTTCTTCAACTCGGTCACCACCAAGATCCTGCACCGCACGCATTTCCACAACGATTTCATCTTCGTGTGGCCAGCGGTCAGTACCGAGTACATCGAAAGCGAAGACCCGGCGGCCAAGCCGACCTACCGCGCCTACTATCCGACTCCAGACGGCCTGAACGCGGTCGTGTGCGCCGTGATGGTGGATTTTGCGCTGCAAAGGCCCTTCGAAGACCTGCAGCGTGACGTGGCTTGCGTGGTGCGCGCCATGGAGCAGCGCCTCGGCAGCGCCAAGCTGCGCAGCAACTTCCAGATCCAGGTGCTGACCAGCCTGTTCTTCCGCAACAAGGGCGCCTATGTGGTGGGCAAGCTGATCAACGGCTTCAATGAACTGCCGTTTGCGTTGCCGCTGCTGCACGGCGAGCAGGGCGGACTGGTGATTGATGCTGCGCTGTTTGGCGAAAATGACCTGCAGATGCTGTTCAGCTTTGCACGGGCCTATTTCATGGTGGACATGGAAATCCCCAGTGCCTACGTGCACTATCTGGCGACGCTGATGCCGCATAAACGCAAGGCCGAGCTTTACATCGCCCTGGGTCTGGCCAAGCAGGGCAAGACGCTGTTCTATCGCGACTTTCTGCACCATCTGCGCTATTCCAGCGACCAGTTCCGCATCGCACCGGGCATCAAGGGCATGGTGATGCTGGTGTTCGACCTGCCGAGCTTCCCCTATGTGTTCAAGCTCATCAAGGATCATTTCCCGGCGCCGAAGGAGACCACGCGCGAACAGGTGAAGGCCAAGTACCTGCTGGTCAAGCAGCACGACCGCGTGGGCCGCATGGCCGACACGCTGGAATACAGCCTGGTGGCCTTTCCGCGCAGCCGATTCTCCGACGAGCTGATCGAGGAAATCCGTAGGCACGCTCCCAGCCAGCTGGAGATCAGCGACCGCGATGGCGATGGCCAGCAAGAGGTCATCATCAGCCACCTGTACATCGAGCGGCGCATGATCCCGCTCAACATCCACCTGCAGGAATGCCTGGACGCCGGCCTGGACAAGAGCGAGGCGGCGAGCGCGCTGGAGCATGCCGTGCTCGAATACGGCAACGCCATCAAGGATCTGGTGGCGGCCAACATCTTCCCCGGCGACATGCTGTGGAAGAACTTTGGCATGACGCGCAACGGCAAGGTGGTGTTCTACGACTACGACGAAATCGAATACCTCACCGACTGCAACTTCCGCCGCGTGCCGCCGCCGCGTTGCGAGGAGGATGAGTTGTCCGGCGAGGTCTGGTGGCCGGTGCGCCCGCACGATGTGTTCCCCGAAACCTTCGGCCCCTTCCTGCTCGGCAACGATGCCGTGCGCGCGGCCTTCATGCGCCACCATGCCGATCTGCTGGACGTAGAGTTCTGGCAGTCGCACAAGGAGCGCATACAGGCGGGGCATGTCTACGATGTGTTCCCGTACGACGAGGCGCGGCGCTTTCGCTGTACCTTACCCACACTTCAACCCCAAGGAGATATCCCATGAGCCAACAGCAAGACCCCATCGTCATCGTCAGCGCCGCCCGCACGCCCATGGGTGCCTTCATGGGCGACTTCGCCGATCTGGCCGCCCATGACCTGGGCGGCGCCGCCATCCGCGCCGCCGTCGAGCGCGCCGGCATCAAGCCCGAGCAGGTGGACGAGGTGCTGTTCGGCAACTGCCTGATGGCCGGCCAGGGCCAGGCCCCCGCGCGCCAGGCCGGCTTCAAGGGCGGCCTGCCCCAAAGCGCCGGCGCCGTCACGCTGTCCAAGATGTGCGGCTCCGGCATGGAGGCCACCATGCTCGCGCACGACCAGCTCGTGGCCGGCAGCCGCGACGTCATGGTCTCCGGCGGCATGGAGAGCATGACGGGCGCGCCCTACCTGCTGAAGAAGGGCCGCGGCGGCTACCGCATGGGCCACGACAAGGTGTTCGACCACATGATGCTCGACGGCCTGGAGGATGCCTACGAGCCCGGCCGCAGCATGGGCACCTTTGGCGAGGACTGCGCCGCCAAATACCAGTTCACGCGCGAGCAGCAGGACGCCTTTGCCATCGCCAGCGTGACGCGCGCGCAGCAGGCGGCCAAGAGCGGCGCGTTCGATGCCGAGATCGCGCCCGTCACCCTCAAGACGCGCAAGGGCGAGGTCACGGTGAGCATCGACGAAGGCCCGGCCAAGGCCCGGCTGGACAAGATCGCCAGCCTCAAGCCCGCCTTCAAGAAGGACGGCACCATCACCGCCGCATCCAGCTCCAGCATCAACGACGGCGCCGCCGCCATGGTGCTGATGCGCGCATCCACAGCCAAGGAGCTGGGCTGCAAGCCGCTGGCGAAGATCGTGGCCCATGCCATGCACGCGCAGGCGCCCGAGTGGTTCTCCACCGCCCCCGTGGGCGCGACCGAGAAGGCGCTGAAGAAGGCCGGCTGGAAGGTGGAGGACGTGGATCTGTGGGAGATCAACGAGGCCTTCGCCGTCGTCCCCATGGCGCTGATGCATGACCTCAAGGTGCCGCACGACAAGGTCAACGTCAACGGCGGCGCCTGCGCGCTGGGCCACCCCATCGGCGCCAGCGGCGCGCGCATCCTGGTCACGCTGATCCATGCGCTCAAGGGCCGCGGCAAGAAGAAGGGGCTGGCCACGCTGTGCATAGGCGGCGGCGAGGCCACGGCGATGGCCATCGAGCTGCTCTGATGGCGTAGCGAATACTCATCTATCAATAGCTGTTAGCGCTTGCCGCATAAGCGTTAACAGCCGTTTTTATTAAAATCATGTCCACAGTCCTGGTGATTGGAGCCTCGCGCGGCATTGGCCTGGAGTTCGTGCGCCAGTACGCGCAGGAGGGCTGGCGCGTGCTGGCCACGGTGCGCAGCGATGCCGGCCGCGCCCGCGTGCAGGCCCTGGGCGCCCAGGCGCTCACCGTGGACGTGGCACAGCCCGCCAGCGTCAGCGGCCTGGCCTGGATGCTCGATGGCGAGAAGATCGACGTGGCGATCTACGTGGCCGGCATGCTGCTGCACGCCGATGCGCTGGCGCCGCCGACGCAGCAGGACTTCGACGCCGTCATGCACACCAATGTGCTCGGCGCATGCAGACCCTGCCCCAGGTGGCGCCGCTGGTGGCCGATGCGCGTGGCGTGTTCGCCTTCCTGTCCACGGGCATGTCGCTGATCGGCAGCGTGCCGGGCAGCGACTGCTGGCTGTACCGCACGAGCAAGGCCGCGCTCAACATGGCCGTGGCCGCGGCGCAGCCGGACTATCCGCAGGCCACCATGGTGCTGCTCGATCCGGGCTGGGTGCGGACTGACATGGGCGGCGCCGCTGCACCCCTGACGGTGGAGCACAGCGTGCGCGACATGCGCAAGGTGCTGGCAAATCTCACGCCGCAGGACAAGGGCCGGTTGCTGCACCACGACGGCCGCCAGGCCACGCATTGGTAGACACACACAAGGAACACAAGCATGTTGCTGACCCAAGACCAGGAAATGATCCGCGACGCCGTGCGCGACTTTGCCCAAGAGCGGCTGTGGCCCAACGCCGCGCGCTGGGACAAGGAGCACCACTTTCCGAAGGACGTGCACCAGGGCCTGGCCGCATTGGGCGCCTATGGCATCTGCGTGCCCGAGTCGCTGGGCGGGGCCGGCCTGGATTACCTCACGCTGGCCCTGGTGCTCGAAGAAATCGCCGCCGGCGACGGCGGCACCAGCACCGCGATCAGCGTGACCAATTGCCCGGTCAACGCCATCCTCTTGCGCTACGGCAATGCGCAGCAACAGCGTGACTGGTTAACAAAGCTGGCGCGCGGCGAAATGCTAGGCGCCTTTTGCCTGACCGAGCCGCATGTGGGTTCGGACGCATCGGCGCTGCGCACCACGGCGGTCAAACAGGGCGACGGCTACGTCATCAACGGCGTCAAGCAGTTCATCACCAGCGGCAAGAACGGCCAGCTGGCCATCGTCATCGCCGTCACCGACAAGGGCGCCGGCAAGCGTGGCATGAGCGCCTTCCTGGTGCCGACGAACACGCCCGGCTACGTGGTGGCGCGGCTCGAGGACAAGCTCGGCCAGCACAGCAGCGACACGGCGCAGATCAACTTCGACAACTGCCGCATCCCGGCACAGAACCTGATCGGCGCCGAGGGCGAGGGCTACAAGATCGCGCTCGGCGCGCTGGAGGGCGGACGCATCGGCATCGCCGCGCAAAGCGTGGGCATGGCGCGCAGCGCCTTCGAGGCCGCGCTGCAGTACGCCAAGGAGCGCGAGAGCTTCGGCCAGCCCATCTTCAACCACCAGGCCGTGGGCTTTCGCCTGGCCGACTGCGCCACGCAGATCGAGGCCGCGCGCCAGCTCATCTGGCATGCAGCCAGCCTGCGCGACGCCGGCCGCCCCTGCCTGAAGGAGGCGGCGATGGCCAA
>JAFEER010000051.1 GCA_018240985.1 Pseudomonadota bacterium
ATGGCCCGTGTCGCGGGTTCCCTTCTGGCCGTGCCGAGAAGCGCAGGGCGCGGGGCGGCATGCGCGTCGAAGCGCGCATGCTTTGTGAACTGACTTGCCGCAGTTGTTTGAACGAAGCGCGCCAGCGCGCAGTGAGTTCTGCGGCACGCCCCGCGTCCGAGCATCGCAGGTTGCCGGGTTATTGGGGTCAGACACCCATTTCACTGCGGTGCGCAGCACCGCACCCTTCGGGCGAGCCGCAGGCTCGGTGAATTGGGGCTCTGACCCCAAAAACCCGGTCACGGACAGTAGGGTCGCCTTTTCTTTGCTTACTTTCTTTTGGCGAAGCAAAAGAAAGTGAGTGCGCCGCCGGGCGCATATCCCGGCCAGCCACATCAAAAAAAGAGCTACCTACGCAAGACCAGCAAGCGTAATGCCTAGGAATTAATTGGACTCTGACCCCAATTTCTCCCAGCCCTGCAGAAACTCCGCGGGCTCCCATACCACCAGTCGGGCTGCAGCAAAATCGCGCACGTTGCGGGTGACGATGCAGTGCATGCCCGCGTGCCGGGCGGCCTCATGCAGCACGGCGTCTTCATAGTCGGCAAAGCCGCTGTCCAGCGCGTCGGCCAGCGTCAGGCGGGTGACGGGCGCCACACCAAACAGGCGCAGCAGCACGGCAACTTGCGCGCGTGCCCGCTGCGTGCCCAGGGTGCGGCTGGCCAAGTAGAACAGGGTGGTGACAGTGGTGGCGCACAAAAAGCCCTGCACCTCGCCGCGTTCCACCAGCGCCAATGCCTGGGCGGATGCCTGTACATGCGGTTTGCGGTCGAGCAGCACATCCAGCACCACATTGGTATCGAACAGCGCCTGCATCATTGGTGCTTGGCTTGCAGATGATCGTAATAGGCTTGCCTGCCGTCATCCGCCAGCGGATCTGCCGCATGCCTGAGCTGGCCTTGCAGCGACGCCACCAAGGGGGGCAACGGCAGTTCGTGCTGCATGGCGATGGATGTGGCGGCCGTATCGAACTGCGCAAAATAGTCGGCAACCATTTGCGAAAGCGATTTGCCCTGGCGTTGCGCCCGCGCCTTGGCCTGTGCGATCAGGCGCTCGTCCAGCCGCAGTGTCAGCTTGGTCTGCATGGCAGCCTCCAAAAGACGTATAAGAATTTGATAATTGTACGTCATGGCGGTTTTTGGGGTCAGAGCCCCATTTCACCGAGCCTGCGGCTCGCCCGAAGGGTGCGGTGCTGCGCACCGCAGTGAAATGGGTGTCTGACCCCAATATCCGCCGCAGTGAAATGGGTGTCTGACCCCAATATCCGCCAATATCCGGAAAGCTGTCTCAGACTCCTTCCCCCTTTGGGGCTGAAGGCTGCGGCTCCAGTTCCGACAGTGCGGAACTGGACTGCCTGAAGAGCGGCGGCGTCTCGCCGCCAGCACCGAGGTTGGGATGGGGGCTGGAGCGCCGGCATCTTGCCGGCATCGACGCGCGAGCGTCGCTGGCCCCCACCCCTGCCCTCCCCCAGAGGGGGAGGGAGTAAGACAGGCCATCTGAGACTCGTTGCCAGTCAAGCATGCTTTTTTACCCGCATAGTCCTTAAGCTATTTCAAGGTAAGCGCCGACAGCTATTAAATAGATAGTAATCAGCCATGCTGAACGCTACTGCGGCACAATCCGGCGGCTATGGAACGCTTCTTCAACACCGCCGGCCCGACCATCCCAGCGGATCACTACCACCTCGATCCACTCTCGCGCCTGGATTGGGAGGAGATCGAGCATCTGATCGCCACCAAGCGCTACTTTGTGCTGCACGCGCCGCGCCAGACGGGCAAGACGACGACGCTGCTGGCGATGATGAAGGTGTTGAATGAGGGCGGGCGCTACGCCTGCGCCTACGCCAACATCGAAGGCGCCCAGGCGGCGCGCGGGGATGAGACGCAGGGGATGCCAGCGGCATGCGATGCCATTGCACGTTCGATTGCGCTGTACCTGAACATGCCTGAACTGCAGCAGTGGTATCGGGATATGGGGCGGTCGCAATCGCCCCAAGACCAGCTCACAGCCTTGCTTACACACTGGGCTAGCCTGAGCGCCAAGCCCACGGTACTGCTTTTGGATGAAGTGGACGCGCTGGTGGGCGACACGCTCATCTCCCTGTTACGCCAGATCCGCGCCGGCTATGCGCAGCGGCCGGAGCATTTTCCGCAGTCCATCGTGTTGTGCGGGGTGCGCGATGTGCGTGACTACCGCATGCAGCAAGAGGGCGCCCAGGTCATCACCGGGGGCAGCGCCTTCAACATCAAGGCCAAGTCGCTGCGCATGGGCAACTTCACACGCGAAGAAACGCAGGCGCTGTGGCTGCAGCACCAGACGGCTACGGGACAGCAGTTTGATGCGGCTATCTTCCCCGAGCTGTGGTTGGATACCGAGGGCCAGCCCTGGCTGGTGAACGCCCTGGGGCATGAGGTGACATGGGAGAACCGCGCCGCGCGCGACCGCAGCCGGCCCATCACGCTGGCCGACTACTTGGCCGCGCGCGAACGCCTGATCTATTCGCGCGCCACGCATCTGGATCAGCTCAGCGACAAGTTGCGCGAGCCGCGCGTGCACAGCGTGCTCAGCGCGCTGATCGGCAGCAAGGACGAGCTGCGCCCCGGCGAGGTCAAGCCCGACGACGTGCAGTACGTGGCCGATCTGGGGCTGATTGCCGTGCGCCCGTCGATCCGGATCAGCAATCGCATCTACCAAGAGGTCATTCCACGCGAGCTGACCTGGGTGACGCAAAGCTACATCGCCAACCAGGAGCAAAGCTGGTACGTGACGCCCGCGCACCGCCTGGATATGCCGAAGCTGCTGGCCGCCTTCCAGCAGTTCTTCCGCGAGCATTCGGACATCTGGAGCCAGGGCTTCGACTACAAGGAGGCCGGGCCACAGTTGCTGATGCAGGCCTTCCTGCAGCGCATCATCAACGGCGGCGGGCGCATCAGCCGCGAGTATGGCCTGGGGCGCAAGCGCACCGATTTGTTCATCGAATGGCCCACCGACCCTGAGCAAGGCATGTACGGCCCGCTGCAGCGCGTGGTGGTGGAGCTGAAAATTCTGCGCGGCAGCCTGGACAGCGTGCTGGCCGTGGGGCTGGAGCAGACGGCAGACTACACGCAACGCGTGGGCGCCGACGAGGCGCACCTGGTGATCTTCAACCGCGACCCGGATACGCCCTGGGACGCGAAGATCTGGCAGCGCCAGGAACGCTTTGGCAATCTGCCCATAGGCGTGTGGGGGGCTTGAGACTCCGCCATCGCTTTGCCGCCTTGCATGCCGGCAAGATGCCGGCGCTCCAGCCCCCTACCACCCCGGCAGCACGATTCAAGACCGCTAAATCACTGCTCGACGACGCGCGCCGACGCGTCGGGCGCTTGAACGTCGGGCACTGCCGCGTCGGCACGCTGCACGGCATCGTTTTCATTCAGCGGCAATGGTTCGCCGCTGGCCGCGGGCAAGGCTACGGCGCTGGGCTGGGCCGGCGGCAGTGCGGGCTTTGCTGCTTCGAGCAATTTTGCAGGCACCGTGCTGGCAGGTGCCAGGCTGACGTAGCGCGCGAAAAGCTGGAAGAAGCGCTCGTAGAACTGTGCGTCGGAAATGGTTTCGCTGCCGACCTTGACCAGGGTGTCGTCGGTGGCCGAGACCGGCAGCGACACCGAGCCCAGCCCACCCACGCCCAGCGAGGCGGAATTGTTCACCTTCTTGATCACGTAACGATCCTGCAGCGCACTGGCGAAGGCCGAGGTGCGGGCATCACCCTGCCCTTCGGGCGCGCAAACCACGCGCATCTCGACCTCGTAATGCACGTCGTGCTGCGGCTGGTAATACTTGCGCCCGGCAACCGTGTCGGCCGTGGCGGTGTTCACCAGATAGCCCTGGCTGAGCAGGGCGCGCCGCGCGGCCTCGCAGGTGTTGGCCTGCGAGGCCAGCACATGGCGCGTGTGCATGCTGGCGCTGTCGAAGTCGTTGGGGGTGAACGGGACGCTGCGCTCCAGCCCGGGCATGGCCTCGGGCAGGCGCGCACAACCGACCAGCGAAACCCCGGCCAGCAGCGCCAGGAAGGAAGCAAGGGAAAGGCGTGGGATTTGAATCACAAGAGACTGGATAGCTAGGCAAAAACCCGTACAGCCCGCATTGTGAACGCCCGCAGGCTGAGCATGCGCCGCAATGACCTTGCGGGGGCTGTTTTTGCTATCCAACAGAGAGCGCGTGGCGCCCGGATACAAAGGAAGAATTCACGCTTTTCCCTGATTGGCAACATCACGCAGTGCGCCCTTCGCAGAAACCACCGCGTCATTGCGGCGAAAGCCGGAATCCAGCACCGTGGCCAGTGCGCGCCCCTTGGATTGCGGCTTTCGCCGCAATGACGGGCATGTACCCGCCACGCGCAGGCGCTTCACCAGGGGCAATGGCATCAGGGCCATGGGGGCGGCAACCCGAAATCCAGACTTGGGGTTACTTGAACCGCACCTGCACCGGCTGCGCCCCCGGCAGGCCCAGGTAGCTGGCCGTGACGCCCAGCCCCGCGCGCGGCGGCAGCAGGGGCGAGAACGAGCCCAGGCTGATCAGGTCGCCCGGCTGCAGTGTGATGCCCTCCTGCTGCAGCGCCTGGGCAATCCACACCACGGCATTCAGGGGCTGGCCCAGGATGTCGCTGCCCTTGCCGCTGGCCAGCAGCTCGCCCTTGTCGTTGGTGAGCTGCACCTGCATGCGCTCGAGCGCATCCAGCAGCGCATAGCGCTCGCCGCGCGTGGCCGGCACGGCAATCGGCGCGCCCGCCACGCCCAGTCGCGCACCCACATTGAAGGCGGCCAAGCCGGCACCATTGAGCTGCGCCGGCGCCTGCACGACGAGGTCGGGCAGCTCGATGAAGGGGATCACCTGGTCGATGCTCTGCAGCGCCTCATAGGGCGTGCGTGCCTGGTTGATGGCCGCGCTCTTCACCCGCACCAGCATGTCGGCCTCGAACAGCGGGCGCGCGCCGAAGGCCGCCGGCACCGTGCTGCCGTTCGTCAGGATCATGCCCTCGTAGAGCTTGCCCCAGACCGGCTTGTCGGTGTTGAAGCGCTTTTGCACCGCCAGGCTGGTGAGGCCCGCCTTGTAGCCCACCACCTTGCCGAACTTGGCGGCCAGCAGCACATTGAACTTGGCGCGCGTGCAGGCGCTGTCGGCATCCGACAGGGCGGGAAAGTTCGGCGCGGGAGTGCCGGACGCATAGTGCGATGCCAGCACGCCCACGTCGGCGTCACTCAGGCATTGCGCCTGTGCACCCAGGGCCCATGCGGCAGCCGCTGTCAACACCATCAGCCTTTTCTTCATGCTCATGCCAGTCTCCTCGTGGTTGAAATTCAATGCCTCAATCAGTCCAAGCCAAGCCTGTGCTTGGGGAACGGCTCAAACGTAGTCCCCGGCGTCCGGGCGCGCCTTCCAGTCAATGGGGTCTTGCTGCAGCACCATGTCCATGTCCAGCCCCAGGGTGATGCCCACCTTGCCGGGGAATGACACGGCCAGCTCACGCTCGCCCAGGCCAGCCGCACGCGCCCGGGCGCGCCAGGCGGCCAGGTGCAGCACGCCGGCCAGGGGCTCGCTGTCGTTGTTGTCAAACGGTGCGTTGTGGTAGCGCAAGGCATCGACCACCACCTCGGGCAGCTGCCACTGCCTGGCCAGCTCGGCACTGACCTGGGCGTAGGTGTAGCCCAGCAGGCGCAGCTCCAGCTTGGCGCGGCGCGGATCCAGCGGCGCCATCAGGGTATTGATGGACTGCATGCGCTCGGGGTCGGCCAGGTGCAGTGCCAGCTCCCCCAGGCCATGCAGCAGGCCCGCCGTGTAGGCCGCGATCTGGCTCTGCTGCACCAGGCCGGCGAACGAGCGCGCGAGCTTGGCCGTGTTCAGGCTGTAGCGCCAGAACTGCTGCAGGTTCACACCCGGCACCGTGCGCGAGCTGGCCCCCAGCGGCGCCGAGCGCACCAGCGTGCGCAACTGCGCCGGGGCCAGCAAAACCAACGCCTCGGGAATGCCGCTGATCCGCCCCTCGGCGCCAAAGGCGGGCGAGTTGGCCTCTTGCAACAGGCGAGCGGCCAGCGCCGGGTCGGTGCCAAAGAACTGGTTCAGGCGCCGCAGGCTGGGCTCGGCCTGCCCCAGCTCGCTCATCAAGAGGGCCACGGCGCGTGGCTGGCTGGGCAGTACGACGGGCTGCGCGAGCAGGGCTTGAAGCTCCATGGGCGTGGCAGGACAGTAAAGCTATGACCCGCTGATTATGTATGTCTGGGGGAGGTTAAGCGTTGAGCGTTGAGCGCGGACGGCTGGATACCCCATGCTCAACGCCAAACGCAGAACGCTCATCACCGCCCTTTCAGCTTGGCAAAGGCCGAGGCCATGGCCGACGGTGCCGCAGCCGCGTCATTGCCGCGCCGCGCAGGCTGGGCGTAGCCTCGGCCCGCACCCTCGTACCGGTTCTCGCGCGGGCCGTCCCTGCGCGCGGGGGCCGCATCGAGCTTCATGGTCAGGCTGATGCGCCCGCGCGCCACGTCCACCTCCAGCACCTTGACCTTGACGATCTGGCCGGTCTTGACGACTTCGCGCGCGTCATTCACAAACTTGTTGGCCAGCTGGCTCACGTGCACCAGGCCGTCCTGGTGCACGCCCAGATCGACGAAGGCGCCGAACTGCGCCACGTTGCTCACCGTGCCCTCCAGGATCATGCCTTCCTTCAGGTCGGATATCTCCTCCACGCCCTCGTTGAAGCGCGCCACCTTGAAGTCGGGGCGCGGGTCGCGGCCGGGTTTTTCCAGCTCGGCCAGGATGTCCTTGACGGTGATGGCGCCGAAACGCTCGCTGGCGAACTGCTCGGGTTTCAGGCCTTTGAGCGTGTCGGCGCGGCCCATCAGCTCCTGCACGCTCTTGCCAGTCCTGACGATGATCTGCTCGACCACCGGGTAGGTTTCGGGGTGCACGCCGGTCATGTCCAGCGGGTTCTCGCCGCCGCGGATGCGCAAGAAACCGGCCGCCTGCTCGAAGGTCTTGGCGCCCAGGCCGCTGACCTCCATCAGCTGCTTGCGGCTTTGGAACGCGCCATGCTGTTCACGCCAGCGCACCACCGATTTGGCGACGCTGGCAGACAGCCCCGAGACGCGCGACAACAGCGGCACGCTGGCCGTGTTCAAGTCCACGCCGACGGAGTTCACGCAGTCCTCCACCACCGCGCCCAGGGTGCGCGCCAGCTCGCTCTGGTTCACGTCGTGCTGGTACTGGCCCACGCCTATGCTCTTGGGCTCGATCTTCACCAGCTCGGCCAGCGGATCCTGCAGGCGCCGGGCAATGCTGGCGGCGCCGCGCAGGCTTACGTCCACGTCGGGCATCTCCTGGCTGGCGTATTCGCTGGCGCTGTAGACCGAGGCGCCGGCCTCGCTCACCACTACTTTTTCAATAGCTGGCAGCGCTTGTCCTGTCTGCGCCGAGGCCGTTTTTTGCATCAACTTTATGAGCTCGGCGGCGAGCTTGTCGGTTTCGCGGCTGGCCGTGCCGTTGCCGATGGCGATGAGCTGCACGCCGTGCTTTTGCACCAGGCGCCCCAGGGTGGCCAGGCTGCCGTCCCAGTCGCGGCGCGGTTCGTGCGGGTAGACGGTGGCGGTCTCGACCAGCTTGCCGGTGTTGTCCACCACGGCCACCTTCACGCCGGTGCGGATGCCGGGATCCAGCCCCATCACCGCCTTGGCGCCGGCAGGCGCGGCCAAGAGCAGGTCGCGCAGGTTGTCGGCAAAGACCTTGATGGCCACCTTCTCGGCGTCTTCGCGCAGGCGCGAGAACAGGTCGCGCTCGGTGGACAGGCTCAATTTCACGCGCCAGGTCCAGGCCACGCATTTGCGCAGCAGGTCGTCGCTCTTGCGGCCCGCGTGGCTCCAGCCCAGGTGCAGGGCGATGCGGCCCTCGGCCAGGCTCACGGTATCGCTCCTTCCCCCGCTGGGGGAAGGCGGGGATGGGGGCTGGCTGGCAGAGGCCACCGCGGCTGGCCCCCGCCCCTGCCCTCCCACAGAGGGGGAGGGAGTCAGTTCGGGCTGCACCAGCTTGGCCTCCAGAATCTCCAGCGCCCGGCCACGGAACACCGCCAGCGCCCGGTGCGAGGGCACGCGGCCGATCGGCTCGTCATAGTCGAAGTAGTCGCGGAACTTGGCCACCTCCGGGTCGTTCTCGTTCTTGCCCTCGACCTTTTTGCTTTGCAGCAGCCCTTCGGCCCAAAGCCATTCGCGCAAGGACTGCACCAGGGCCGCGTCCTCGGCCCAGCGCTCGCTGAGGATGTCGCGCACGCCGTCGAGCACGGCAAAGGTGGTGGAGAAATCCGGGCCGGGCTTGCCGTCGTCCAGCGTCGTGGCGGGCTGGCAAAAGGCGCGCGCCTCCTCGTGCGGATCCAGCGTGGGGTCGGCAAACAGCTTGTCGGCCAGCGGCTCGATGCCGAATTCGCGGGCGATCTGGCCCTTGGTACGGCGCTTCTGCTTGAACGGCAGGTAGATGTCTTCCAGCTCCTGCTTGGTGGGCGCGGCGGCAATCGCGGCGCGCAGCGCGTCGGTCAGCTTGCCCTGCTCGTCGATGGCCTTCAAGACCGCGACGCGGCGCTCGCCCAACTCGCGCAGATAGGCCAGGCGCGCATCGAGCTCGCGCAGCTGCACGTCGTCCAGCCCGCCCGTCACCTCCTTGCGGTAGCGCGCGATGAAGGGCACGGTGGCGCCGCCGTCGAGCAGCTCCACGGCGGCGCGAACCTGGGATTCGGTGATTTTGATTTCTGCGGCGAGCTGCCGGACGATCTGCTGCATGGACTTGGAAACGACGAGAGACAAACGAAGCGCGCGAGTTTGCCACAGGGCCTGCCGCACCTGTGACTGCCTGTAGCGCGCCCGATAATGGCCGCCAGCCATGCCCGCCCCGCTTCTCCCTATCCGCACCGAATGCCCGCCCGGCAGCTGCATCTGCCAGCGCCAGGCGCTGCTGCAAGAGCCCAGTGGCGACATGCGCATCCTGCTGCTGACGCGCGAGGAGGAAAAGCGCCTGCTGCAGCGCCTGGAGCAGATCACGAGTCTTGCCGACCTGCGCCACATGCAGCAGCGGCTGTGGCAGCAGCTGGGCCTGCGCCTGTCCATTGGCCCGGGCCAGCACGAGGTGCGCAGCCTGCGCGGCATCACCGTCCTGGTGCAGGAGCAGCCCGGCCTATGCCGCAAGACGCGCAAGGCCATTCCCGAGGCGATCAAGAAAAGCATGGAGCGCCGGCCGCAGATCGCCTACGCGCTGCTCGACGAGGGCGGCCTGTTTGGGGGCGCGTGAGTGCAGGACGATCTGTTTGGCGCGCCGCCGCCAGCGCCGGCCAAGGCAATCGACAAGCCCGCGCCAGTGCGCAGCGGCATACAGCCCGCCGCCTGGGGCGACGACCTGCGCACCCTGGCCGCGCGCCTGCCGCCCGGCCTGCGCCTGGGCACCTCGTCCTGGGGCTACCCCGGCTGGCAGGGCCTGCTGTGGCAGGGCGAACATTCCGAGCAGCAGCTGGCCA
>JAFEER010000052.1 GCA_018240985.1 Pseudomonadota bacterium
GCCAGCGGGCGCTCGCCCTGGTTGATGGCATCGACTGCCTCGCGGATGTCCTGGAAGGTGCGCAGCACCATGGCCGGGCCGAATATTTCGTGCTGGGCGATCTGGCTGTCGGCAGGCGGATTGACCACCAGGCGCAGCGGCATGCGGCGCTTGGCCACCCCCTCGGCCATGGGCCAGTCGCCCGCCATCACCACGCGTGCGCCGCGCGCGCCGGCGTCGGCCACGTAGGATTCCACGCGGGCGAAATGGCGTTCGTTCACCACCGGGGTTACGTCGGCATTCGTTGCCAGGTCGGGGTAAAGGCCGCTGTAAACCTGCTGCAGCGCTGCGATCAGGGGTTCGAGCTGCGAGCCATGCACCCACACGGTGTCGGGCGCCACGCACAGCTGGCCCGAGTTGAGGCCCTTGCCAACGGCAATGCGCTCGGCCGCGTTGGCGATGTCGGCGCTTTGGCCGATCAGCACCGGCGACTTGCCGCCCAGCTCCAGCGTGACCGGCACCAGGTTCTGTGATGCCGCCTGCATCACCAGCTTGCCCACGGCCGTGGAGCCGGTGAACACCAGGTGGTTCCAGGGCTGGCGCGTGAAATCGGCCGCCACGTCGGCATCGCCGATGACCACGGCCACGACCTCGGGATCCAGGCAGTCACGCGCTGCCGTGGCCAGGGCTGCCGCGGTGCGCGGCGCCACCTCCGAGGGTTTGAGCACTGCGCGGTTGCCCGCCGCCAGGGCGCTGGCCAGGGGCGAGAGCAGAGTGAAGAGGGGTGCGTTCCAGGTGCCGATGATGCCCACCACGCCCTTGGGCTGGTAGCGTACCCAGGCGGTGGCGCCAAAGTTGTCAAAGGGTGCGACGCTGGGGCGCGCATCGTCGCCCAGCCAAGCGTCCAGGTGGTCGCGTGCATGCTTGAGCGCGGCCAGCGACCCCAGGACATCGTTCATCAGGGAAAACACGGGGTGTCTGCCACCAAAGTCCTCGCCCATGGCGGTGATCAGCGCGCCCTCGTGCCTGAGCAGCATGTCGATGACGCTTTGCAGGCGCTGCTGGCGTATGGTGGCGCTGACCGGGCCTTCGGCGCGAAAGACGCGCTGCTGCGCCTGCAGCAGCGCGGCGGCGCTTTGAGATGTGGTGTGGCTCATGGATTTGTCTCCAAAATAGTTGTGCGGAAGTTACCGTAGCCCCCCGCGCCCTCCATCGTCCGAAAAGACGATGCCAGGATGGGGCCTGCCCAAGACCATAGCGCCATGACCAACAATACCCCCCCCACCGTCAACTGGCGCACGCACCTGAGTTTGTTGCTGCTGGCACTGGTCTACATCTTTTCCTACATCGACCGCCAGGTCATCGCCGTGCTGATCGAGCCGATCAAGCACGAGTTCGGCGCCACCGACACGCAGATGGGCCTGCTCAGCGGACTGGCCTTCGGCCTGCTGTATGCCGTGCTGGGCGTGCCCGTGGGCAAGCTGGCCGACCGCTACAGCCGGCGCAACATCGTGGCGATCTGCTGCGGCCTGTGGAGCCTGGCGACGTTGGCCTGCGGTGTGGCGGCGCAGTTCTGGCAGCTGCTGCTGGCACGCATGTCGGTGGCCGTAGGGGAGGCGGGGGGCATGGCGCCTTCGATTTCGGCGGTGTCGGATCTTTACCCGAAGGAGCGGCGCTCGCTGGTCATCAGCCTGTTCATGATGGGACCGCATTTCGGGGTGCTCATCGGCCTGGCCCTGGGCGCATGGATTGCCCAGCAATACGGCTGGCGTCATACCTTTGCGGCCTTCGGCATACCAGGCATGATGCTGGCGCTGCTGGTATGGGTGCTGGTCAAGGAGCCGCGCCGTGGAGGATTCGAGGGCGCAGCAGCGCCGGTGGTACAGCCAAGCAGCGAACCGCTGTGGCGCGAGGTGCTGGGTTTGCTGAAGGTGACGGCCTTTCGGCGCCTTGCGTTGGCCTGCGGTATTGCCGGCTTGGCAGGCTATGGCTATGGCGTTTGGACACCGAGTTTCCTGGTGCGCACTCACGGCGTGACACTGGCTCAGGCGGGCCTGCTGTTTGGCGTGGCCAGCGGTGTGGGGGCCGTGTTGGGTGCTCTGTTTTCCGGCTGGCTGTGCGACCGCATGGTGCGCCGCAATGAGCGTTGGCAGCTGGGCCTGCCCGCACTGGGAGTATTGATCGGCATGCCGTGCACGCTGGCGTTCATTTTGTGGCCGGCGGAGGGATATTGGATGTGGGGCAGTTTGCGCGTGCCCCATGCCATGGTGTTTGCGCCGCTGGCTGCGTTCTTTACCAGCTGGTGGCCCTCGCTTTCCTATAGCGCCGTGAGCCAAATGGTCAGTGCATCCCAGCGCGCTGTGGCGGCTGCCCTGCTGAATTTCTTTCTGACCCTGCTCGGCAGCGGTTTCGGCCCCTTCGTCACCGGCATGCTCAGTGATGCGTTGGTGCCAAGCATGGGAGACCAGGCGCTGCGTTGGGCCTTGGTGATCCTGATCAGCCTGATGCTGCCATCGGCCCTCTTGATGGGCAGCGCCATGGGCGCATTCGTCGTGCGGCGCAAGGTCTTGGCCGGCTCTGCTGCCCACACCGCTTAAGGATGCCGGCATGACTGATTCCGCACATTCTCCCGTGGTGCTCATCACCGGCGCCAGCCGTGGTATTGGCGCGGCCACCGCGGTAGCCTTCGGCCAGGCTGGCTGGCGTGTTGCCATCACTGCGCGTACGCAGGTTGAGGGGCAAGCCCTGGGCCACCAATTGCGTCGCCCGGATGGCGGGCTGCTGGCCGGCAGCCTGGCCACGACGGCGCAGGCTGTCGTGGCGACTGGTGCCCAGGTTTTCACCCATACCATGGATCTGATGGACAGGGCTTCTCTGGACAGTGCGCTGGACGCGGTGCTGGCGCATTACGGACGCATCGACCTGCTCATCAACAACGCCGTCTATCAAGATCGCGAGATGAACGCGCTGCTGCTGGATCTGGACGACGGCATGCTCGAGCGCACCCTGCAGGGCAACGTGCTGGCGCCGTTTCACCTGACGCGCCGGCTGTTGCCGCACATGCTGGCGCAAGGCGGTGGGCAGGTCATCAACCTGTGCTCGGGCGCGGGCCAGTACGACCCGCCGCTGCCCGCCGACCAGGGCGGCTGGGGCTTTGCCTATGGGGCGTCCAAGGCCGGACTGATCCGTCTGGCTGGCTGCATCAATCGTGAGCTTGGCAAGCAAGGCCTGCGTGCCTACAGCGTCAATCCGGGCGTTGTGTCCACCGAGGCCGTTACCGCGACGCTGGGCGATGGCGGCATGCTGGCCCAGCGCTATGGCGCCGTGACGCCAGAGGCCATTGCCCAGGCGCTGCTATGGCTGGCCACCGATCCGGGGGCGCCGGCCTATGCCAAGGGCAAGGGCATGCTGGAGTTGCAGAGCATTGCCCGCGAACAGGGCTTTGCCCCGGCCACCGCACCATCGTCCGAATAGGGTATGCGAAATACCTCTTTGGCGCCGAAGATCACCCCACCTTCCCATTCACAAGGAGACTGTTGAGATGGCTACGACGAAAGACTACCGGCTGGGCGAATTCACCTTCCCGCGCGGCTGGTTCATGATTGCGGAATCGACCGAGCTTGACACCTACAAGCCCCTGGCGGTGCGCTTTTTCGGCAAGGACTTCGCACTGTACCGGGGCCGTGCCTCGGGCCGCGTGATCCTGCTGGATGCCTATTGCCCGCACATGAAGACCCACCTGGCCGCGCCCAACACCACCAGCTACGTGGTGATCGACGGCCAGGGCACGAATATCGACGGCGACAACCTGCGCTGCCCATACCACGCCTGGCGCTTCGGCCCCGACGGCAAGTGCAACGACATTCCCTACCACCAGGGCCCCATTCCCGCCTCGGCCTGCGTCAAGAGCTGGACGGTGGTCGAGAGCCTGGGCGGCGTCTGGGTCTGGCACGACCCCGAGGGCGGCGAGCCCGAGTGGGAACACCCCAGCCTTCCGGTGTGGGATGACCCCGCCTGGGTGCACCCCAAGTGGGATCACCTGGGCATGCTGAACCAGCACCCACAGGAAGTCGTGGACAACATCGGCGACTACGGCCACCTGAGCCCCATTCATGGCTCCACCGTCGAGCGCTATGAGAACGAGTTCAAAGGCATCCACGCCATCCAGCGCCAGTGCGGCGGCCACCGTACCCTGGTGACGCCCGACGGCGTGAGCCCCGACCTGCACACCATCACCACCTACCATGGCCCCGGGTTGCTGACGTCGCACCTGACCGGCATGGAAGAGTCCTACATGCTCATCACCCACACCCCGGTGGATGACGGCACCATCAAGGTCTGGCATGCCCTCGTGGTCAAGTCGCCCAGCCGTTCCGCCGTGGCCACCAAGACCGACCAGATCGCCGCCGCGCAGTTCCAGAACACGGTGCTGCAGGCCTTCCTGCAGGACATGGAGGTGTGGAACCACAAGGCGCCCTGCCTCAATGGCCTGTTCATCCCCAGCGATGGCGCTTTCATGAAGGCCCGCATCTGGTACAAGCAGTTCTACAACCCGCGTGCCAAGAGGCAGGAATACCTCGACCAGTGCGAGGGCGTGTATGTTCCCAAGGGCGCCACGGCCTACACGCAGGCGGGCTGATAGGTTTTTGCGTTAGTTCATTTCCAAGGTTTGACCGGCACGGCCCGCGAGGGTAGTGCCGGTTTTTTTCGTGGGCAGCGCCAGTTCGATGACGCGGCGGCCGCCAGGGCACCTCAGGCCATTCGCAAGGCGCGTGACCATGCTGCTTCAGGGCCTGCGGTGGCTGACCCGGGTAGGCAGGAACACCGAAGCGGTGAAATCGCACACGGTCAGGTAGAGCACCGGCAGCGCGTCTGCAAGGCTTCGCCCAGCGATGGAGCGGATCATGCCAGCCTCGTCCTGGAACCACCACTCGACGATGGCGTCGTAGTCATAGCCCGTGGGGCGCTCGGGCTCCACCAGGTTCAGCACGGTGCTTTGCACGGCATCCCAGGGCTTGGTGTGCAACCTCAGCGCACGCTCGAAGTCTGCCGGTGCCACGGTTGCGCGGCGTTTCAGGAAGGCGAGCAGCACGGCATTCCCTGCGGGGCCCGCCTGCAGCACCTGTTCCTGCGCCACCAGGGCGCATTCGCGTACGTAGCGGTCGAACACGCGCGGTTCGTCGGGGCGCATGATGGCCAGCGTTTCGGGGTCAGACCAGATGGCGTCGGCCGATTCGCGGTCGCGCAGTTGCAGCAGGTTCACGCCGTCGTAGGCCGTGCTGGCATCCGGTGACAGGTAGGCCAGCAGGCGCACGCATTGCGTTACGCCGTGCACGCGATCCTGGACGTTGTGGCATTGGCGGCCCAGGGAGGAATGCTCGCGCCAGGCCTGGGGAAATTCCTCGGGTGCCAGGCGCGGATTGCGGCGGGCCAGGTAAACCATCTTCCAGTGGGTTGCGCTCATGGCTGTGTGTATTGAAGTGTCATGGCCTGGCGCGCCACGGGGTAACCATGCAGTGCGCGGCTGAAGGCCAGCAGGCCGGGCAGCAGCATGCCCACCATGACCATCAGCGCAAAGCGCAGGCCGTCGCCGGGCAGGCCGGTGTCCAGCCGGTCGCTGAGCCAGCCCGTGGCGATCGGCCCCAGGCCGCTGCCCACCACCGAGCCCACCAGCATGATGGTGGCGTGCGCCGTGGCGCGCCGGTGCGGGGGCACGACGAAGCTCAGCGCCGCGTAAACCGGTGCGGCCCACCAGACCACGAAAAAGGCGTAGGCCACGAGCAGTGTGGTGGCAGCCGCCACGGCGCCTGCCGGCATGGCCAGGTACAGCAGGCCGCAGGGCAGGGCCAGGGCCACGCCCAGGAGGGGCACGCCCAGCTGCCAGCGTTGGTCGCGCCGGCATAGCCGGTCGGTCAGCTGGCCAGACCACAGGGCACCGGCGACGGACGCCAGGGCGGCGGCGCCCGAGATGAAGCCCGCGTCCTGCAAGGGCAGCGCGTGGCGGCGCATCAGCAGGGCGTTGTTCCAGGCGCCGAAGCCGTAGCCGGCCAGCAGCGTGAAGGCCGAGCCCAGGATGAGCCAGCGCGTGACCGGGCTGTGCCACAGCTCGCGCACCGCACCACGCTGCTTGGCCTGGGCGGCGGCATGGTGCGCGCGCGCGGGCTCGGGCACCGAAAAGCGCAGCAGCAACGTGAACAGCAGTGCGCTGCCGCCCACCAGCGCCATGGTCAACCGCCAGCCGAATTGCTGGGCCAGCCAGGAGCCCAGCACCAGGGCCAACAGCGCGCCCACGCTGGCGCCCGTGCCCAGCACGCTGATGACGCGCGAGCGCTTCTCGGGCGGGAACAGGTCGCTGAGCATGGACACCGAGGCTGGCGCGCCACCCGCGTCGCTCATGGCGCTGCCCGCGCGCGACACCAGCAGCGTCCAGAAGCCCAGCGCCAGCGCGCCCGCGGCGCCCAGTAGCGCTCCCAGGCCGCGGCTCCAGACGAGCACCGCGCGGCGTTCGCCCCGGTCGGCTAGCCGGCCCAGCGGAATGCCCAGCAGCACGAAGGTGAGCGAGAACCCCAGGCCCGTGATCAGGCCGATCTGCAGGTCGGTCAGGCCGAATTCGGCCTTCACCGGCTGCAGCAGCACGGCCAGGATCTGCCGATCCATGAAGGCCAGTGCGGACAGCAGGGTCAACAGCAACAGCGCGTAGCTGCGCTGGCGATCCGTGGGCGTGATGGGCGGTGGTGTCACTGCGGCAAGTATTCTTTTTTCAGTGCGTTCTTGAGCAGCTTGCCGGCCGGGTTGCGTGGCAGCGATTCGCCCCGCAGGTGCACCGTCTGCGGCACCTTGTAGGCCGCCAGGTGGCGGGCCACATGCTGGCGCAGCTCCTCGGCGCTGGCGCTGGCGCCAAAGCGCAGGTGCACCACGGCCACCACGGCCTCGCCGGTGGCCTTGTCAGGCTGGGCGAACACCACGGCATCGTCCACCGCGCCATGTTGCAGCAGGCAGGACTCGATCTCGGCGGCGGCGATCTTCTCTCCATTGCGGTTGATCACGTCCTTGATGCGATCGACGATGCGCAGGAAGCCGTCGCCATCGACCAGGCCCACGTCGCCGGTGCGAAACCACCCCGCATTCATGGCCGCCTGCGTGGCCCGGGCCTGGTTCCAGTAGCCGTCCATCACGGTCACGCCGCGCAGCCAGATCTCGCCGTCCTGGCCTGGGGGCAGGGCGTCGCCGAACACGTCGGCAATGCGCAGCTCCATCAGCGGCGAGACCATGCCCGCGGCGGTCGGCCGCAGCGCAAACAGTGTGCCCGAGGCGCCCGCGCCGACACCGTTCGTTTCGGTCAGGCCAAAGCCTATGCCCGAGAGTGAGTTGGGGCGCGCGGCCAGCGTGGCCTCGATCAGGCGCTGCGACAGGCCCGCTCCGCCAAAGCCCAGGCCCATCAGCGTGCCGCTGACCTGCGCGTCGTGAAAGGCGGGCTGGTTCAGGAGCTGCTGCACCATGGAGGGCGCGCCGTTGAACTGGGTGATCTTCTCCTGCTGGATGAGCTGCATGGCCTGGGCCGGATCCCAGCGGTGCATGAGCACCAGGCGCCGCCCATGGCGCAGCGAGGCCAGCAGCTGCGCGTGCAGGCCGCTCACATGGAACAGCGGCACCACCGTGAGCGTGGTGGGCGTAAGGCCCGCAGCCATGAGCTTTTGCACCGCCTGAGGCGATGTCAGGCCCGCGATCGC
>JAFEER010000053.1 GCA_018240985.1 Pseudomonadota bacterium
AACCTGGCGTTCAACCACTTCAAGGAAGGCAACTCGGATCAGCAGTCGGTGTTCGTCGCCGGCACGGATCGCACGCTCAGCGCCCATGTGCTGGCCTGCCTGTACGACGGCGACCAGGTGATAGACGGCAAGCTGTACGACAAGGAAGGCAATCTGGTGCCGATCGCCGTCGCGCATGCCCATTGATCTTGTGAGCGTTGAGCGTCATGCGTTGAGCGTGTGGCGGAACCACCCGCCCAACGCCAAACGCCCAACGCTCAACCTCCCTATTGATCCTCCAGCTCCTGCAGCAGCTCCGTCTCGATGCGGATCTGCTGCTGGTTGCTTTGCAGCTCGGCGCCCTGCACCAGAAAGGTGTCTTCCACGCGCTCGCCCAGTGTGCTGATCTTGGCCAGTTGCACGCTCAGGCCATGGCGGGACAGCACGCGCGCCACCAGGTACAGCAGGCCGGCGCGGTCGCTGGCCGAGATGCTGATGAGCCAGCGCTGCGCCTTTTCGTCCGGGCGCAGGGTCACGCGCGGTGCGATGGGAAAGCTCTTGACGCGGCGCGAGACGCGCCTGCGTGCCGGCTCGGGCAACGCGCCGAGGTCTTCGATGGCGCGCTGCAGGCCGTTTTCGGCCAGGTGGATGAGCTCGCGGTAGGCGCCGGGCTGGTTTGCGGCGACGACCTGGAAGGTGTCCAGCGCATGGCCGTCGTGCGTCGTGTGCACGCGTGCATCCAGAATCGAAAAGCCGGCGTGATCGAAGTAGCCGCAGATGCGTGCAAACAAATCCGCCTGGTCGGGGGCGTAGACCAGCACCTCCAGCCCCTCGCCGGCCAGCGACAGGCGCGCACGCACGATGGCCCGCTTGCTGCCTACATGGCGCGAGAGGTGGCGCGTGTGCCAGGCGATGTCGGGCGCCTCGTGGCGCATGAAGTAGCTCACGTCCAGCGTGTCCCACAGCCGCTTGTGCGCCTCGTGCGGCAGGGTGCTCAGGGCCAGCAGAACCAGCGCCTCGCGCTTGCGCGCCTCGATCTCGGCGGATGCGTCCGGCGCGCGCCCGCCCAGCACGCGCAGCGTGGCGCGGTACAGGTCTTCCAGCAGCTTGCCCTTCCAGGCGTTCCAGACCTTTGGCGACGTGCCGCGAATGTCGGCCACCGTGAGCAGGTACAGCGCCGTGAGGCTGCGCTCGTCGCCCACCCGTCCTGCAAAGGCGCGTATCACGTCAGGGTCGGACAGATCCTGCTTCTGCGCCACCTGGCTCATGGTCAGGTGCTCGCGCACCAGGAATTCCGCCAGTTGCGCGTCGGCGCCGGTCACGCCATGCTGGCGGCAAAAGCGTCGCAGCTCCTGTGCGCCGATGAGCGAATGATCGCCACCGCGCCCCTTGCCGATGTCGTGGAACAGCGCCGCGATGTACAGGATCCAGGGCTTGTCCCAGCCGCTAGCCAGCTGCGAGCAGAACGGGTATTCGTGCGCGTGCTCGGCCAGGAAAAAGCGCCGCATATTGCGCAGCACCATCAGGATGTGCTGATCCACGGTGTAGACATGGAACAGGTCATGCTGCATCTGGCCCACGATGCGCCGGAACGGCCACAGGTAGCGCCCCAGCACCGAGGTCTGGTTCATGAGCCGCATGGCATGGGTGATGCCAGCGGGCTGGCGCAGGATCTGCATGAACTGTGCGCGGTTCACGGGGTCGCGCCGAAAGCCCGCATCCATCAGGCCGCGCGCGTTGTACAGCGCGCGCAGCGTGCGTGCCGACAGCCCCTTCAGTGCCGGCGAGCTGCCGTAGAGCAGAAAGGTCTCCAGGATGGCGCGCGGATGGCGTTCGTACATGTCGTCGCTCGCCACCTCGATCAGGCCGGCCTTGTCAAAAAAGCGCTCGTTGAGGCGGCGCAGCTCGTGCGTGCTCGGGTTGAGCCGTTCCACGATGCCCAGCAGCAAAATCTGGCACAGCTGCGTGACCGCCTTGGCGGCCCAGTAATAGCGGCGCATCAGCGTTTCGCTGGCGCGCATGACCAGGTGCTGGCCTTCGGGGCTGGTGGAGCGGTAGCCGAAGCTCTCCGCCACGGCGGTCTGCAGGTCAAACACCAGCCGGTCTTCGCGGCGCCCGGCAATGGCGTGCAGGCGTGCGCGAATCAGGAACAGCAGTGCCTCGTTGCGTTCGAGCTGCTGCATCTCGAAGGGCGTGGCCAGGCCATTGGCCGCCAGCTCGCGCCAGCTGCTGCCCAGGCCCGCGGCGCGCGCCAGCCAGATGATGAGCTGCAGGTCGCGCAGGCCGCCGGGCGATTCCTTGCAGTTGGGCTCCAGCGCGTAGGGCGTGTCCTCGTAGCGCGTGTGGCGCTGCTGCATCTCCAGGGTCTTGGCGACCAGGAAGGCGCGCGGATCCATCTGCGCGTCATAGCGCCGGCGGAATTCGTCGAACAACGCGGCGCTGCCGCACAACAGCCGCGCCTCCAGCAGCGCCGTCTGCACCGTGACGTCGGCGGCCGATTCGCTCAGGCATTCACCCACGCTGCGCACGCTGGAGCCGATCTGCAGGCCCGCGTCCCAGCAGCGGCCGATGAAGGCTTCGATGGGCTTGCGCTGATCCTCGTCGCTGGTTGCAACCGCATCGGGCAGCAGCACCAGCACGTCCACGTCGGAATGCGGAAACAGCTGCGCACGCCCATAGCCACCCACCGCCACCAGCGCCCAGTCCTGGAGCGGCGCCACGCCGAGCCATAGCTCGCACAGCAGCCTGTCGGTCAAGCCGGACAGCCGCAGCAGCAGTTTGCGTATGCCCTGTGTGGAGGCGCCCGGCCGCTGCAGCCGGGCCAGCAGGGCGGCCTTGTCGCTCTGGTACGCCGCGCGCAGGGCTTGCAGCGCCGTGGTGTCTGGGAGAAGGGAAGCTGGCATGAGGCAGTTGTAGCAAAAACGGTGTGCTTGAAGCCTCGGGCCCCTCTTAGGTGGTCGTGGCGGTGACGAACGAGGGCAGGGCGGGCGAGCCGGCCGAGAGCGTGAGCACGTCGTAGCCCGTGGGTGTGACCAGCACCGTGTGCTCCCACTGGGCCGACAGGCTGCGATCCTTGGTGATGATGGTCCAGCCGTCGTTGCCCAGTTCCTTGATGTCGCGCTTGCCCAAGTTGAGCATGGGCTCGATGGTGAAGGTCATGCCGGGTACCAGCTCCTGGCCCGTGCCGGGGCGGCCGTAGTGCAGCACCTGCGGGTCTTCGTGGAACTTCTGGCCGATGCCGTGGCCGCAGAATTCGCGCACCACCGACAGGCCGTGGCCCTCGGCAAACTTCTGGATGGCGTGGCCGATGTCGCCCAGGCGTGCACCGGGCTTGACCTGCTGGATGCCCAGCCACATCGATTCATAGGTCAGGCTCGACAGGCGCTTGGCGGCGATCGAGCATTCGCCTATCAGGTACATGCGGCTGTTGTCGCCAAACCAACCGTCCTTGGTGATCACCGTGACGTCCACGTTCACGATGTCGCCCTTCTTGAGCGGCTTGTCGTTCGGTATGCCGTGGCACACCACATGGTTGACCGAGGTGCACAGGTGGCCCGGGTAGGGCGGGTAGCCCGGGGGCTGGTAGCCGATGGTGGCGGACACCGTTCCTTGGGCCGCCATGCATTCGGCTCCCAGGCGATCGATGTCGCCGGTGGTGATGCCGGGTTTGATGTGCGGGGCGATGTAGTCCAGCACTTCGGAGGCTAGGCGGCAGGCCTCGCGCATGGCGGCAATGCCCGGTGCGTCTTTGATGGTGAAACTGCTCATGGCGTAAATTATCCCATTCGCATTTGCACTCTGCTGGCGGCGGGCTTGAATGCAGGTTGCAGCCGGTAAAATGGCGGGCTAATCACAATCACGCGCCGCGGGGCGGGTGGCCCCAGTCAGCGGCCACCAGGCCCGGCGGCCTTTGCCTTTTCTACGTACCCAAATAGGCCGCTAC
>JAFEER010000054.1 GCA_018240985.1 Pseudomonadota bacterium
CACAGCCTGGGGTAGAGCAGGTACCACTTCCAGAACAGCGCCTGCTGGTAGTAGTAGGCCGTGTCCTCGGCGCACAGCAGCGCCAGGCGGTAGGCGTTGTCGCGGCGCAGCACCTGCTGGGCCGCGACGTGGATGAGCAGGTATTCGGGGTCTTCAATACCCTGCAGCAGCGCCGCACCCTCGGGCTGGCCGTGCAGTTGCGCTAGGTAGGCGTCAGTCCCCTGCGCTATCAGCGCGTGATGGAACTCCTGCTGCCACGCACTCACGAAGGGCGATTGCGCGGGAGCACCGAAGGCCCAGCTCTCCACCACCGGCCAGCGCGCGTCCCGGGTAAAGCCCCGCAGGAAGAAGCCCACGAATTCGTTGCCCTGCGCCTGCTGCTGCACGCGCAGCCAGTCCAGCGACTGCGTCAGCACGATGGAGGCATCCAGCCAGAAGCCGCCATGGTGGCGCACCAGGTACAGGCGCAGCCAATCCGCCTGCTTTGCCGGCGCCAGCTGGGCAAAGCCCGGTGGCAGATCCCCGGGCGCCACGAAACGCTCCAGGTTGCCGGCGTTGAGCACCTCCACGCTGTAGTCCGGGCACTGGCGGCGCCAGTTGTCGATGCATTGGCTGACGACTGGATCGAGGTGCTCGCCATTCCAGTAACTCCAGATGCGCCGCGCAATGGGCTGGCACACCGTATCCCCGGTCGCACCCGCCCCCCTGAACAGCCTGGGCATCGCCGTGCCGGGATACGCCGCCGCGCTGGCCGGCCGCAGCAGGGCCAACAACCGGAAAGTGGCGCTCAGCGCAACGGCAGGGACAAGGTTGGCCATGGATACAAGCGGACGAAGGGGTGCCGGCGCGCGATTGTCGCCTGCTGCGCGTGGCCCATGGCAGTGCTCTCCTAAAATTACCCACCATGACCTTCCTTGACATGCTGCGCGACGCCACCACGCGCAATAACTCCATGCTGTGCGTCGGCCTGGATCCGGAGCCCACGCGTTTCCCCGGCTCGCTCAATGGCCAGGCGCACAAGATCTACGACTTCTGCGCCGCCATCGTGGATGCCACGGCAGACCTGGTCTGCGCCTTCAAGCCGCAGATTGCCTACTTTGCCGCCCATGGCGCCGAGGATCAGCTCGAGCGCCTGATGCAGCACATGCGCTGCAACGCCCCCCATGTGCCGGTGATCCTGGACGCCAAGCGCGGCGACATCGGCTCCACGGCCGAGCAGTACGCGATCGAGGCCTTCGAGCGCTACGGCGCCGACGCCGTGACGCTGTCGCCCTTCATGGGCTTCGACTCCGTGGCGCCGTATCTGGACTATCACGACAAGGGCGCATTTTTGCTGTGCCGCACCTCCAACCCCGGCGGCGACGACCTGCAGGCCCAGCGCCTGGCCAGCGTGGCAGGCCAGCCACTGCTGTACGAGCATGTGGCGCGCCTGGCCCAGGGGCCGTGGAACAAGAACGGCCAGCTCGGCCTGGTGGTGGGCGCCACCTACCCCGAAGAGATCGCACGCGTGCGCGCCATCGCGCCGACCCTGCCGCTGCTCATCCCCGGCGTGGGCGCCCAGGGCGGCGACGCGGCCGCTACCGTGCGTGCCGGCCTCACCGCCCAGGGCAGCATCATCGTCAACTCGTCGCGCGCCGTGCTCTATGCCTCGGGCGGCGCCGACTACGCCAAGGCCGCGCGCGCTGCCGCTCAAGCCACACGCAACACGCTCAACGCCGCCCACGCCACGTAACCTCCTGGAGACCCAGCATGCACCCCCCACTGTCGCGCCGCCAGCTCGCCGCCCTGTTCGCCAGCAGCCTGGCCCTGCTGTCCGCCGCCCCTGCCAGCGCGCAGGACTATCCAGCCAAGCCCATCACCCTCGTCGTGGGTTACCCGCCCGGCGGCAGCACCGACCTGATGGGACGCCTGGTGGGCGCCGAGCTGGCCACGCGCCTGGGCCAGCCGGTGGTGATCGAAAACCTGGGCGGCGCCGGCGGCACCATTGGCGCGCAGAAGGTCGCCAACGCAGCCGCTGACGGTTACACCCTGCTGGTGGGCGCCAGCAACGAGTTGGCCATCGCCAAGCTGGTCGCCAAAAGCGTCAAGTACGGCCAGGCCAACTTCACGCCCATCGGACTGATCGGATCGCAGCCCCTGGTGCTGGTGGCCTCCACCGCCACCGGCGTGAAGAACGCCAATGACTTCACCCAGCTCGTGAAGAAGAACCCCGGCAAGTTCAGCTACGGCAGTTCGGGCGTGGGCACGGCGCTGCACCTGGCGGGCGAGATGGTCAAGGAGCAGGCGGGACTGTTCATGACCCACATCCCCTACCGCGGCGTGGCGCCGCTCACCAATGACCTGGTGGGCAACAACCTGGAGTTCGGCGTGTTCGTGCTCTCCAGCGGCCTGCCGCACATCAAATCCGGCAAGGTGGTGACGCTGGGCACCACGGCGGCCAAGCGCGCGCCGGCCACGCCCGACATCCCGGCGCTGGCCGAGTTTCCGCAGTTCAAGAACGTGAACATCGAGAGCTGGTTCGCCCTGGTGGGCCCGGCCAAGCTGCCGCAGCCGGTGGTCAACAGGCTGAAGAAGGCGCTCAACGAAACGCTGCAGTCGCCCGACTTCCGCAAGAAGATGGCCGCCGCCGGCTCGAGCGTGGCCACGCCCGACGTGAACCTGGAGCAGTTCTGGCGCGACGAGGTCGCCAAGTACACAAAAATCGTGCAGTTCGCCAAGATCGAGGAATAAGCATGTCGCCGCACTTTGACCTGCCCGCGCCCGACCTCGGCCCCTGGCGCGCCGGCAACACCGGTACCGAGGGCGTGTGGCAGTTCGACTCCGGCAAGCCCGGCCGCCATGTGCTGATCAGCGCCCTGATCCACGGCAACGAGCTCTGCGGCGCCTGGGCGCTCAAGGGCCTGCTCGAATCCGGCCTGCGCCCGCAGGCCGGCCGGCTCACGCTGATGTTCTGCAACCTGGCGGCGTTCGACCGCTTCGACCCGGCCAATCACGACGCGGCGCGTTTCGTCGAGCAGGACATGAACCGCCAGTGGAGCGACGAACGCATAGCCGCCGCAGACACGCTGGAGCGGCGCCGCTGCGCCGCGCTGAGACCCTTTGTGGCCCAGGCCGACTGGCTGCTGGATCTGCACTCCATGCACGAGCCCTGCGCGCCGCTGCTGCTCACCGGCGTGCAGCCGCGCAACCTGCAGCTGGCGCGCGCCATGGCCGCGCCCGAGCACATCGTGATCGACGCCGGCCACAAGGACGGCACGCGCATGCGCGACTACGGCCGCTTCGGCCTGGCCGACGACGCCGCTGGCGACAGCCGTTCGCTGCTCGTCGAATGCGGCTTTCACGGCGACGTGGCCAGCCGCGCCGTGGCCCAGGATCAGTGCCTGCGCTTTCTGCAGGCCGCCGGCGTGGTGGATGCGGCCAATCTGGCCCGCCTGCTGCCCGGCTGGCGCCTGGCCGATTCGCCGCGCCAATGGGCGCTGCAGGTCACCGGCCCGGTGATTGCGAAAAGCGAGCGCTTTGCCTTCAACCAGCCCTTCACCGGCCTGGAGGTGATCGCCAAGGCCGGCACGGTGATTGGCGACAACGACGGCGAGAGCGTCACCACGCCCTATGACGACTGCGTGCTCGTCATGCCCAGCACGCGCCAGGCGCGCGCGGGCGTCACCGTGGTGCGCTTTGCCAGCCGGCGCGCGCTGTAGCACCCGGCCGGGCGCACAGCAGCGGTAACCGCTGCTTTTTGGTCTGTCTACACCGGCAACGCCACCAGCGGGTTGCCGAACATCGGATCATCCTTTTGCGATGCCAATGCCTTGGCCAAGTCCAGCCCCAGCGCCTTGGCCACGCCCGCGCCGTAGGCCGGGTCGGCCGCATTGCAGTTGCGGATGTGGCGGAACTTGACGAACTCGGGCGCGTCGCCCATGGCGCGGCCGGTGTTGCCGAACAGCGCTTCTTTCTGTGCATCCGTCATCAGGCGGAACAGGTTGCCCGGCTGCTGGAAGTAGTTGCTGTCGTCCTGGTGGTAGCTCCAGTGCTTGGCGTCGCCGTTGATCCTGAGCGGCGGCTCTTCAAACTGCGGCTGCGCCTGCCATTGGCCGAAGCTGTTCGGCTCGTAGTGCGGCAAGCCGCCGTAGTTGCCGTCCACCCGGCCCTGGCCGTCGCGATGGTTGCTGTGCACCGGGCAGCGCGCCTGGTTCACCGGGATCTGCTGGTAGTTGGCGCCCAGGCGGTAGCGCTGCGCGTCGGCGTAGTTGAACAAGCGCGCCTGCAGCATGCGGTCGGGCGAGGCGCCGATGCCGGGCACCAGGTTGCTGGGCGAGAACGCGCTTTGCTCCACGTCGAGGAAGAAATTCTCGGGGTTCTTGTTCAGCTCGAACACGCCGACCTCGATCAGCGGGTAGTCGCCATGCGGCCAGACCTTGGTCAGGTCGAACGGGTGGTAGGGCACCTTCTCGGCGTCGGCTTCGGGCATCACCTGCACGTACATCGTCCACTTGGGGAAGTCGCCGCGCTCAATGGACTCGTACAGGTCGCGCTGGCTGCTCTCTCTGTCCTTGCCGACCAGGGCCTCGGCCTCGGCGTCCGTCAGGTTTTGGATGCCCTGCTGGGTCTTGAAGTGCATCTTGACCCAGAAACGCTCCCCGGCAGCGTTCCAGAAGCTGTAGGTGTGCGAGCTGAAGCCGTGCATGTGGCGGTAGCTGGCCGGGATGCCGCGGTCGCTCATGACCACGGTGACCTGGTGCAGGGCCTCGGGGATCAGCGTCCAGTAGTCCCAGTTGTTGCTGGCCGAACGCAGGTTGGTGCGCGGGTCGCGCTTGACGGCCTTGTTCAGATCGGGGAACTGGCGCGGATCGCGCATGAAGAACACCGGCGTGTTGTTGCCCACCATGTCCCAGTTGCCCTCTTCGGTGTAGAACTTGAGGGCAAAGCCGCGGATGTCGCGCTCGGCGTCGGCCGCGCCGCGCTCGCCGGCCACGGTGGTGAAGCGGGCGAACATCTCGGTCTGCTTGCCCACCTTCTCGAAGATTTTGGCGCGGCTGTATTGGGTGATGTCCTTGGTCACGGTGAAGCGGCCGAACGCGCCCGAGCCCTTGGCGTGCATGCGCCGTTCGGGGATCACCTCGCGCACGAAGTTGGCCAGCTTTTCATTCAGCCAGTTGTCCTGCGCCAGCAGCGGGCCGCGCGGGCCGGCGGTCAGGCTGTCGCGGTTGCTGACCACGGGGGCGCCGAAGTCGGTCGTCAGGTGGGTCACGGGGCATTGCTTGCTGCGGTCGGTCATGGCGATCTCCTGGGTGGGTGGTGGATGACAAGGGAAAACACAGACAAATATTAGTATCGAACTATTGAAAATACAAAATCAATAATTTTTATCAACCGCATAGCTAAACACCGTCACCGCGCAGCGCCGGATGCTGCGCCTGCGGCCGATCCAGGTGGTAGCCCTGCACCATGTCCACGCCAAAGCCCTGCAGCAGCTGCAGCGTTTGCGCGTCCTCCACGCATTCGGCCACGGCCAGTTTGCCCATGCCGTGGGCGACTTCGATGATGGAGCGCACGAACACCTGGTTGTCCGGCTCGTGCGGCAGGTTGCGCACGAACAGGCCGTCGATCTTGAGCACCTGGGCCTGCAGGTGCTTGAGGTAGGCAAAGGACGCGAAGCCGGTGCCAAAATCATCCAGGCACAGGGTGCAGCCGGCGCGCTGCAGGGCGTCGATGAAGCGCTGGGCATCGCCCAGGTCGGAGATGGCCGCCGTCTCGGTCAGCTCCAGCAGCAGGCGCTGCGGCGCCACGCCCTGGCGGCTCAGAAGGGCGGTGATGAAAGCCGGCAGCTCCGGGTCGTCGATGGAGCGCCCCGAGATGTTCACCGCGATCGCCGGCAGCCGGGGATGGGCAGCCAGCAGGCCGATGCTTTCACGCAGCACCCAGCGATCCAGCTCCAGGATCTTGCCGCTTTTTTCCGCATGCCCGATGAACTGGCCTGGCGGGATGAGCTGCTCGGGGTCGGCCTCATCGACCATGCGCACCAGCGCCTCCAGGTGCACCAGCCGGCCCGTTTGCGCGTGGTACACGCCCTGGCAGTGCAGGCGCAACAGGCCGCCGGACAAGGCGCGCTCTATGCGCTCGTTCCAGGCCAGGCGCTCCAGCATGGCCTGGGCCACGTCACGGTCGGGGCGATAGGCCGTGAAGCGGTTCTTGCCCAGGTGCTTGGCCTGGTACATGGCGGTGTCGGCATGGGCCACCAGCTCTTGCGCGTTGCCGGCGTGCGTCGGGAAATGCGCAATGCCCAGGCTGGTGGTCAGGCGCAGCTGCTGCCCCTCGATCTGCAGCGCCGTGCGCGCTACGGCCTGCACCACGCGTTCGGCCAGCAGTTCGGCGCTGTCCAGCGTTGCCTGGGGCATGAAGATGGCGAACTCGTCGCCCCCCAGGCGGCTGAGCAGATCGGTGTCGCGCACCAGTCCCTTGACCTCGCCGGCCAGGCGCAGCAGCACGGCATCGCCCGTGCCATGGCCAAAACGGTCGTTGATGTATTTGAACTCGTCCAGATCGAAGAACAGCACCGCCGCCTGGTGCTGCAGACCTGAATGGCCCGGCGCACGCGCGGATTCGCGAAAGAAGCGCTCCAGTTCCTGCTCGAAGCGCCGCCGGTTGTACAGCCCGGTCAGGGCATCGCGCTCGGCCAGGGTGATGAGTTGCTGCGCCGTCTCGCGCTGCTGCGTCACGTCCTCGCACACCCACAGGCAGCCCATGGGGCCGCCCTGGCTGTCCTGCACCGGGTGGATGCCAAGCACCAGGGTGCGGCCGTCCCTGAGCATCAGCTCCAGCGGCACCGCATCCTGGGCGCTGGGCTGCAGCTGCAGGTACCGGTGCCAGCGCTCGGCCATCACTACCTGGCCCTGCGAGGCCTGCAGCACCTGCGCCACGGGTTGGCCCACGATCGCCAGGTCTTCGGGCAGGCACCACAGCTTGCGGTAGGTGGCGTTGCAATAGCTGACCTGCTGCGCGGTATCGACGAACAGGATGCCCTGGTGCATGGCGCCCAGCAGCGCCAGCAGGCGCGCGCGTTCCTGCTGCAGGCTTTGCATGACCTGGCGGCGCTCATCGACCTCGCCCTGCAAGGCGCGGGCATGGGCGGCCTGCATGGCGCGCTGCTGCGTCAGGTCTGCCGCCATGGTGTCGAAGGCCACCGCCAGCCGCCTCAGCTCATCGGGCATGGCCGTGCCGATGGGGGCCGGGTCATGCCCGCGCCCGAGCTCATCGACGGCCAGGGTCAGGCGTTGCAAGGGCTGGGCCACCAGGGTGCGCACGCTGCGGCGCAGCCACCACAGCGCCGGCACCAGCACCATGAAGCCCAGGCCCACCACGGCCACCAGCCCCAGCCGCAGCGCGCGGTTGACGCTCTCCTGCGGCAGCATCACCACCTGGTACCAGCCCGGGCCGCGGATGCGCGACCAGGCCACCCACTGGCGCCCGTCTGCGGTGCGCCCGGCGCCGCTGAGGCCGGGCGAGCCTTGCAACAGGCGCTGCGCCTGCTGCAGGCCGGAGTCCTCCAGCTCATCGATGGACAGCCCGCCCTGCGCGGCGGCAATGCGCTCGCCCCAGTCGGGATGGGCGACCAGATGGCCATTGGCGTCCAGGATGAACTGCTGCTCCCGGTTGCCGCGCATGCCGGTCACGGACTCGATCAGCTTGGCAATGGCGACATCGTGGCCCAGCGTGCCGGCCCAGCGTCCCTGCCAGTCCAGCGGCGCGATCACCGACACCACCCAGGTGCGCGCCTGCTCATCGAAGTACACCGGCGTCCAGAACAGCTTGCGCTCGGGGTTGCGCCGCGGGTCGGCGCCCTGCATGGTGGGGTAGCCGGCATTGCTGGCCTGGGCATGGGCATTGCCGCCCCAGTCGATGCCACGCGCATACACCATCAGGCCGTCCTCGACGAAGTCCATGTAGGCCGAGAACAGCGGCGGCACCAGGGCCGGGCCCTGCTCGCGCAGCAGTTCGTAGCTGGCCACGGCGCGCTGCCGGGCCGAGGCCGACAGCCCGTCGGCACCCTGATGCAGGTACATGGTCGGGGCGCGCTGGGTGTCCACCCGCTCGGGCCGCAGGCGCCACAGGCCGTCGGCGCTGCGCGCAAACAGTTCTTGAAAGCGGCGGTCGCTGCGATGGGCATCGGTGGCTTGCAGGCGCTCCAGCAGCTCCACGCGCAGGCGCCGCACGCTGGCCTCGGCCTGCAGGAACAGCCCTTCGTTGTACTGCGCCTTGAGCTGCACCATCTTCTCCAGAATCGGCGGCACGACGCCGTCGGCCGCCACGCGCAGGGCGATGAAACCCAGCACGAACAGCAGCAACAGCAGCACCAGGAACAGCCCCCAGATGCTGAGGAACAGCCGGTGGATCAACGAGGTTCGAAACCGCTCAGGCAGCACGGCAAATGCAGGAAGTGGCGCAATGGCCGCAATTTAACGTGTGTTGCCATGGTGTGCGCGCGCTGCATGCCGCTGTACGGCAATCCGGGCCCAGCGGACTGCAGCGACAATGGTGGATCTTGTAACTTTGTGAGTACGGACGAGGCTGATGGCTTGGACACGGTACGGGCTGGGTGCACTGCGGCGCGTGCCGTGGCTGCTGCTGTGCGCCGCGGCCCTGACCCCGGCCCTGGCCTGTGACGGTGCCGGCCATATCCGCCTGCGCCAGCCGGTGCCGCTGAGCGCCCAGGAAAAGGCCGAGTTTGCGGCGCTGCCGCCCCTGCGCGTGCTGGCCGCGGATGCGCCGCCCATGGTCAGCTATGACCCCGACATCAAGACCCACACAGGCATAGGCGTCGATGTGTGGTGCTTCATCGCGCGGGAGCTGGGCCTGCGCTACACCATCCTGGCGGAGCAGGGCCTGAGCGTCGCCGACAAGCTGCGGCAGGTGCAGCAGGGCCAGGCCGATGCCTTCATGCCGCTGAGCCCGACACCCGAGCGCGCCCAACTCGGCCTGTTCACCAGTCCCTACTACGAAAGCTACTACGCCATCATCACCCACAAGGGGCGGCCGCTGCCGGTACGCAGCCTGGCCGACCTGGCGCCCTACCGCGTGGGCATGGTGAAGGGGGTGGCGCTGGTGCCGCAGGTTCAGGCCATCGTGACCCCGAGCCGGCTGCGGCTGTTTGACCAGGCCAGCAGCGATGGCCTGTTCCAGGCCGTGCGCCAGGGCCTGGTGGACGCGGCCGTGTACAGCCAGGATATTTTTGAGGAAAAGCGCTACCGCCGCGAGTACTTCGACCTGGAGATCGCGCACACGCTGCGCGATGACCCGCGCGCCTATGGCTTCTATTTCAACCCGTCGGAGCCGCACCGGCGCATCGTGGCGGCGTTCGACCGCTACCTGGCGGCATTGGACATCTCGGCCTCCATCAACGCCCACGCCAACGGCGAGCAGCAGTTCATAGAGCGCTACGTCAGCCAGCGCAGGCAGCGCGCCATGCTGAACACAGCCATCGCGGCCGCCGCCGTGCTGGTGCTGGGGCTGAGCCTGGCCTTTCTGCGCTACCGGCGCATGGCGCTGCTGCTGGCCGCCAGCAACCGCCAGATCCTGCAGCAGCAGCAGGCCCTGCAGTCGGCCAACCAGGAGCTGGAGCGGCTCTGCCTGACCGACGGCCTGACCGGCCTGGCAAACCGGCGTGCGTTCGACCAGGCGCTGCAGCGCGAGCATCTGCGCCAGCAACGCACGGGCGCGGCGCTGAGCCTGCTGCTGCTGGATGTGGACTACTTCAAGAACGTGAACGACCACTACGGCCACTCCACCGGCGACGACTACCTGCGCGCCATCGCCCAGGTGCTGAAGAAGACACTGCAGCGCTCCACCGACCTGGCCGCGCGCCATGGCGGCGAGGAATTCACCTGCCTGCTGCCCGAGACCGGGGCGCAACAGGCGCTGCTGCTGGCCGAGCGCATCCGCGAGGCCTGCATGCGGCTGTCACTGCCCAATGCCCGGGCCGGGCAAAGAAGCTTGACGGTGAGCATTGGCGTTGCCACCGCGCAAACCGGCAGCGCCAGCGCCGAGCAGCTGCTGGACGCGGCCGACGCCCAGCTCTTCGCGGCCAAGCGCGCCGGACGCAACCGGGTTCAGGCCTGCGTGCTGTCGGTTAGTGGCCTTGCTCTCAACGTCGCTGCGTCCAGCGCCCGAGCGGCACCTGATCCTTGCACTTGAGACCAGGGCCGCTGATCGTCGGCGTCTGGTGGTAGCCCAGGGCCACGAGCTCCTGGCGCACGCCCTGGACTAGGCGCAGGAAGCTCAGCGGCCGCTGCGCCGCGCGCAGGCGCTTGACCAGCGTGAAGGTGAACGCGCCATAGGCGGTGCTGCCATGGTCGTACTCGGCCGCCAGCTCCCGCTCATCGGCTGCAAACAGCAACAGCGGCACATAGGGGCCCTGGTGGCCCAGCGCGGCCTTGGCCGACTCGAAGCTGTCCCTGCTGTTAGACCACAGCCCCTTGGCCTCGCCCAGGCCGTGGCGGGACAGCTGGGTGGCGTCGGGCAGCTTCTGCCCGTCCTTCTTTGCCCTGGTGCCTACGCGGAAGGAGCGGCCCGTGAGCGCCGCCTGTTCGACGAAGTCGCGCGGCACCCACATCTGGTGGCCTGCGTCCCAGCGCAGCATGCGGTGGCGCACGTCGTCGGGCGGATCGATGCCGCGCACGCGCTGGCCGCCGCGGCTCATGCCGCCGGCATGGCAGCAGTCGAAGATGGCCAGGAAGTTGGCGCCGTAGGGCAGCTGGCTGTAGTAGCGCTGGAATTCCTTGTCGGTGAAGGCGTGTTCCGGTTGCCAGTCGAAGTCAACGGGCACCAAGGTTTCGTCGCTGCGGTCGGGCTGGCCGTCGGCGCCGTAATGCGGCATCTGCGCGCCGTGGCCGGAGTAGAAGAACACGCGCTCATCATCGGGCCCCACGCCGTCGGCCAGCCACTCCAGGCGTTCCAGCAGGGCCGCGCGCGTGGCGCGCTCATCGGTCAGCACGCGGATGTCGTCGGCCGCGAAACCGCATTCCTGCAGCAGCGCGCTCATCAAGTAGACATCGTTGACGCAGCCGTTCAGGCGCATGTCGGGCTTGGGGTATTCGTTGATGCCCACCAGCAGGGCGCGTCGGCGCGCACGCGGCGGCGCCGGCAGCGGCGCGGGTGCCCGCAGACCGCGGCCGGCCAGGGATGCCGCCACGGGCAGCAGGCGCGGCAGTATGTCGCTGGCCATGCGCGGCTGGGCCAGGTAGACCGCGCCGTCGTGGCTGATGGGCGGATCCAGAAAGGCCTGGGTGACGGTGTGGGTGCGCGCGTCGGCAAGGGGCAGGGGGCGCGTGAACACCAGGTCGTCGGGGTTATAGAGCTCGAACCATTGGCTGATGCCCTGGCCGCGCGCGTCGTACAGCGGCTCTATGCGCCCGGCAAATGCATAGCGCAGCGCCGGGTGCGCGATCTGTGAGCCGAAGGTCACCAGTCCGCAGCCATCAAGGCGACCACCCTCGTTGGCGGCCACCATGCGCCGGAACATGTCGTAGCAGGCCAGGCTGCCCAGGCTGTGGGCGCACACCAGCTGGGGCCTGAAAGCATCGTATTGCTGGCGCAGCCGGGTCACCAGCGCGTCGCGCAGCCCCGGATTTTCGGCCCATTGCAGGGCCATGCCGGCAGTCCAGCGCACCTCCTCGCCGATCGCGTCCAGCAAACCACGCGTGCCCGGGCGCGCGCCCAGGCCCAGCGCACCCGGCAGCAGCAGGGCCAAGGCGCGCGCCACGGTAAAGGCATCCAGCGGATAGTCGTCGAACAGCGTGTCGTAGTGGGCAAACTGGTACTGGAAGGCCCCCGTGTAGCCGGCCTTGCGCGCGCTATCCTCGAAAGCCTGCTGCCACTGCTGCTGCCACAGCACATGGGCCAGCGCATCGCCATGGCCCACGCCGTGCACCATCCAGACGCGCATCGCCTGACCGGCCACCAACAGCCGCGCCGCCTGCTCCTGTCCCTGCGCCCGCAGGGCCTGGGTATGGGCCTGGGCGTTCAGGCGATCCTCGATCTTGCCCAGCGTGCGCAGCAGACCGTCGGCCGCCAGCGTGGCGCCGGGCAGCAGGGCGCGGCTCGCGGCCTCGGAATCGGCCACGCCCAGGTAGTTGCCCAGGTACTGCACCATCCAGGCCAGGGCCTGCTGGTTGGCGTTGGGCTGTGCGCTGTCCAGGGCCAGGGTGCGGGTGGCGCCGACCGCGCGCGTGCCCAGGCTGGCCGGGGTGTCCTGGCGCGGAGCCTGCAGGAACAGGCCCTGCAGCGGGTTCTTTGCCATCTCGGCAGCGCAGCGCGCGCCCAGCGCCGGCAACTGCCAGCGGTTGCACAGAAAGGCCAGCAGACTGCTGTGGTCGTACACCGTGGAATCCACACCGGCCGCCAGCCAGGGCGAGGCCAGCACGGCGGGCACGCGCACGCCCAGGCGATCGAAGCCGAAACCCAGGTCGCCATCGGGGCCCTGCGGCGCGACCTGGTCGTCGGGCGCCACGGCCGCGGGCGGCTCCACATGGTCGAAGAAGCCGCCATGCTCGTCGTACAGCACCACGAACAGGGTCTGCTGCCACAGGGCCTCGTTGGCCCGCAGCGCGGCGTAGACGTCGGCGATGAGCTGGTCGCCCAGGGCGATGTCGTGCGGCGGGTGCTGGTCGTTGGGTTTGTCGATGAACGGCAGCTTGAGGTAGCGCGGCTCGATGAAGACGAACTCGGGAAAGTCCTCGGGCCGGCACCCGGCCACGTCCTTGGCGAAGCGCCCGGCCGGGCTACGCAGGTCGGGTATGGACCAGGTCTGGGTCAGCAGCAGGGACAGCGAGACGTCGTGGCTGTAGATGCGCGTGCGCAGGCCGGCATCGTGGAAGCGGTTGAAGATGGTCGGCATGCCGTAGTGCCGCAGCAGCGGGCCTATGCCCGTCAGGCCCTCGGGCATGCGCAGGTTGCCGCGCGTGGTGCCGGCCAGCGCGAAAAAGCGGTTGGGCCAGGTGGGGCCGGGGATGGAGGAGAACCAGCGGTCGCAGACCGTGAACTGTGTGGCCAGGCCGTGCAGCGCGGGGACGGCACCGGCCGCCGTGGTGTCGGCCTTGAAGTAGCGCATCACCTCACTGATGCTCTGGTCTAGCGTCAATACTGTTCAGTTATTAATAACGGGACGAGGCTCATGTACTTGATGCAACACGGCGCCGCGATGACGCACGTTGTAGTTGCTCATCTTGCGTTTGACGCCCCGGGGATTGAGACGACCTCGGC
>JAFEER010000055.1 GCA_018240985.1 Pseudomonadota bacterium
CATAGCCGATCACCGGCACCGCGGAATTGAGGATGGCCTTGATGATGTCGCGCATGGAGCTCGACAGGCCGCCCGGCGTGTCCAGCTCCAGCAGCACCGCCTGGGCGCCGCGTTGATTGGCCTGGGCTATGCCGCGCACCACATAGTCGGCGCTGGCCGGGCTGATCGCGCCATCGACCTTCAGCGCGATGACCAGCGCCGGCTGCGCCTGGACTTGCGGCTGCGCCGCACCGGCGGCCAGGGCCGGCAGCGCCAGCCAAAAGCAAAGAAAGACGCGCCACAGAGTCACTTGAAGACCTCCGGCAGGGCGCGGCGCACTGGCCCGGCCTGCCCATCATCCCAACTCCACCGCACATGTTAAGCAGCTTTGGCCTGCGCTGCCATGGGGGCCGGGAGAAACACTGCCAGGCTCAGGTTGGCGTCAGCCCAGCCGCAGCCGCTGCGCATAACCCGTCATCTCCAGATAGCCGCGCCCCAACTCGCGCCCGGCCGCGTCGCGCAGCAGGCTCAGGCCCTCCCAGTAGGTCGCGCCCGTGGAGGCGCGGCTGTCGAGTTCCTGCGCATCCAGCAGGGCATGCACGCCAAAGCGCCCCGCGGGCGTGTCCACCTGCCATTCGACGGGGTAGCGCGCGCCGCTGGCGTCGCTTTGCCAGTAGCGCAGCGGCGTGAAGCGCACCTCGCCGGGCCCGAAGGCCTGCGCCAGGGTTTCGCCCGCGCGCCGCCAGGAGCCGCCGGCCCAGAGCGCGCTGCCGTCGGCGCGCCGCAGCTGAAAGGCCGTGAGTGCGCCGCCGTCGTCCAGGTTCATGCCGATCCAGTCCCAGCCCACCGCCTCGGGCGCCATCAAGGCCTCGCTCCACTCGTGATCCAGCCAGGCGCGGCCGGCGCTCACGGCCAGGCGCTGGCCTTGCACGGTGATGAAGCCGGCCACGTCCAGCTGCGGCTGGCTGTAGTAGTAGCTGGCCTGGCTCGGATCAGGCCCCTTGCGCGACAGGCCGGCGTCGCCCTGCAGCAGCACCGGCTGGGTGCTGGCGCAGTTGAGTTCCAGCGCAAAGCCATCGGCCTGGGCGCGGATCTCGTAGCGGCTGGCGCCGGGCGCGGCGGTGGGCCGGCGCAGCAGCGACCAGTCGCGCAGGCGCACGTCGGTGTCGCCCTCGAGCGCCTGGGCAATGCCAAAGCCCGCGCGCGCGATGCGCTGGTCGTGCAGCTGGCGTCGGCCCTGTACGTCGGTCAGCGCGGCATGGGCAAAGATCAGCTGGCGTGCGGCAAAGGCCGACTGCAGACCCTGCGTGCCGTCCACGCGCGTGCGAAAGAACGTGATCTGAAAACCCCACGGCCGCCCGGGCGCGGGGCCGGTGCGCAGCTGGCCGGTGAGGTACCACCACTCGGTGCGCAGGTCGGGGTGGCTGCCGTGGTCGCGCGGAAAGACCAGGGTGCGCGCCGGCAGCGCCGCGGCGCCGCCGGCCCAGGCGATCGCGCCCAGGGAGCCGATGCCGAGCAGGCAGCGCCGGCGTGGCGGGGAGAACGAGAAGGAGAAGGGCGGCAAGACCATGGCTACCAATCCTCCTTCACCGCCAGCACCGCATCCTGCCCCGCAGCCATGCGGCCCGCAAGCCAGGCCGTCAGCGTGCCCACCGCCACCACGGAAGCGGCCAGGGCCCCCAGCCGCTGCCAGGGCAGGGCCAGATCCATGGTCCAGTGAAAGCTCTGCGGATTCACCACATACACCAGCACCACGGCCACGCCCAGGCCCAGCAGCAGGCCGGCCAGGGCGCCCACTGCCGTCCAGGCGGCGCCCTCGGCGGCGACAACGGCCAGGATCTGGCGGCGCGTCAGCCCCAGGTGGGCCAGCAGGCCGAATTCCTTGCGCCGCGCCAGCACCTGGGCGCTGAAGCTGGCGGCCACGCCAAACAGCCCGATGGCAATGGCCACGGCCTGCAGCCAGTAGGTGACGGCGAAGCTGCGGTCGAACAGGGCCAGCGAGCGCGCGCGGATGGCGTCGGCGCTGGTGAATTCGAGCGCCTGCGCGGCGGCCGCGCCCAGGCTTTGGCGCGCCTCGGCCAGCACCTGTGCTTGCAGCTCTGCAGGGCTGACGCCCGCTGCGGGCCACAGTGCCAGGTCGCTGGTGCGCGCGTCGCCCGTCAGGCGCACGAAGTCCTGGCTGTCGATGGCAATGGCGCCATGCTGGCGCACATAGTCGCGCCACACGCCAGCTACAAAAAAAGAAGCTGATTGCGCTTGTCCCGCTTGCGCTACAGGCCTGAAAGATGCCGCAAGCAAGGGCCAATCCGCGCCTGGCCTGGCGCCATACAGGTCGGCCACGGCCTCGCTTACATATACCGCGATGCGCCCCGGCGGCACCGGCAGGGCGGCGCCCATCAGCGGCAGCGTCCGGGCCGGGTCGCTGCCCAGGGGCCGGGCCAGCAGCGTCACCGCCGGGCGATTGGCCTGCAGCTGCAGGCTGCTGGTGCGCAGCGCCTGCACGCGCGCCACGCCGCTCAGGCGGGCCAGGCGGTCGGCAAAGCCGGGCGGAAACACGGCGGCCTCGTCGCCGCTCAAGCCCCCGGCGGCGCGCAGGTACAGCGGCGCGGGCAGCACGCTGTCCAGCCACTGGCTGACCGAGCCGCGAAAGCTGTCCACCATCACCGTCAGCGCCACGGCCAGGCTCAAGGCTGCCACCACGCCGCCCACGGCCACTGCCGCACCGCCGGGCATGCGCCGGGCGCGCTCCAGCGCCAGCTGCACCAGGGCATGGCGCGCGGCCAGTGGTGCGAGCAGCGCCAGCAGGGCCTGCACCAGCCAGGGCAGTAGCGCCATGCCGCCGATCAGCAGCAGGCCCACCGCCACATAGGCCGCAAGCGCAAGGCCAAAAATCGGTGGAGCGCTTGCCAGCAAAGCGCTGGCAGCTATCAAAACAAGACCAATCCAGGGACGGCTGCTGCGCCCGCTGCCGCTGCCCAGGCCCTTGAGCGTCTGTGCCGGTGCCAGCTCTTGCGCCTGGCGCGCCGGCCACCAGCCGCCGGCCAGGGCCGCGGCCAGGCCCAGCAGGCCATAGATCAGGGCGGCGGGCAGGCTCCACTGCAGGGCCGGGCGCACGCCGGCAAAGTAGCCGCCGCCCAGGTCGCCGCCCAGCAGTTGTAGCGCCAGCGCCGCCAGACCCGTGCCCAGCGCAATGCCGGCCACGCTGCCCGCCAGGCCCAGCGCGGCGGATTCGAGCAGCACCAGCGCCAGCCGCTCGCGCGGCGTGCTGCCCAGCACGGCCAGCAGCGCCAGCTGCGGCGCACGCTGCGCCACGCTGAGCGCCAGCACCGAATACACCAGGAAGGCGCCGGTGAACAGTGCCACCAGGGCCAGCACCGTGAGGTTGACGCGGTAGGCGCGCGAGAGGCTGTCCACGCGCTGCACGGCGTCCTGCGGCGCGGCAAACTGCACGCCGGCGGGCCAGCCGGGCAGGGCGGCCAGCGCCTGCTCCAGCTGCGCGGCCGTGGCACCTGGGCGCAGGCGCAGGTCGATGCGCGTGAGCTGCCCGGCGCGGCCAAACAAGTCCTGCGCCGCGCCTATGTCCATCAGCGCCAGCGGCGGGCCGCCAGCAGCCACACTGCCGGCCACCTGCACCCGGTAGCTGGCCAGGCCCGCCTGCAGCGTCAGCGGCGGCGTGTGCGCATCGATGGACGGGAGGCCCAGCGCCTGCTGCGCCGCCGGGTTCAGGAACACCGTGGCCGGCGCCAGCATGGCCAGGCGGTCGCCGCCCTCGACGACGCGGGGCGCGAGCGCCGGCGCCATGGCGGGCAGCAGCAGTGCGTCGGCGCCCAGGATGCGCAGCGCCACGCCGGCCTGTGCTGCATCGACGCGCGCGCGCACCGGCAACTCCAGCCAGGGACTGGCCAGCTGCACCTGGGGTTGGGCGGCGACCAGGCCGTAGAGCGACTCTGGCAGGCTGGCGCGCGTGGCGCGCAGCTCCAGATCCGGCTGGCCGCCCACGGCGCGCGCGGCCTGGCTGAATTCGTCCAGCGCCGAGGCATTGATCACATGCACCGCAAAACCCAGCGCCACGCCCAGCATGACCGCGGCCACGGCGGCCGCGCTGCGCCAGGGGTGGTGGCGCAGCGCACGCCAGGAGAAGGTGCGCAGCAGGGCGGTCAGCATGGGCCGATTGTGCGGCGCCATGCGGGCATGTGCTGCGTTTGCGCCATATCAAAGCCCCCAAACCCCAGGGTCTTGAAGCCTGGAAACAGAGGCCTATATAGATTGCACCGGGCCGGAAAACCTGCCCGATGGGCCCCAAGGGCTCTTCATCTCTTATGTGTCAATGAAGGAGTTCCATCATGAATTCACTGGTCAGCCGCGGCAATCTGTTCGACGATTTCTTCAAGGATTTCGCCCCTGGTTTCTATGTGCGCCCGCTGCATGGCGACGCGCTGCCCACTCCGTCGCAAATCAAGATCGACGTGAAGGAGGACGATGCCGCCTACACCGTGCAGGCCGAGGTGCCCGGTGTGCCCAAGGAGGACATCAACGTCTCCATCGACGGCAATGTGGTCAGCCTGCGCGCCGAGGTGCGCCAGCACGACCAGAAGAAAGATGGCGAGAAGTTGCTGCGCAGCGAGCGCTATTACGGCGCCGTGGCACGGAGCTTTCAGCTGCCCGTGGATGTGGACGCCGCCCAGGCCAAGGCCAGGTACGACAACGGCGTGCTCACGCTCACGCTGCCCAAGCTGCAGGGCAACAAGACGCAGCGCCTGACGATAGAGTGATGCGGCTCATGGGCGGCCCGGGTGCATGCCCAGGTCGCGCGGCGGCTGCGGCAACAGCCGAAAGGCCAGCGCCGCCAGCGCCAGCAGCGCCGCGATGCTGGCCATCACTGCGACGAAGGGATCAAACCCTGACTGCGCCTTGGCCAGCGACGCCACCAGCCCGGTCAACCACTGCATCGCCGCCACACCCAGGAACATGGCCATGGTGAACACCGCCATGGCCCGCCCCGTGATCGCCGCCGGGTAGGCCGCACGCACGTCGGCGTATTGAAGGATGAGGTAGCCCGACAGCAGGCCGATGGCCAGCATGCAGGCCACATCCAGCCAGGCCGAATGCAGCAGCGCCATGGCCGCGAACAGCAGCGCCATCAGCAGCGTGCAGGCCACGATCCAGCGCCGCCGCGTGGCCGTTCCGGGATCCAGCCGGCCAAACAGCAGCGGCCCGGCCAGCGCCGCCAGCGACAGCGCCAGCGCCACATTGCCGCTTTGCACCAGCGTGAAGCCGTGGCGCGCTATCAGCATGGGGCCCAGCCACAGGCCGCGCAGCGAGATCAGCGCCGCATAGCTCACCGCGCCCAGCGCCACGATGCCCCAGGTATGCGGCAGCAGGAATAGCGCGCCAAAGCGCAGTACCGCCTCGCGCACGGATTCGCGTGGCGCATCTGGCGCGTCGGGCTGGGCGGGCTGAACTGGCTCGTGCACCGCGCGCCACATCCACAGCCATGCGAGCAGCGCCAATAGCGCCAGCACCCAGAAACCCGCGCGCCACGACCATTGCTGCACCACCCAGGCCAGCGGCGTGCCGGTGAACAGCATGCCCAGCGTGCCCAGCGCCATGGCCACGCCCGACATGGTGGCAAAGCGCTGCGGCGCAAAGTGCCGCGCAATGAACACCGTGCACACCAGGAAGGCCGGCGCGCAGCCCACGCCGATCAACGCCTGGCCCAGCAGCAGCGCGCCATAGCCCGGCGCCAGCGCCGACAGCAGCGCGCCCGCGATGCACAGCGGAAACGCCGTCAGGATGCTGCGGCGCACGCCGTACAGGTCTATGCCTATGCCCATGAACAGCTGCATGGCGCCAAAGGCGAAATGGAAGGTGGCGGCAAACACCCCCAGCGCCTGCGGCGAAAGCCCAAAGTCCGCCTGCAGCGGCGCGGCCACCATGGCGGCCACGGTGCGAAAGGCCGAGCTGAGCGCAAAGCCCGAGGTCAGCGCCACCAGCATCAGCAGGGCGGTGCGCGGCGGCATGGGGGTGGCGATGTTGGCTTCGGGCATGGTTGCCAAGGCTACCTGAACGCAGCCTACATCGCCTTGAACAGCGGCGCGTAGATGCGGCTGACGGCCAGGCGCTCGGGCCGGTCGCGTAGCTGCAGCTGCAGGCGGCCGGCCTCGTCGCGCACGGCGCTGGCGATGGCGCTGGCGCGCACTAAGGTAGAGCGGTGAATTTGCCAGAACTCGCTGGCGTCGAGCTGCGGCAGCAGGTCTTTCAGCGGCGTGCGCAGCAGATGCTCGCCGGTGGCGGTGACCACGCGCACGTATTTGTCGGCGGCTTGCAGGTAGATCACCTCGCCCAGCGGCACCATATGGATGGTGTTGCCGCCCGTGCCGGCGGCGCTGACGGGCAACTGGCGCAGCAGTGGGGCCGCCGGCGTGGGCGGTGGCTGCAACGCGGCCAGCAATTGCCGTAGTTGCTCGGCACTGGCCTGCAGGCTGGTCGAGTGATCCGCTTCGTTATTCGTAGCTGCCCGCGCTTGACTGTCAAGCGCCAGGCGCAGTTTGTGCACTGATTTTTGCAGCCGCGCCGGCTGCACGGGCTTGAGCACGTAGTCCACCGCCTGCGTCTCGAAGGCCTGCATGGCGTACTGGTCGTAGGCGGTGACGAAGACCAGCACGGGGAAGGGCGTGGCAGCTTCGTCGCAGGCCTCAAGCAGTTCGGCAGCGGCGTCCAGGCCATTCATGCCGGGCATGCGAATGTCCATGAAGAGCACGTCGGGGTGCAGGTGCAGGGCCTCGCGCACGGCGCTGGCGCCGTCGCCTACGGTGGCGACGATCTGCAGCTCGGGCCAGGCGCGTGCCAGCTCGGCCTGCAGAGCTGCGGCCAGCAGCGGTTCGTCTTCGGCGATCAGGGCAGTGGGCATGGATCAACTGGTGATGGGCAGAGTGATGCACACCGTGGTGCCGGCGCCGGGTGTGGATTGCAGATCGAAGCGGCCTTGTTCGCCGTAGGCAGTGGCGATGCGTTCGCGCACCTGCGCCAGGCCAAAGTGTCCGCTGGGTTGGGTGGCGCTGGCATCGAAGCCGCTGCCGTTGTCCTGCACGGTCAGCGTCAGGGCACCGCCGTCGCGTGCGGCCAGCACGGCAATGTGGCCACCCGCCACCTGCGGCTCCAGCCCGTGCTTGATGGCGTTCTCCACCAACGGTTGCAACAGCAGCGGCGGCACGGGCAGGGCGCGCAAGGCCTCGGGCAAGGCTAGCCTGACTTGCAGGCGTGGCCCCATGCGCACGGCCATCAGCGCCAGGTAGTCGGCAAGCCGGTCGAACTCGGCCGCCAGCGGATGCGTGGTGGCGCGCGAGGCGCTGAGCGTGGCGCGCAGGAAGGCGTCCAGGCGGTCGAGCATCTGCAGCGCCGCAGCGGGGTCGGTTGCAATGAGCGCGCGCAGGTTGGCAAGGGTGTTGAACAACATGTGCGGTTCCAGCTGGCTTTGCAGCAGCGCCAGGCGCGCCGCGCTGGCGTCGCGCTCGGCTGCGGCCTTGTCGGCCAGCAGCGCCTTGGCCTGGCCGCGGCTGTAGAAGAAGAACGTGGCCACGGCGCCGGCGGCGATGGTGATCAGCAGGCCGATCTGCTGGTCGCGCGTGCTGCGCAGACAGCGCTCGCCCGTGATCCAGCAGCTGAGCGGGTCGCCAAGCCGAAAGCCGGCGCCGATGCCGAGCGCGGCCAGCAGCACGCCGCGCCAGCCCTTGGGCCAGCCGTGGCCGCCGCCCGCGCCGGGGTGGCAATGCCGCGCCGGCACCAGCAGGCTGCCGAATTCGATCGTGCCCCAGGTGACCAGGCCGATGCACAAGGCGTTGACGGCCTGCCGCAGGTAGAAATTGTTGGGCCAGATCGCGGTGGTGAACACCGCCACCACGCAGCAAAAGGCCACCACCTGCAGCAGGTGGCGCAAGATGCTGCGCCAGTCGATGTTCATGCCGGTTGCTTCTGTTTCAATAGCTTCCAGCGCTTGTCACACAAGGGCTAAAGGCCGATATCGGTCGTGATACGAGGCCATCAGCGATCCAGCAGCATACGCTTGAAGTAGTCCACCAGACGCTCATGCGCCTGCTGCACCTGGGCCGGCGCGATGGGTTCATCGTAGGACAGCAGCTTGCGCAGCAGCGGCGGCGGGTTGGGCACCGGCGGGCTCAGAAAGGCGCCGTGGCCGGCCTCGGGCAGGTCGGCCAGCAGCTCGCACGCGGCGCAGGCGGCGCGCACCCGGTCGATGTGAAAGCGCGGCACCAGCCAGCGGTCGCTGCCGGCGCGCACCAGCCCCAGCGGCACCACGGGCTGGGCCAGCGTGGCGAAGTCGAAGTCGGCGGCCAGCGGCACCTCGGCGGCGATGGCGGCGATGCGCGGGTCGGTGTGCTGCTGCTCGGTGGCGTCGGTCAGCAGGTGGCGCAGCACGAAGCGGGCGATGGCCTTCTTCAGGCCGTCGAACATGCCGCCGTTCAGCTCGGCGGCCAGGCCCACGCAGGTGTTGAAGTCCTCGCCGATGTGGGCCTCGCAATGCGCGGCCAGGCGCGCCGGCGACCAGCGGCCGCCGGCCAGCACCAGCGCCGTGTGGCCGCCGGCGGACATGCCGTACATGCCGACCTTGTTGGCGTCGAGCCGACCGGCCCAGCGCGCGTCGGCCAGCACGGCATCGATGGCGTGCGAGATCTCCAGCGGGCGGCGCTTCCAGCTCGCGGGGCCGGCGTCCTTCACGTCGTGCCAGTTGTCGCCCTGGTGTTCGGGCAGGGCGACGACGAAGCCGGCCTGCACCCAGCGCCGCGCCAGGTCGGTGAAAGTCCACGGCCCGCCGCCGGAGCCATGCGAGATCACGATCAGGCGGCCGTTGCCCGGCGCCGGCGCGCCGTTTTCCGCGGCCATCAGCGCCGTCTGGCCGCGCTGCTCGCGCTGCACCGGCTGGTCGGCATCAAGCGAGGGGTAGAACACCGTCACCGGGCCGGACAGCTCGGGGCTGCTCAGCGTGGCCAGACCGAGCTGCGCGTGCGCGGCGGTGCTGAACAGCGCCAGTGCGGCCAGCCACGCCGCCACGCGACGGCGTGGCGCGACCGGGGTGCCGTTACGGGTGCCCCCAGAGACTGTGTTGACTATTGATTTCATAGCTGTTTGCGCTGATGCATCGGGGTCCAGAGGCAGATTCGGATTGAAAACGAGATGCGTGGCGATCAGGCGGGCAAGCGCCGCTCGCCCTCGCGTTCACTGGCGCGCCAGCTTATCGCGTTCGGCTTGCAGCAGGCGTTCGTGCAGGCCGGCGCCGCCCGAGCCCAGCCAGACGGCCAGCCCGTGGATCGCCAGGCCCAGGCCCCAGCCGGCCAGTGGGTAGAGGAACCACGGGCGCCCGGTTTGCCAACTGATCAGTGCCAGGCCCGCGTTGACGCAAACATAGACCAGCGCGTGCACGTACCAGCCCATCTTGGCGCCGGCGCGCTTGCGTGCCAGGCGTTCGAGTTGGCTTGCGTCATCGGGCATGGATGAAAAGGTTTGGTTGAGGTGAGACATGGTGCGGCTCTCAGGCTTTCAGGACAAGGCAAGGGCGCGTGAAGACTTGCGGCTGCGCAGCACGCGCAGCGTGCGCACGGCAAACAGGCCCGACAGCAGGCCGTACAGCGCGGTGATGGCAAGGGCAAAACCGAGCTGCCGGGCCAGGGCCGGCTCCAGCGCCAACTGCACGCCGACCAGGTACTTCATGGAAAACACGGCCAGGATCAGGCCCAGGGGCGCCCAGCTGCCGGGCAGGTGGAACTGCCCGCTGACCGCGTCGTAGGCGGTGCCGGCAGGCGCCACGCTGCGGCGGCCGATGAGCGCTACGGCCGCAAAGCAAGCCAGCCAGAGCGCCAGCAGCGCCGGCAAATGCCCGCTGGCGCCAAAGGCCGATTGCAGGCCCCACAGCGCAAGGCCCAGCATGGCCAGCGGCAGCAGCACCAACCGCGCCGGCGCCACCCGCCTTGCGCGCGCCGACGACAAGCCCAGCGCGATCAACGCGGCCAGCAGAGCGCCGACCCAGGCGGGGGTGCCGCGCACGATGTCGGCGATGGCGGACGGGTGCTGGCTGAGGAGGGTGGTGATGAGCATGGCAAGACCTTGGGTGTTTGAGGAGCGCTGGCGTGATGCTGCGCCCGGCGATCGCTGTGTGCCAGCGGCTTGCGACGAAAGAGCACAGGGCGGGCGTGAAACGCGGACGGCGCCGATGAAGCGTGGACTCTCATCTGCCGGGTCAGGCCACCTACGACAAAAACATGTCGCTGCCGCACGTAAAATGCGCGCCATCAGCTACAAAACCGGTAGCGTTTCGAGAGGTCTGACTTGGATTCCCTGCTGTTGCTCAAGGCCGCCATCATGGGCGTGGTCGAGGGCCTGACCGAATTTCTTCCCATCTCCTCCACCGGCCACCTGATCCTTGCCGGCTCGCTGCTGGGCTTTGACGATGCCAAGGCCAAGGTCTTCGACATTGCGATTCAGACCGGCGCCATCTTCGCCGTCATCCTGGTGTACTGGCAGCGCATACGCGATACCCTGGTGGCGCTGCCCAGCCAGCGCCAGGCGCAGCGCTTTGCGCTGAACGTGCTGATCGGCTTCTTCCCGGCGGTGGTGCTGGGCCTGCTGTTTGGCAAGGCCATCAAGGCGCATTTGTTCACGCCAACCGTGGTGGCGTCCACCTTCATCCTCGGCGGCTTCATCATCCTGTGGGCCGAGCGGCGCCAGCAGGCCGCCGTGCGCATCCAGTCGGTGGACGACATGGATCCGTGGGACGCGCTGAAGGTGGGCCTGGTGCAATGCCTGGCCATGGTGCCGGGCACCAGCCGCAGCGGCGCCACCATCATCGGCGGCATGCTGCTGGGCCTGTCGCGAAAGGCGGCGACGGACTATTCATTCTTCCTGGCCATTCCCACGCTGATAGGCGCCGGGGTGTACAGCCTGTACAAGGAGCGCGCGCTGCTGTCCATGGCCGATGTGCCGCTGTTCGCCGTTGGCCTGGTGTTCTCCTTCATCAGCGCCTGGCTGTGCGTGCGCTGGCTGCTGCGCTACATCAGCTCGCACAGCTTCGTGCCGTTTGCCTATTACCGCATCGCCTTCGGCCTGCTGGTGCTGGCCACCGCCTGGACGGGCATGGTGACCTGGGCCGATTGAAAGACGGGTTGAGCGCTGTGTGTTGAGCGTTTAGCGACGCATCCCAGCATGCGCTCAACGCCCAATGAATGAGATGAGCGGCAGTTTCCGTCGGCGAAGCCTGCCGAAACTGCCCGCTCGATGGAGGGTTATGTCTCACTAATCCGCCGTCGCGAAGAAGAGCGAACGCGCTCCAACAAACGACTGGTGTACCCGAAGACGACGACGAATGCCCCGACACCAACCCATAGAAGCCAAGAAGGGTTTTTCGGATAGATGAATGCGCCGAAGAGACCCACGATGGGGAATCCGACAGCCACTTCGAAGAGACCAGACTCACGAAACTTCGGTAGTTCGGGGCGAAGATTTATTGGCTGGAAATGTGAGACGTCAATGACCCTTCCGTCCAGCCGTGCTGTGGGTGAACCTGGCGAGAGGAGAACTTGGACGAGGACTTGATCTCCGGGGTTCAAAAGCAGTGGATGCAGCTGGACAGCGGCGTCAGTAACCGAGATCGTTGCGCCGAGGTTGGGCGGTGCTTGGGATGAGAGCTGCGCAGAGACGACCTGCCCGGGCGCAAAGTGGAGGGAGAGCGGCCGGTCAAAGTCAGATGCCAACACGGCCCGACGCCCCGAGTTCTTTAGACCATAGACGGTCAAGTGCAGGTCTTTGATCTGTCGACCGTCAAGCTCCACCCTGACCCGTGCCGAGACTTCATCGGCAACGGTGAGTAAGCGCCTGGAAGAGACTATGCCGAAGGCCAGTTCCTTTGTTTGGCGCTGAAGCCAGTAGATCCAGAACGACGCAACGACTGCAACAACAGCGAGAAGGACGCCGGCAAACTGCCACGCCGGATCGCGAAATAGTTCGAGCATGTGAGTGGTGATATCTAACGAATTGAATTCAGACGCTCCAGATTGAGCAACGCCGCCTCAATGGCCGCCGCCGTCGCCTGGGGCTGCTCCATGGGGAAGAGGTGGGTGCCGTCCAGCATCATCACGCGGCCCTGGGTGATGCGCTGCGTCATGGCCATGCCCACCTGGCG
>JAFEER010000056.1 GCA_018240985.1 Pseudomonadota bacterium
GCCGGTGAGCGCATTGCTGGGGAAGGCGGCAAAGGTCAGGGCCACCTGCGCCACGTCGTCCACGGTGGTGAATTCGCCGTCCACCGTGTCCTTGAGCATCACGGTCTTGACCACGTCTGCCTCGCTGATGCCCAGCTCCTGCGCCTGCTCGGGGATCTGCTTTTCCACCAGCGGCGTGCGCACGAAGCCCGGGCAGATCACGTTGCTGCGGATGTTGTGCGCAGCCCCCTCCTTGGCGATGACCTTGGCCAGGCCCTCCAGGCCATGCTTGGCCGCCACGTAGGCGCTCTTGAGCTTGGACGCCTCCTTGGAGTGCACCGAACCCATGAAGAGGATGGCGCCGCCACGGCCCGAGGCGATCATCTGCCGCACCGCCGCGCGCGAGGTGAGAAAGCCGCCATCCAGGTGCACGGCGATGAGCTTCTTCCAGTCGGCAAACCGGAAGTCCTCGATCGGCGCGACGATCTGGATGCCGGCATTGCTCACCAGGATATCCACCGCCCCCAGCTGCTGCTGCGCCTGGGCAAAGCCCTCATCCACCGCGGCTTCGTTGGTCACGTCCATGGCCACGGCCAGGGTCTTGACGCCCTTTTGCGCAATCGCCGCGGCCGTGGCCTGGGCGTCGGCCAGCTTCAGGTCGGCAATGACGATGTTCGCGCCGGCGTCGGCAAACACCTCGGCAATGCGCTTGCCGATGCCGCTGGCGGAGCCGGTGACCAGGGCCGTCTTGCCCTTGAGGCTGAGCTGCGTACTGGCATAGACCTCACTCATGATCTTCTCCTTCATGCTCAAAAATAGCCGTAACGCTTACCAGATAAGCGCCGCAAGCTATTTATTTGATAGTTAATCGTCACAGATTCCAGTGGAAGTTGGCGTCCAGCCCCTTGGGGCCCACATGCACCATGCGGCTCAGCATGTCGCCCTTGTAGCTGGCGGTGACGCGGTACTCGCCCTGCGGCAGCTGCACATAGGTCATGGGGCCGGCGTCCTTGAGCCGCAGCACGGCCTTGCCGGCATGGTCGAAGACCTTGAGCTGCACGCCGGCGACGAACTCGTTGTCAGCGCGATCCGAGAACGTCATGCGCAGCGGCCAGCTGTGGGCGTCCTTGTGCATGCGCGCCTGCTCGTCCTGGCCGATGCCGCCGTTCAGGTACAGCGTGCCCGGCACCAGTTCGAACATCGTGATGTCCTCCTCCACGACCACCGGGTGGCCGGACTTGGCCTGGGCGGCCGGCGCCGCGGCGGGCCCCGCAGCCCAGCTCGGCAGCGCCATGGTGGCGCCCAGGGCCAGGGCAAGAGCCATGGCGGCATCGCGCCAGAGGGCGCGGCGGTATTGCACGGTTTTCATGATGCACTCCTAAAAGGACTGTCTGTGGCCAGTCGCCGAATCGGCAGGCCTTGTGTCCGCAGGCATGGATGCACGATAGGCGCATGCAGCGCATGCGCACAGTGCCAAAGGTCACGACAAAGCCGTGACGGCGGTCACGATGTCGGGCCCAAACACCAGGCAAGCGCGCAGCCCCCGCCCTTCGGGGCCAGGCCCAAGCTCCAGGCGCGCACCCAGCAGCTCGGCATAGCGCGTCACGATCCCCAGGCCCAGCCCGGCGCCCTGCCCCAGGCGCTCGCCCTCGCGCCCCTGCACCCAGCGCTGCTGCAGCTGCTGGCGCTGCGCCGCGGCGATGCCGGGGCCGTTGTCCAGCACCGAGAGCACCACATGTGCCGCCCCGCCCTGGCCTTCGCGCGCCAGCTCCACCGTCACCTGCGCGGCCTCGCCCGCGGGCGGCCTGCCGTAGCGCAGGGCGTTGTCGATCAGGTTGTTCAGCACCCCTTCGATGAGCTGCGGCTGGCCCTGCACGGTGACCGGCTGCTCCAGCCCAAACGCACCCAGATCCACGCCCGCGGCATCGGCACGCGGCAGAAAGCGCAGCACGGTATCGCGCACCAGCTGATCCAGCGCCACCGGCTGCCGCGGCATGGAGCCACGCGCCTCGTCGGCCAGCGCCAGCGCCAGCAGCTGATCCACCAGGTGGCTGGCGCGCGCCTCGCTCTGCACGATGCCGGCCAGCTGCTCGCGCCACACGCCAGGATCCTTTTGCGCCAGGCCATAACTGGCCAGCGCGCGGATGCCGGCCAGCGGCGTGCGCAGCTCATGCGCCACGTTGCCGGCAAACTCGTGCTGCGCCTGCACGCCCTGGTCCACGCGCGCCAGCAGGTCGTTCACGGCACCGCCCAGGCGCTGCAGGTCGCGCGAGGAGGCCTGCACGCGCATGGGGGCCAGGTCGCGCGCGTCGCGCTGATCCAGCGCCTGCTGGAACTCCGCCAGGGGCTTGAGCTCGCGCCGGATGACGCGGCCCAGCCACAAGGCCAGCACCAGCAGCAAGGCCACCTGCGAGGCCAGCGTATACAGCAGCGCGCTGCGCAGCATGATGCTGCGGCTGAGCACGGTCTGTGCGGCAATCACCTCGAAGTCCGCCGGCGTGGCCAGGCGCAGGCGCACAGCGCGCAGGGCGTGGCCGCGGTACCTGACGTCGGAAAAGCGGTACACCTGCTCCTCTTGCAACGCCGCCGCAGGCAGGCTGGCGTTGCCGGCGAGCATCGTGCCGTCCTCGCGCAGCACGGCGAAGTACACCGTCTCCAGCTGGTCGAACAGCACCGCCTTGACCTCGCGCGAGCTCAGCGGAAACTCCAGCCCGCCCGCCCCCTGGCGCACATTGGCGGCAATGGCGTAGGCGTCGTCGAGCAGCGAGCGGTCGAAGGCGCGCTGCGTGAAGCTGTTGGCCAGCAACGCCGAGGCCACCGTCCCCACCAGCCAGATCAACGCCAGCGGCGCCAGCACATGGCGCAGCAGCCGCGTGCGCAGGGATGGCGGCGGCGCACCGGCGCCTGCGGCTGTGCTCATGGCAATGCGCTGCCTGGGGGCGCGGCCTGCGCCTCCAGCATGTAGCCCAGGCCGCGCAGGGTGCGAATGCCGGCGCCGCTGCCGGCGAGCTTCTTGCGCAGGCGCGAGATGAAGGCCTCGAGCGCGTTGTCGCCCAGGGTGTCGTCAAAGTCCGACAGCTTCTCCGACAGGCTGCGCTTGCTGACCACGCGGCCGGGCGGCGTCATCAGCTCCCACAGCACCTCGAACTCGCGCGCCGGCAGCTCCAGCGGCTGCTCATGCAGAGTGAAGCGCCGGGTATGCCGATCCAGCGCCAGCGCCCCGGCGCGCGTGCGATCCTGCGTGCCCTGCGTGCGGCGCACCAGGGCGCGCAGCCGCGCCTCCACCTCGGCCAGGTCGAAGGGCTTGCCCAGGTAGTCATCGGCCCCGGCATCCAGGCCCGCAATGCGCTCGGGCGTGCGGTCGCGCGCCGTGAGCACCAGCACCGGCGTGCGGTCGCCGCGCGCGCGGGCGGCGCGCAGCACCGCCAGGCCGCTGCCCAGGGTGGCGCCACCGGCCTGCGCATCCAGCGCATCCAGCGGCAGGTTCAAGTCCAGCAACACCGCATCGAATGGCTGCACGCACCAGAAATGGTCGGCCTCGGCGACGCTGGCCGCCACGTCCACGCGGTGGCCGGCATCGGCCAGGCTGCGCTGCATCACGCCGCGCAGCACGGGGTCATCCTCGACGATCAGGATCCGCATGGAAAAGGGTTTTCAGGGCGCAGAAATACGCATTTTTACGCAGGCCGCAGGTCAGGCTGCGGTCAGGCAGGGGCGGCGATAAACGCCATGTATGAGCATACGACAGTTGTATCTATTTTCTGCCCTGGCCTGGGCCGCAGGCCAGGCGCCGCTCGCCTGGGCCCAGGCGGCGCCTCCCGCCCCGAGCGGCGAGCTGACCCTGGTGCAGGCACTCACGGCCGCGCGCGACAACAGCGACGTGGCCCTGGCGCGCCACGCCCTGTCGGCCGCACGCGCCGACATCCTGGCGGCCGACCATGCGCCCGCGCCCGTGCTGACCGCCAAGGCCGCCTCCATGGATCTGCAAAACGGCATCGGGCCGGGCAACGTCCTCACGCGCAAGCGCATCGACAAGTCGATCGGCATCGACTGGCTCTGGGAGCGCGGCAACAAGCGCGAACTGCGCACGCTGACGGCGCAGCGCGCGATGGACGCGGCGCAGTCCGACGTGCAGGACATGCAGGTGCTGCAGCTGCAGGCAGCGCTGGCCGCCTACTACGACCTGCTGGCGGCGCAGGAACGGCTGCGCGAGACGCGCGAGATCGAGCGCGCCATGGCCGAACTCGACCGCGTGGCCGCGCGGCGCCTGCAGGCCGGCGACCTGGCCCGGCAAGACGCGGCGCGCACCCGCATCGAGGCCGAGCGCGCGCGCTCGGACACGCGGCTGGCCGAGCTCGCGCAGGAACAGTCAGCGCTGGCACTGGCCCAGCTCATCGCGCGCGGCCCGGGCCTCGCGGCCTGCGCCTGCGACTGGCCCACACGCCTGGACGGCCCGGCGCCGGGCGGCGACCTGAGCGCCTGGGCCGAGTCGCGCGCCGACGTGCTGGCGGCCGTGGCGCGCGTGCAGTCGGCGCAGGCGGCGCTGGACAACGCCATGGCGCTGCGCAAGGCCGACGTGACGATCGGCGCCTCCTACGACCATTTCCCCGGCACCTCGAACCGGCTGCTGGAGCTGCGCGCGCAGATACCGCTGAACTGGGGCTACCGTTTCGATGGCGAGATCGGCCGCGCCCAGGCCGCGTTGAGCGCGGCCCAGGAACTGCTGGACAAGACGCGCCGCCTGGCGCTGCTGGATCTGCAGTCGCTGCAGCAGCAGGCCGCCACCGCAGCCAGGCGCGCCGCCGGCTACGAGGACGGCATCCTGCCGCGCGCGCGCGAGGTCGCGCAAAGCGCCGAGCTCGCCTACAGCAAGGGCGCCATCTCGCTCACCGACCTGCTGGACGCCCGCCGCACGCTGCGTGCCACCGTGCTGGAGGCACTGGCCGCGCGCGCCGACTACGCCAAGGCCCAGGGCCACTGGCTGCTGCGCACCCAGCCCCAGGTTCTGCTGCCCTGACAACCCCCCTTTTCGATCCAGAGTCCACCATGGTGCTACCTATCTCCCCAAGCCGGCATGGCCGCCGCAGCCGCACAGCGGCGCCCCGCCTGCTGGCCCTGACCCTGTGCGCCGCGGCCCTGCTGCAGGGCTGCCACAAGAGCCCACCCACCGCCGCCGAGCCGGAGGCGGCGCCGCCCATGCTGCAATCGGGCCAGCTGCACTTTGCACCCGGCCACCCGCAGCTGGCGCTGCTCGCGGTCGCCGAGGCGCGCCGCGCCCAGGATCTGATCGTCGAGCTGCCCGCCAAGCTGGTCTGGAACGAAGAGCGCACGCAACGCATCTTCCCGCCCTTCGCCGGCCGCGTGGTGGCCATACGTGCCGACCTGGGGCAGACCGTGAAGGCCGGCGCCCCGCTGGCCTTGCTGGCCTCGCCCGACTTCGGCCAGGCCCAGGCCGAGACCGCCAAGGCCCATGCCGGGCAGCAGCTGGCGCAGCAGGCCCTGGCGCGCCAGCGCGAGCTGTTCCAGGCCGGCATCATTGCGCGCAAGGATCTGGAGCAGGCCGAGGCCGAGGCCGCCAGTGCACGTGCCGAATCCGCCCGGGCGGCGGCGCGCACCAGCCTGTATGGCAGCGCCGCGGCGGTCAACCAGCAGCTGGCCATCAGCGCCAGCATCGGCGGCGTGGTGGTCGAGCGCCACCTGAACCCAGGCCAGGAGCTGCGCCCCGACCAGGGCGGGCCCGACAGCCCGGCGCTGTTCGTGGTCACCGACCCGTCTTCGCTGTGGGTGCAGATCGACGCGCACGAGAACGACCTGGCCTCGCTGCGCCCCGGCGACGGTTTCACGCTGCAGGTGGCGTCCTACCCCGGCGAGAGCTTCGGCGGCCGCGTCACGGCCACGGCAGACGCCATCGACCCGAACACGCGCACCATCAAGGTGCGCGGCCTGGTGCCCAACGCCGACCGGCGTCTCAAGTCCGAGATGCTGGCCACCGCGCGCATCAGCCAGAACCGCAGCGGCGGCGTGGTCGTGCCCGCCAGCGCCGTGGTGCTGGGCGGCGGCCGGCATTCGGTGTTCGTGGAGCGCGAGCCGGGCGTGTTCGAGCCGCGCACCGTCACCCTGGGCCATGAGGGCCCGCGCGACGTGATCATCGCCAGCGGCCTGCAGGCGGGCGAGAAGGTGGTCGCGCAGAACGTGCTGCTGCTGGCGCGGCAGTTCCAGACCATGACGCAAGACACGGCCGCGAAGAAGGATGCGCAGCGATGAAGCGCCTGATCCAGTACGCACTGCACCAGCCGCTGTTCATCGTGCTGGGCACGCTGTTGTTCGCGGGCGCGGGGTTTTTCGCCTTCAAGCACCTGTCGGTGGAGGCCTTCCCCGACGTAACCGATACCCAGGTGACGGTGATCGCGCTCTACCCGGGCCGCGCGCCGGAAGAGGTGGAAAAGCAGGTCACGCTGCCGATCGAGGTGGCGCTGGCGGGCCTGCCCAATTCCATCCGCGTGTTCTCGCACACGCAGTTCGGGCTGTCGTTTTCCGTCGTCACCTACAACGATGCGGCCAACGTCAACATCGTGCGCCAGCAGGTGGCCGAGCGCCTGTCCAGCCTGGAACTGCCCGCCGGCGTGCAGGCCGAGATCGCCCCCAACGCCACGCCCGTGGGCGAGATCATGCGCTACCGCCTCAGGGGCGATGGCCTGTCCACGACCGAGCTGCGCACCATCGAGGACTGGACGGTGGAGCGCGCGCTGCGCCAGGTGCCCGGCGTGGCCGACGTGGTGGCCATGGGCGGCGCCATCAAGCAGTACGAGGTGCAGCCCGACCTGGACAAGCTGCGCGCCTACAAGGTGTCGTTCCAGACCCTGCTGGACGTGCTCGCGCGCGGCAACGCCAACGCCGGCGGCAGCTACGTCGCCCAGGGCGCACAGCAATACACCATCCGCGGCATCGGCCTGCTGCAGTCGGCCGACGACATCGGCCGCATCGTCGTGGACGCGCGCGGCGGCACGCCGGTGCTGATCCGCGACATCGCCGAGGTGAAGACCGGCGCCGTGCCGCGCCTGGGGGTGGTCGGCCAGGATAACGACGACGACGTGGTCACCGGCATCGTCATCATGCGAAAGGGCGAGAACCCGAGCGAGGTGCTCAAGGAGGTCAAGGACAAAATCGCCCAGCTCAACGAGCGCGGCCTGCCGCCCGGGGTGCAGATCGTGCCCTTCTACGACCGCACCTGGCTCATGGAAAAGACCCTGACCACGGTGTTCCGCAACCTGGTCGAAGGCGCGCTGCTGGTGTCGCTGGTGCTCTACCTGTTCCTGTCCAACCTGCGCGCCAGCCTGGCGGTGGTGGTGGTGATTCCGCTGTCGCTGCTGGCCACCTTCATGGGCCTGAAGGTCATGGGCGTGCCGGCCAACCTGCTGAGCCTGGGCGCGATGGACTTCGGCATCATCGTGGACGGCGCGGTGATCGTGGTCGAGAACATCATGCACCGCCTGGCCGAGCGCGGCGAGGACATGGACGAACGCGACCGGCGCAACACCATCATCGACGCCGCCAGCGAGGTGGGGCGCCCCACGCTGTTCTCCATGCTCATCATCATCGCCGCGCACATTCCCATCTTTGCCCTGCAGCGCCACGAGGGGCGCATCTTCCAGCCCATGGCGCTGTCGGTGACCATGGCGCTGATCGGCTCGCTGATCTTCTCCATCACCCTGGTGCCGCTCTTGGCCTACTGGATGCTCAAGCGCCGCCTGCCGCATGGCGACAACCGCCTGGTGCGCGGCGCCAAGGGCCTGTACGCCCCGGTGCTGGACTGGGCCATGGAGCACCGCCGCCAGGTGGTCATCGTCGCGCTGATGGCCTTCGGCGTCACGGGCGTGGTGGCCTCGCGCCTGGGCTCGGAGTTCCTGCCCGAGCTCAACGAGGGCACGACCTGGGTCAACTTCACGCTCTCGCCCACCATCTCCAGCGAGGAGGCCACGCGCACCCTGCGCCTGGCGCGCCAGGCCTTGCGCACCGTGCCCGAGGTGCGCACCACCGTCTCCAAGGCCGGCCAGCCCGAGGACGGCACCGACCCCAAGACCATCTCCATGGCCGAAATCTTCGTGGACATCAAGCCCGAGGATCAATGGCGCGCCGGCATGACGCGCGAGAAGATCACCGAGGAGATGAACCGCGCGCTCTCCGCCATCCCCGGCATCGACCCGGCGTTCTCGCAGCCGATCCGCGACAACGTGCTCGAATCGATCTCGCAGATCAAGGGCCAGATCGTGATCAAGCTCGCCGGCGACGACCTGGTGGAGATGAAGCGCATCACCGATGCCATCACGCGCGAGGTCAAGCAGGTGCCCGGCGTGGCGCGCGCCGAGATCGACCGCGACGGCCAGGTGCCGCAGCTGCTGCTGGAGATCAACCGCGAGCGCGCCGCGCGCTACGGCCTGAACGTGGGCGACGTGCAGGACGTGA
>JAFEER010000057.1 GCA_018240985.1 Pseudomonadota bacterium
CCAGTGCCGTGATCGGCGTGCCAGGCAAGGCGTGACGACGCTGCGGGCTACTGCCCGCAAGGAGGAGCAACGCCGCATGGTGCGGCGAGCGCGGTGCTGGTGAGTGCGTAGCGGGCTCATCCAATAGGTGAGCATTGGCGAAGCTGCAAACATCAACAGCCATGCGACTCTCGTGAAGATAACAAGCGGTCAACTGACGCTTCTAGGTTCAAGCCGGTTCGCCGGCATATTGGCCAAGCCATGGCCAGGCGTCGGCGCTCAGGTCGATCAGGCTGGCGGCCAGCTCCTGCAGCCAGGCGGGCGTGGCAGCTGGGGCATCGAGGCCCAGCCAGGCGGGTGCCCGCGCCAATGCGGCGTCGAAGGCGGCGCACATGGCCTCGGTGTCGGCCAGTGCGTCGCGCAGTTCGGGTTGTGCGAGCAGCAGCAGGAAGGCCTGGACTACCGTGGCCTGCGCCGCGTGGTCGGCTGCGGCGATGCGCCTGAGTTCGTCCACCTGCGCGCGCGGGACGCCGATCTGCAGCAGGCCGTCGTAGCTGCACGGCCACTGTGCTGGAGGGGTGGCGCGCAGCCAGTCCATGAGCTGCGCGGGGGTGCGCTGGATGCGGGCGGGGCGCTTTGGAGGTGCGAATAGCGGGGCAGCAGCCTTGCGCAGGAATGCGGGTATTTGCAGGTCATCCAGCGAACCTGCCGCCAAGGCGTCCACGCGGGCGGCGGCCGATGTGCGCTTGGAGCGCCAGACCGCAGGAACGGTGATGCCCGCCAGTGATGGGGTGGCGCTGGCCAGTGCGTTCACCGACCCGGTGCCGCCCCAGCCCGCCGCCAGCATGGGCCGCACCGGGTGCAGGGCGGGCATATCCAGGGCCTTGGCATCGGCCGCGCGTTCGTGCACCAGCACGAAGTGGGTGTGCTCCGTCACCAGTTGATAGTCCACGGCCAGTTGCGTCGCCTCGGCGGGGTCTGGCGTGGCATGAATGCGCGAGGCTGCCACCATGCGGGCCAGCGTGTCGGCGCCTTGCGTGGCCAGGTTCAAGCGCACCTCGGCGATGGCTTGCGCCGACGCGCCCGGTGCCCGGCCCCAGAGGCTCGCCGTGCCGGCCGGGGCACCGTCCAGCAGGGCCAGCACATGCACGCTGTCGCCGTCGAACAGGGCGCTCGGCAGGGGCGACTGCCACAGCACCCGCACGCCCTGCGGCCATTGCAGGCGCGGCTCGGCCAGCTGGGGCGAGCGCAGGCGGGCGAACATGCGCAGCATGGCGGGCTCCACGGCCTCGCCCGGCGCCACGAAGTCGCAGGCGCCGCCGGTGGCCTGGGCCAGGCGGCGCAGGTGCGCCTCGGCCGGGCTGCTGCCGATGCCGACCACGAAGACGCGATGCCCGGACTGCCGGGCGCTGGCGATGGTGGCGTCTATGGCCTCGATCTCGCCATCGGTGACCAGCAGCACATCGCTGGGGGCCTGCTGCGCCAGCGCGAAGGTGGACTGCAGGGCTGCTTCCATCTCCGTGCCGCCCATGTCGGCCTGCAGCCCATCCACCCAGCGGCGCGCGGCCAGGCGCGATACCTCGGTGGCGCGCCACAGGCCGCGCGCGCGGTGCTCCACGCCAGAGCCGAAGCGCGACAGCGCAAAGCGGTCGCCCGCGCGCAGCAGGCCGGTGATGGCGCGCAGTGCGCGGCGCGCTGCATCAATGCTGTCGCCGGCCATGGAACCCGAGCAGTCCACCAGCATCTTGACGGCCACCGGGGCATCGGCCGCGGCCGGAAGCCGCGGGCAAAAGCCCGTCAGCACGGCCACGGCGTTGCCGCAGCGCTCGTCGCGCGCGGCCACGGCGATGGGCTGGTCGGCAAGCTGATCGAGCACCAGCACGAAGTCGCGATCCAGCGCGGACTGGCGCGCCAGCGATACGCTGACGCAGTCGCCCTCGGCGCCCTGGCCATGCGCCACCTGCACCGGGTGGCTGGGCGAGGCCAGGCGCGCGCGGGCCAGCGGGCCGTGCAATTGCAGGCTGAGGCTGAACGGGTGCTCGGCCAGCAGGCTGGGGGGCACGACGCTGTGCGGAGCCAGGCCGCCGCCCTGCACCGGGTCGCCGTAGCGCGGGGCGATCACGGTGGGGATGAGCAGGCGCAGCCCGCCCTGTTCAAACGACAGCGTTTGCGCATAGCGCAGCGTGATGGTGCAGGCCTCGCCCGCGGCCAGGTTGCCCAGGTTCAGGCTGTGGCTGTGATCGCTGTGGCGTACCAGCAGGATGGCGGCGTCGCCCTCGGACAGGGCGTCTTCATAGCGTGCCTCGGCCCGGGTTTTCTCGGCCACGGCGCCCGACAGGCGCTTGTCGCCCAGCAGCACGTCCACGCCCAGCAGCACCGCCCCCCAGGGCAGCGGGAAGCGGTACACCAGCTCGATGGACTCCTGTGAGGGGTTGCAAAAACGCTGCTCCACGCTGGCCTCGAACAGCAGGCCGCGCAGCTGGCCGGTGATGCCGGCGCCCAAAAAGCAGGGGGCCGGGCCGCGGCGTGCTTGCAGGCATGCGCCGTCGTGCAGGGGCTCATGTGGGCTCATGGGGTGATCCTTTCGTGGGTTGCAGTGGGGCAAAGGCGTCCATCACGGCGCGCACAAAGGCGCGCAGCTGCCCGGGCGACAGGCCGGCGCGGCCGGGGTCTATGACGAGCTCTACGCCGTCGGCCACCAGCACATGGCTGCGCACCGCGACATGGCCCGGCGCCGGCGCGCGCGGCGGCGCGGCCGGCGTTTGCCCATGCAGCAGCTCGCGGATGCGCTCCAGCGCCAGCCCGGCCTCGCTCCACTTCTTGATCAGCAGCAGCTGCTCGACCTGCCGGCTGCCATAGCGCGCCGCGCGGGTCTCGCCCGTGGGGCGATCGACCAGGCCGATCTGCACGTAGTAGCGCACGGTGCGCGGCGTCAGGCCGGTGAGCACGCACAAGTCGGCGAGGGTGTGATCGGACATGCGGTTATTGTGACACTATTAATGTATAAAACAAGTGTTTATAAATGGCAGGGGAGAAAAATGCCTGATTGGGCACATGCCGCAGATAGCTGTCGTTGCGGCGAAAGCCGCGATTCAGGCCTACGCGCTGGCCACGGTGGTGGATTCCGGCTTTCGCCGGAATGACGCCACGCGGCAGTCCGGACTTGCGCCTGGTGCAGGAGGCGAACCGCTCGCCCAGCCTGCCGTGGCTGGGATGGAGCCGGCCGACCATGGCCGGCCGGATCGCGGATCGGTTGTAGATCAGTCCAGCGAAATATTGGCCTGTTTGCCCAGGGCCGTCCATTGCGTGATTTCGGCGCGCCGGTACTGGTCCAGCTCCTTGGGGCTGGAGCCGATCACCTCGGCGCCCAGCGACATCAGCCGCGCCTTGACCTCGCGGTCAGATAGCGCGGTGGCCACATCCCTGCTGACCTTGTCCACCAGCGCGGTGGGCATGCCCGCGGGCGCGAACAGGGCGTTCCACTCGTAGACATCGACGCCGTTCACGCCCGATTCGGTGAAAGTGGGGGTGTTGGGCAGCACCGGCGAGCGCTTCTTGCCGGCGACGGCGATGGCCTTGAGCTTGCCGCTCTGGATGTAGGGCAGGGCCGAGGCCAGGCTGGCGAAGAACACGGGCACGTTGCCCGCCATCACGTCCATCATGGCGGGCCCGCCGCCGCGGTAGGCGATGTGCGTCATGGGCGCGCCGGTTTTCAGCACGAACAGCTCGCCCGACAGATGCTGGGCCGAGCCGTTGCCCGAGGAGGCGTAGTCCACCTTGCCGGGGTTGGCCTTGGCGTAGGCGATCAGTTCCTTGGGCGTGCGCACCGGGAAGTTCGGGTTCACCACCAGCACGCTGGGCACCTTGAGCACCAGCGACACCGGCGCGAAGGCCTTGAGCGTGTCGAACGGCATGCGCTTCTTCAGGGCCGGGTTCTGCGCGTGGTTGGAGGCGTCCATCATCAGCGTGTAGCCATCGGCCGGCGCCGACAGCACCGCCTGCGCGCCAATGATGCCGCCGCCGCCGGCGCGGTTGTCCACCACCACCGACTGGCCCCAGATCTGCGTGAGCCTGGGGCCCAGGATGCGCGCCACCGCATCCACGGTGCCGCCCGGCGGATAGGTCACCACCACGCGCACGGGTTTGTTGGGGTAGGCCGCGTCGGGTTTGGCTTGGGCGTGTACGGCTGGCGCAAGCGCCAGGGCCAGGGCGGCGAGGGCAATGGAACGTCGTTGCATGGTGTTTCCTAGCGGAGGATGAGAGGGATGTGAAACAACTCGGCGGCCGTGGGGCCGAGGATGCGGGCGCGCTGGGCGGCATCGGGCACCCAGTCGCTGAGCGCGGCGAGGCTCTGGCCGTAGTCGGCCATGTGCTGGTGCTGGGTGTGCGGCCAGTCGCTGCCCCAGACCAGGCGCTCGGGCCCGAAGGCCGCCAGCAGCCGGCCGGCGCAGGCCTGGGCGGCGCGCGTGTCGGCTGCGAGTAGGTGTGCGTCGGCGCCCGCCAGAGCTGCGCGCCCGTTGCGGTAGGCGGCCGAGAGCTTGACCCAGATGCGGCCCGAGGCTGCGCGCTCCAGCAGTGCGGCAAAACCCGGGTCGGCGTCGGCCAGCAGCGCGTCGGGGCGCCCGAAGTGATCGACGACGATACGGCAGCCGCTGTGCAGCGCGGCGTCCAGCAGCGGCGCCAGGTCTGCCGCCTGGCGGTGCAGCTCCAGGTGCCAGTCCAGGGCCTTCAGGCGTGCCAGAAAGCTCTGCCACTGTGGTGTGCGCAGGTCGGGCAGCGGCTGGCCCATGAGGTTCAGGCGCACGCCCACCACGCCGGCGGCGGCAAGGCGTTCAAGTTCTGCCTCACTGGTGGCGGGTTCCAGCATCACCACGCCGCGCAGGCGCTGCGGCTGTGCGCGCAGGGTGCTCAGCAGAAAACTGTTGTCGGTGCCCAGAAAGCTGGGCTGCACCAGCACGCCATGCGTGACACCATGGGCCTCCAGCAGGCCCAGGTACTCGGCCGGCGTGGCATCACCGCTGGGTGCATAGCGGCGCGCGGCGGCCAGCGGCATGTCCTGCAGGAAGACATGGGCGTGGCAGTCCACCACCTGGGGCGTGGCGTCATGAATGGTGCTGGGGTGTGGGTGCGGCATGGGGCGACTGTAGCCAGCCGCCGACCGTTGCGCGAGCGCATTTCAGGTACGCAGCCATATGCGGCCGTTATGGCTGCGCAACGCTTCCCGTTACGGTGCCACCGTTGGCCAGGCGGGCCGCCGGCCGGTGAGCTGGCTCACGATCAGGCCCTTGAGCGGCGGCAGGCGGCTGGAGCCGGCCAGCACCAGCTGGCGCAGCAGCTTGGGCAGCGGCCGGGGGTCGGTGTACAGGCGCACGACGGCGTTGGTGCCCTGGTACAGCGGCCAGGCGTGGCGGTGGTGGCCGCGGGCGTAGGGTTCCAGCACGCTGGCCGCGCCGATGTCGGCGCCGCGCGCAAAGGCCGCGCTCACGGTGTGGGTGAGGCTCTCAACGCCCGCCAGCCCCAGGTTGTAGCCATGGGCCGTGACCGGGTGCATGCCGATGGCGGCGTCGCCCAGCAGGGCGCAGCGCGGCCCGCTGAAGCGGTGCGCGTACACGGCGACCAGGGGGTAGGAATGGCGCTCGCCCACCAGCTGCATCCGGCCCAGGCGGTGTTGGAACTGCGCCTGCACGCGCGCCGCGTATTCGTCGGGCGGCAGGGCCAGCAGCTCCTGCGCCTGGGCTGCGCCGGTGGTGATCACGGCCGAGCACATGGGTGCGCCGTCCACCATGTCGCCCGGAAGCGGCAGGATGGCCAGGGTCTGCTCGTAGCCGAAGCATTCGTGCGCCACCTCGTGGTGCGGCAGCTCGTGGCGCAGGCGGCAGACGATGACGGTGCGGCCGAAGTCCTGCATGGAGGCGCCTATGCCGAGCTGGCGCCGGATGCTGGAGAAGCGGCTGTCGGCGGCGACCAACAGCGGCGCCTGCAGCCTCTCGACCGGCGCGCCCGGCTGGCGTGCGTCGGTGTATTCCAGTTCGGCATAGGCAGCCGTGGTGGCCACATGCGTCACGCGCGCCTCGGTGATCAGCCGCACACCCGGCTCGCTCCTGGCGGCCTCGTAGGCAGTGCGGCGCAGCGCGTTGTTGGGGACGATCCAGCCCAGGTGATCGACGCCGCTGCCGCCCGCGTGCAGCTGCATGGCGCCATGCTGGCCCACAGGGCCGTCGTGCACCTGGGCCTCGCGCAGCAGGCCTACCTCGTGCGTGGCCAGGCGCTGCCAGCTGCCGATGCGCTGCAGCGTGGCCACGCTGGGGTGGGTGAGGGCGATCTCGCGCCCGTCGGGCGGCGGGTTGGCCAGCACGGCCTCGGCCTGCTGCTCCAGCACCGTGACCTGCATGCCGGCCTGTGCCAGCGACGCCGCCAGCGACAGCCCGGCCGGGCCGCCGCCGGCGATGAGCACGTCGGGCTGTCTTGGCTGGCCCTGGCTGGCCGGCAGAGTCTGAGGGGACGAGGTGAGGGTATCGAGGGTCATGGGCGGCATTGTCCGTCGTGCGTGGAGCGCATGGACTTGCCTTGCATCAATTCACCCCCTGGGCAGGGGCATGCGGCGCGCCTTCCTACGTAAGCGACACAGTGCCGAGACTAAAGTCGGGGGCTTCCCCGCCTCAAGCAAGGAATTGATCTATGCGTGTGGACATCTACCGCCGGGCCGAGGCCCAGGGCCGTTACTCGCACCTCGTCGTGCCCGAGGGGCGCGCCATCCCTCAGGAGGCCATCAACACCGACTGGGAGAACGAGCTGCGCGGCCAGGATCTGGACGAGACGGCCGCACTCTGGCCGCAGTACGGCATTGCCGCGCCGGGCCGCCAGCTACAGGAAAAGGGCTATGCGATCACCGGCGTGGAGCGACAGACCCGTTGAGCGTTGAGCGTTGAGCGTTGAGCGTTCCCGCGCAAAACGCTCAACCTTCCCCCCCATCACTGGCCACAGCAAATCAGCGCATGTTCGGCAAAGCGCTGCACCACGCGGTTGGTGTCGCCCGCCAGCCGCGCCAGTGCAATGCTGACGTGAAAGCCCGGCGGGTTGTCGGTGAGCAGCAGGCATTTCACGCCGCGCGGCATCACCTGGCGCGCCACGCCCGCCACCAGGCCCACGCCCAGGCCCGAGGCCACCAGGCTCATGATGGTCTGCACCTGCATGGCCTCCTGCGCCACCTGCGGCACGAAGCCCGAGAACTGGCAGCGCATCATGGCCAGGGCGGCCAGGCCCGGCACCTTGGCGCGCGGGTACATGATGAAGGGCTCGTGCGCCGCCTCGTGCAGGGCAATGGCATCGTGCATGGCCAGCGGGCTGCTGTCGGCCACCGCCAGCACGAACTCGTCGCGATCCAGCGGCAGCAGCTCGAAGCCGCTGGCATCCAACACCGGGTGGCGCACTAGGCCGGCATCGAAGCGGTGCGAGAGCAGGCCCTCCAGGACGTCGGACGAGGTGGCCTCCGTCAGCTCCAGCGCGATCTTTGGATAGCGCGCGCGCAGCGACGGAATCAGCCGCGGCAGCAGCGCATAGGTGGCGGAGCCGATGATGCCCAGGCGCAGCCGCCCGCCCGTGCCGTCGCGCGCATCCTGCACCGCCTGGCGGCATTGCTGGGCGTGCAGCAGCGCCTGCCGTGCATCATGGAGCATGGCCTGGCCGGCCGGGGTGAGCAGCACGCCCGTCGTCGTGCGCTCGAACAGCGCGCTGCCGAGTTCGTCCTCCAGCTTGCGCATCGACACCGACAGCGGCGGCTGGGCCATGTGCAGGCACTCGGCCGCGCGGTGGAAGTTGCCCGTCTCGGCCAGCGTGACGAACTGCTGGAGCTGTCGCAGCTTCATTTGATACCTGATGAATATTGAAATCGAATTTTTTAATATTAGACACCGTTGATCGCCCCGCCTACAGTGGTGTTCCCGTTGTGTGACCAGAGCCCAAGGAGACAAAACCGCCATGCCATCGCACCGCAGAACAGCCCTGCGCGCCCTCGCGGGCGCCAGCCTCTTGGCCCTGGGCGCAGCCCTCAGCCCCGCCGCCCAGGCCCAGGCCTTTCCGTCCAAGACCATCAAGTTCGTCGTGCCCTTCGGGCCCGGCAGCGGCACCGATACTTCGGCGCGTTACTTCGCCAGGAAGCTGCAGGATCTGACCGGCCAGGCCGTGGTGGTGGAGAACAAGCCCGGCGCCAACGGCTTTCTGGCCGTCAAGCAGGTGCTGGCCGCGCCGGCCGATGGCTACACGGTGTTCATCGGCAGCAACTCCACGCTGGCGGTGAACGCGGCGCTGTTCAAGGAGCTGCCCTACGACCCGGTGAAGGATTTGTCGCCCCTGACCATGATGATGCGCGCGCCCGCCATGCTGGTGGTGCCGCCGAATGCGCCCTATGGCGACCTCAAGGGCCTGCTGGCCTACGCCCGGGCGAATCCGGGCAAGGTGAACTTCGGCGCCGGCTCGGCCGGCTACCAGCTCATGGGCGAACTGCTCAACGACAAGGCCGGCCTGCAGACCGTGCATGTGCCCTTCAAGAGCGCGGGCGAGACCATGACGGCAGTGGCCTCGGGCACGGTGGACTATGCGTTTGCCGAGGTCACGGCCGTGCTGGAGCTGGCCAAGGGCGGGCGCCTGAAGATCCTGGCCGTGGCCAACGACAAGCGCGTGGCGAATGCGCCGGATGTGCCCACCATGGGCGAGGCCGGCCTGCCCGGGTACGAGGCCTACTCCTGGGTCGGCGCCATGGTGTCCGCCAAGACGCCCGCCGCCGAGACGGCGAAGCTGGCCGAGCTGTTCACCACCATCTCCAGGATGGACGAGACGCGCGCCTTCTACGAGCGCCTGGGCGCCACGCCCATGACCGGCGGGCCGGCGCAGATGCACGAATTCCAAAAGGCCGAGATCGCGCTGTGGAAGCGCATCGTCCAGCAAGCCAAGGTGCCGCTGCAATAACCGACAAGGAGCAAAGCGATGAGCACCCTGGATTCACTCGCGCTCACGCGCATACCGGCCGCGGACGAGGCCTTGCGCGCCGAGGTGCGCGCCTTTCTGCATGAGGCCATCAAGGACCTGCCGGCCCATGTGCGCGCCCGCTCCTGGGGCGGCTACAGCACCGAGCTGAGCCGCAAGCTGGGTGCCAAGGGCTGGATTGGCGTGACCCTGCCAAAGGAATACGGCGGCGGCGGGCGCAGCGCCTTCACGCGCTACGTGCTGGTCGAGGAATACCTGGCCTGCGGCGCGCCCGTGGGCTCGCACTGGATCGCGGATCGCCAAAGCGCCCCGCTGATCCTGAAATACGGCACCGAGGCGCAGAAGCGCTTCTACATCCCCCAGGTGTGCCGCGGCGAGGCGTTCTTCTGCATCGGCATGAGCGAGCCGGGTTCGGGCTCGGATCTGGCCAGCGTGAAGACGCGCGCCACGCCCAATGACAAGGGTTTCGTGCTCAACGGCCAGAAGATCTGGACGACCAACGCCCACCACTGCCGCTACATGATCGCGCTGGTGCGCACCTCGGGCGAGGCGCAGGATAGGCACAAGGGCCTGTCGCAGGTCATCGTCGATCTGCAGCTGCCCGGCGTCACCGTGCGCCCCATCCAGGATCTGTCGGGCGACCGCCATTTCTGCGAAGTGTTCTTCGACAACGTGCAGCTCGCTGCCGACGCGCTCATCGGCGCCGAGGGCCAGGGCTGGGAGCAGGTGACGGCGGAACTGGCCTTCGAGCGCAGCGGCCCCGAGCGCCTGTTCTCCAGCATCGTGCTGTTCGACCAGTGGCTCGATTACGTGCGCACGCCGCAGGGGCACACCGCATCGGCCCAGCGCCTGGCAGGCAAGGTGCTGACGCAGCTCGCGCCCCTGCGCGCCATGTCGGTGGCGA
>JAFEER010000058.1 GCA_018240985.1 Pseudomonadota bacterium
GGATGTAGGCGCCGTCCATGGCGCGGTAGGTCTGGTAGTCGCCGTCCAGCGTCTCCATCATCACCTGCTTCAACTTGCCGCTCTTGTCGCGCGCCAGCAGTTCGTCCCAGCCCTTGCCCCACAGCAGCTTGATGACGTTCCAGCCGGCGCCGCGGAAATCGCCTTCCAGCTCCTGGATGATCTTGCCGTTGCCGCGCACCGGGCCATCGAGGCGCTGCAGGTTGCAGTTGACGACGAAGATCAGGTTGTCCAGGTTCTCCCGCGCGGCCAGACCAATGGCGCCCTTGCTCTCGGGCTCGTCCATCTCGCCGTCGCCCAGGAACACCCAGACGCGGCGCTTGGTGGTGTCGGCAATGCCGCGCGCATGCAGGTACTTCAGGAAGCGCGCCTGGTAGATGGCCATCATGGGCCCCAGGCCCATCGAAACAGTCGGGAACTGCCAGAAGCCGGGCATCAGCTTGGGGTGGGGGTAGCTGGACAGGCCCTTGCCGTCCACTTCCTGGCGGAAGCTCTCCAGCTGCGCTTCGGTGATGCGGCCTTCCAGGTAGGCGCGCGCGTAGATGCCGGGGGCGCTATGGCCCTGGAAGTAGATGCAGTCGCCGCCGTGGTCGGCACTTTCGGCATGCCAGAAATGGTTGAAGCCCGCGCCCCACATGGAAGCCAGCGATGCGAACGAGCCGATATGCCCGCCCAGGTCGCCGCCGTCCGCCGGATGCAGGCGGTTGGCGCGCACCACCATGGCCATGGCGTTCCAGCGCATGTAGGCGCGCAGGCGCTTTTCGATGGCGATGTTGCCGGGGCAGCGCGCCTCCTGCTCGGGCTCGATGGTGTTCACATAGCCCGTGTTGGCCGAGAACGGCAGGTCGATGCTGCTCTGGCGCGCCTGCTCCAGCAACTGCTCGAGCAGGAAGTGAGCACGCTCCGGCCCTTCCTTTTCAATGACTGCGGACAGCGCCTCCAGCCATTCGCGGGTTTCTTCTTGGTCTGTGTCGTCAAAGCTCGGAACGTTGGTCGGATCTGACATGCCCTGTCTCCTTTTTGAAAGTGAGTGACTATGGTGAACTATTTGCGGGCGCAAGTTTCGCACAAATTCGCAAAATTTCAAATGGTGTATGTTAATTTCTTAATATGAAATTATGCTGCAATCGCACATTATTTCCCAAGGTGAAATCAGAACCTGCCCGGCCTTAAACTCCACTTCATGGCATCCCCCAGCCCGACGCCCCACTCACCCTTGGCCGCCATGAAATCGCCGCTGCGATGGTGTCAATCCTGGTGGCGCAGCCTCTCGCCCATGCGGCAGGATCGCTTTGCCACCCTGGCGCCATTGGCTGCGGTGTTGATGTTCCTGGCTGCCATCGTTGCTTCGTTCTGGTACTTGCGCTCGGAAGAAATCGCACGCGAGAAAGAAGCCCTCAAACGTGACGTGGAATACGCCCAGCAGCGGGTGCGCCTGCGGCTGCTGGAGCGGCAGGAACAGATCATGCGCATCGCGCGCGATCTGTCCAACGAAGACCTTGAGCGCGCCGCCTTTGTGGGTCGTGCCGATGCACTGATCAGCCAGTACCCCGAGCTGCAGTCGATCACCTGGGTCGACGCGCAGCGCCGAATTCGCGCCACCCAGGCTGCTCCCACGGTGACCAGCAATCAGCTGCACGTGAACGGCGAAGTGCTCAGGACGGGGGAGACCGCCGATTTGTTCAAGCTGGCGCGCCAGCTGCAGCAGCCGGTGTATGCATTGCCCGCTGCGGGCACGACAGACACCGCGCCGCTGTTGCAGCTGCAGGTGCCGCTGTCGTTGCAAGGAAGGTTTGGCGGTGTGGTACTGGCCGAATACTCCATCGACAACCTGCTGCGCTACGCAACGCCGGTAGAGATCCTGGCGCGCTACGCAGTGACGCTGCTCGACGGCAGTGGCCATGTGCTCGCCGGCACGCCATTGGCGCCGCGCCACAATGCACTGCTGCCCTGGACGACCAAGGCCAATGCCTATGCCATCCCGGTGTCTCCCGTGGGCGATGGCCTGGTATTGCGCGCCCAGGCTTACCGTACTTCGTTGGGAGTGGTCGGCAGCGGCCTGTTCTGGCTCGTCAGCACCTTGAGTGCGATGACGTCATGGTTGCTCATCGCCACCTGGCGCCACACGCGCCGTCGCATGCGCGCGCGCGAAGCGTTGATTGTGGAAACCAACTTCCGCCGTGCGATGGAAAACTCCATCCTCACCGGCATGCGCGCGCTCGACATGCAGGGGCGCATCACCTACGTGAATGCCGCGTTTTGCCAAATGACCGGCTGGACCGAGGCCGAGCTGGTAGGCCAAACGCCTCCGTACAGCTACTGGCCCGAGGGCGAGTACGACAGGCTACAGGCCAACCTGCGTGACGAGCTCTCGGGCAAGACCATGCCCGGCGGTTTTCAGGTGCGCGTGCGGCGCAAGAGCGGCGCGCTGTTCGATGCGCGCCTCTACGTCTCGCCGCTGGTCGATGCGCGCGGCCAGCAAACCGGCTGGATGACCTCGATGACCGACATCACCGAGCCCAACCGCGTGCGTGAACAGCTCACCGCCTCGCACGAGCGCTTCACCATCGTGCTGGAGGCGCTGGACGCATCGGTCTCGGTCGCGCCCCTGGGCAGCCAGGAGCTGCTGTATGCCAACCGCCTGTACCGGCAATGGTTCGGCTCGCAAACCGTTGGCCATCTGGAGATGGTGGCGCAGGCGGGCTTGCCGCCCTCAGCGCGTGCCAGCGCCATGGGTGAAGAGGACGGCCTCAAGGATCTGCCGCTGGATCCGGTGACGCGCGCGCGCTCGGAAAACGCCGAGATCTACCGCAGCGACCTGGGCAAATGGCTGGAGGTGCGTTCGCGCTATCTCAACTGGGTCGATGGGCGCCTGGCGCAAATGGTGATCGCCACCGACATCACGCCACGGCGCGTGGCCGAGGAGCAGGCCGCACGCCAGGCCGAGCGTGCCCAATCCGTGAGCCGGCTCATCACCATGGGCGAGATGGCGTCGAGCGTTGCGCATGAGCTCAACCAGCCGCTCACGGCCATCAACAACTATTGCAGCGGCATGGTCTCGCGCATCCAGAACGGCAACCTCAGCGAAGAGGCCCTGCTGGCCGCGCTGCAAAAAACCGCGCACCAGGCGCAGCGCGCCGGGCAGATCATCCAGCGCATCCGGGCCTTCGTCAAAAAGAGCGCGCCCAACCGCACGCTGGCCAACGTGCACGACATGGTGGCCGAGGCGCTGGAGCTGGCCGAGATCGAACTACGGCGTCACAACGTGCGTTTGACGCACCACATCGCGGCACGCCTGCCCCCCGTGATGGCCGATACCATCCTGATCGAGCAGGTGCTCATCAACCTGATGAAGAATGGCGCCGAATCCATCGCCCTGGCGCAACGTCCGGCGCAGCTGCGCAGCGTGGAACTGCGCGTGGTGCCGCGCCAGGTTTCAGGCGCCGAGGTCATCGAGTTCTCGGTGCAGGACACCGGCAGGGGCCTGGCGCCTGAGGTGCTGGCCCACTTGTTCGAGGCCTTTTTTTCCACCAAGAGCGAGGGCATGGGCATGGGCCTCAATTTGTGCCGCAGCATCGTCGAATCCCATCAGGGCAGGATGCAGGCGGAGAACCTCTACAATGCCACAGAGGTCACGGGTTGCCGGTTCTCCTTCTGGTTGCCACTTGCCAATACGGCGGATAGCACTATCAATTCCGTAGCTACGCCAAACCCAAGGACTATTGCATGAGCTTGATTCCGAAAAAAGGAACCGTCTATGTCGTGGATGACGACGAAGCGGTGCGCGACTCGCTTCAGTGGCTGCTGGAAGGCAAGGATTACCGCGTGCGCTGCTTTGAATCGGCGGAGTCTTTCCTCACCCGCTACGACCCGCGCGAGGTGGCCTGCCTGATCGTGGACATACGCATGGGCGGCATGACGGGGCTGGAGCTGCAGGACAGGCTGCTGGAGCGCAAGTCGCCCCTGCCCATCGTCTTCATCACCGGCCACGGCGACGTTCCCATGGCGGTGAACACCATGAAGAAGGGCGCGCTGGACTTCATCCAGAAGCCCTTTGACGAGCAGGAACTGCTGAGCCTGGTGGAGCGCATGCTCGACCACGCACGCGAGGCCTTCAGCGACCACCAGCAGGCGGCGAGCCGCGATGCGCTGCTGTCCAAACTCACCGGCCGCGAGGCCCAGGTGCTCGAGCGCATCGTCGCCGGCCGGCTGAACAAGCAAATCGCCGATGACCTTGGCATCAGCATCAAGACCGTCGAGGCGCACCGCGCCAACATCATGGAAAAGCTCAACGCCAACACCGTGGCCGACCTGCTGAAAATCGCCTTGGGACAGGCCGCCGCCAAAGCCTGAACACTCTCGTTTCAATAGCTGCCTGCGCCCGCCCAACAAGCGCCAGGCAGCTTTTTCATTTGTATCCCGATTTGTATCCCGGATAGTTCAAAGATGACAGCCCAACTGATTGACGGCAACGCCCTCTCGCGCCGACTGCGCACTGAAGTAGCCCAGCGCACGGCGGCCCTGAAGGCACGCGGCATCACCCCAGGCCTGGCCGTGGTGTTGGTGGGCCACAACCCGGCCAGCCAGGTCTACGTGCGCAACAAGGTCAAGGCCTGCGAGGACGTGGGCTTTCACTCGGTGCTGGAAAAGTACGACGCCAGCCTGAGTGAGACCGAGCTGCTGGCGTGCGTCAAGGCGCTGAACAACGACCCGAGCATCCACGGCATCCTGGTGCAGCTGCCCTTGCCGAAGCACATCGACGACCACAAGGTCATCGAAGCCATCTCTCCTTTGAAGGACGTGGACGGCTTTCACATTGCCAGCGCCGGCGCGCTGATGGTCGGCGAGGTGGGCTTCAAGGCCTGCACGCCCTATGGCTGCATGAAGATGCTCGAATCCATCGGCATGCAGGATCTGCGTGGCAAGCATGCCGTGGTGATTGGCCGCAGCAACATCGTCGGCAAGCCCATGGCCATGATGCTGCTGGCCGCCAACGCCACCGTCACCGTCTGCCACAGCGGCACGGCCGACCTGGCCGCCATGACGCGCCAGGCCGACATCGTGGTTGCCGCCGTTGGCAAGCGCAATGTGCTGACGGCGGACATGGTCAAGCCCGGCGCCGTGGTCATCGACGTTGGCATGAACAGGAACGAGGCGGGCAAGCTCTGCGGCGACGTGGACTTCGACGGCGTGAAACAGGTGGCCGGCTACATCACGCCCGTGCCCGGCGGCGTCGGGCCCATGACCATCACCATGCTGCTCGTCAACACGCTGGAGGCAGCAGAGCGCCTTTGAGCGCCCCGCTTGAACCCACCCACCACGACGCCATCTAATCCAGCATGAGCAATCCCCTACTCGACTTCTCCGGCCATATCCGGTTCGATCGCATCACCCCCGCCGACGTGGCGCCGGCCGTCGATCAGCTGCTCGAACGCGCCAATGCCGCGCTCGAAACCGTGACCCAGCCTGACTTCGCCACGAGCTGGGACGCCATCGCCCGCGTGCTCGATGTCGCCACCGAGGAGCTGGGCCGCTCCTGGGGTGCCGTGAGCCACCTGAGCAGCGTGGCCGACACGCCCGAGCTGCGCGCCGCCTACAACGCTGCCCTGCCCCGGGTGACCGAGTTCTGGACTCGCCTGGGCGCCGACGAACGCCTGTACGCCAAGTACAAGGCGATTGACCCGGCGACGCTCAACGCCGAGCAGCGCCAGGCCCACAGCAATGCCATGCGCAACTTCGTGCTCTCGGGCGCCGAACTGCAGGGCGCGGCCAAGCAGCGCTTTGCCGCCATCCAGGAACGCCAGGCCGAGCTGTCGCAGAAGTTCAGCGAAAACGTGCTCGATGCCACCGACGCCTTCGCCTACTACGCCAGCGCCGAGGAAGTCGAAGGCCTGCCGGCCGACGTGAGCCAGGCGGCGCGCACCGCGGCCGAGGCCGAGGGCCAGGACGGCTACAAGCTCACGCTGAAGATGCCCTGCTACCTGCCGGTGATGCAGTTTGCCAAGAGCAGCGCGCTGCGCGAGCGGCTCTACCACGCCTACGTCACACGGGCCTCAGACCAGGCCGAGGGTGAAGCCAGGCGCTTCGACAACGGCGCCGTGATGGCCGAGATTCTGGCGCTGCGCCAGGAAGAGGCAATACTGCTGGGCTACGCCAACTTCGGCCAGGTGTCGCTCGTGCCCAAGATGGCCCATACGCCGGAGCAGGTGACCCACTTCCTGCGCGACCTTGCACAGCGGGCACGCCCCTATGCCGAAAAGGACGTGGCCGACCTGCGCGCCTTTGCCACCGAGCAGCTGGGCATGAGCGACCCGCAGGCCTGGGACTGGCCCTATATCTCGGAAAAGCTCAAGGAGGCACGTTACGCCTTCAGCGAGCAGGAAGTGAAACAGTATTTCCCCGCGCCCAAGGTGCTGGCCGGGCTGTTCAAGATCGTCGAGACCTTGTTCGAGGTTGCCATCAGGCCCGACCAGGCCCCCGTGTGGAATCAGGCCGTGGAGTTCTACCGCATCGAGCGCGGTGGCCAATTGGTCGGTCAGTTCTACCTGGATCAGCCGGCCCGCCCCGGCAAGCGCGGCGGCGCCTGGATGGACGATGCGCGCGCACGCTGGCTGCGGCCCGACACGGGCAGCCTGCAGACACCCATCGCCTACCTGGTGTGCAACTTTGCCCAGGGCGTGGACGGCCGCCCGCCCCTGCTCACGCATGACGACGTGATCACCCTGTTCCACGAATTCGGCCATGGCCTGCACCACATGCTCACCCAGGTGAACGAGCGCGATGTCTCGGGCATCAGCGGCGTGGAGTGGGATGCCGTGGAACTGCCGAGCCAGTTCATGGAGAACTTCTGCTGGGAATGGGAGGTGCTGCGCCACATGACCGCCCATGTCGAAACCGGCGCGCCCCTGCCGCGCCCGCTGTACGACAAGATGATCGCGGCCAAGAACTTCCAGGCCGGCATGCAGACGCTGCGCCAGATCGAGTTCGCGCTGTTCGACATGCTGCTGCACACCGAGCACGACCCGAAGGACAACCCGCTGCCCCTGCTGGAGCAGGTGCGCAACGAGGTGGCCGTGCTCCAACCTCCTGCCTTCAGCCGCACGGCGCACAGCTTCAGCCATATCTTCGCGGGCGGCTATGCGGCCGGCTACTACAGCTACAAATGGGCCGAGGTGCTGAGCGCCGACGCCTACGCAGCGTTTGAGGAAACCGTGGGCGCTGACGGTTCGCCCAGTGTCGAAACCGGCCGGCGCTACCGCCAGACCATTCTGCAGGTAGGCGGCAGCCGCCCGGCCATGGAATCCTTCAAGGCCTTCCGTGGCCGAGAGCCCACACTGGATGCGCTATTGCGTCATCAGGGCATGGCATAGTAAGAAAATGTGTGCATAGCGCACATTGGTTAACTCAACCAGATATCTTTCTGGCTGTTTGCCACGCCAATGAAGCGCTTATAGCTATCATTTTTGCGTACCTGCCAGGCAATAGGAGCATTCCACATGACCGCCATCCGCCAAATCGCCATTGCAGCCAGCTGCGCCCTGCTGGCTCTCGCCGCGCAGGCCCAGCAGGTCTACCGCATCGTGGGCCCGGACGGCAAGGTCACCTTCTCGGACAAGCCGCCAAGCGCCGGCGCCGATGGTGTGCAGATGCGCGGCGGCCAGGGCGGCGGCGGCAATGATGGCCTACCCTACCAGTTGCGCCAGGTTGCCACACGCTTTCCCGTGACGCTGTACACCGGCAGCGACTGCGTGCCCTGCAACAGCGCGCGCAACCTGCTCATCAACCGCGGCATTCCGTTCGCGGAGCGCACCGTGGCCAGCAACGAGGACATTGACGCGCTCAAGCGCCTGAGCGGCGAAGCCAGCCTGCCCTTTGGCACCATAGGCGGCCAGCAGCTCAAGGGCTTCTCGGACAGCGAATGGAGCCAGTACCTGGACGCGGCCGGCTACCCCGCGCAATCGCAGCTGCCGCCCAGCTACCGCCGCCCGGCGCCAACGCCGCTGGTGGCGGTGGTTAAGCCGGCGGCTGCCGCAGAAAGTGCCGCCGCCGCGCCCGTAGCGCCCGCCGCGCGCCCGGCACCGGCGCCAGCCAACGGCCGCTCGCCCAGCAACCCGGCCGGCATCATCTTCTGACCGGTTGCACCGGCCGTTCCCAGACTTGAAAGGTGAAAGATCGGGCGAAGACTGGCCGCCTTCAACGCGCGACTCCATCCAGCCAAGCCGCGCGGATCAGCCGCCCGCACTGCAGCGACGCATAGCCCCGCCCTGCCGAATCCGGGTTGTCCGGATCGCTGACGCCGCTGTCGTCCTTGCGCGCCACGATGCCGTACCAGTTCTTGCTGGCGTCGATCCAGGGATAAAAGCCAAATGCCCCGGCGCTGCTGAATGCGCCGTCGCCATTGACCGGGTCGTCCTCGACCCAATGACCGATCGAGTAGTGGTAGCTCTCGGTGGACGGCACCGGCGCGTTCAGCGCCTGCGCGCAGGTAGCCGGGTTGGTGCAGACCGCATGCGTGCCCAGCGCCGCCTTCATCAGCAGTTGCCCCGACAGGATCTTGCGCAGGAACAGGGCGTAGTTGTCCGCGCTGGTGGCCACGCCGCCCGCCAGCTGCGGCTGGGTGTAAATCAACGTGATGTCGCTGCCCAGCTGCGCATGCAGCTCGGCCGCCAGGCCGGCGTTGTCCAGCGGCCCCAGTCCGATCAGGCTGGCGTGCTTTTCCATGTGGCCGCCGCCATACGAGAACTTGCCATCGGCCGCGGGCACGTAGATGTTGTTGCTGGCATAGGCAACGCAGGCATCCACCGTCTGGCTCGGAAGGCAGCGTGAAAAGCGCGCGTAGCCGCTGCGAAAGGTCAAGAACTTGACATCGCTATCGCTCAACTGCCCCCGCTGGCGCTGCACCACATCGGCGCCGTACAGCCACTTCGACGCCGACGCGATGGGCATGACCGACGCGCTGGTATAGACAGGCTGGCCGCCATTGGCCGGCACCGAACCCGAAGCCAGGCGCGCGTTCTGGTCGCCCACCTCCCAATAGAAGGGCTGGATCGGCGTGCAGGCGTTGGTCGTGTTTTGCGCGGTGGCGGATGCCGCCGCGCTGCGGGTCGCCAGATCGGGCTGATTGGGAGCAGGTGGCGCCGGGTTGCCCGGAGTTGGAGCAGGCGTGGGCGGTGCTGCAGCGCCATCGCTACCGCCGCCGCCACAGGCTCCAAGAGCCAGCACCAGCACCAGCACCAGCATCAGCACGCAAGCGGTGCGGACAGCCAGCGGCCGGCCCGTGTACCCGCCCTCTTGTTGGTTCAACGTCGTCACGGTATGTCTCCTTTGGGTTGTTCATCGGGCTCGGCCCCGAGTCCGCCCAACAACCATAGAAGCGCCATGTGTGGCGTGTTCAACAAGGCGTGAAGCCCAAGCAAAGACTCGTAAGCAGACGCTGTCCGCTGCCACTCATACTGCCCGTGCGGCGCGGCTCAAAAGTGCAGCGTCTGCACCCCGGCCGTCGTGCCCAGCAGGCACACCTGCGCCTTCTGATGCGCAAACACGCCGACGGTGACAACGCCGGGCCATTGGTTGACGTCGCTCTCGAAGGCCAGAGGGTCGGCAATCGCCAGCCCCCGCACATCCAGGATATGCTGGCCGTTGTCGGTCACCAGGGGCTGGCCGTTCTTCAGGCGCAGCGTGGCCTGCCCGCCCAGGGCCGCAAAGCGGCGTGCGATCTGCGCCGCCGCCATGGGAATCACCTCCACGGGCAGCGGGAACGCGCCCAGCGTTTTGACCCGCTTGGACTCGTCGGCAATGCAGACGAAGCGCCGGGCCAGCGCCGCCACGATCTTCTCGCGCGTCAGCGCCGCGCCGCCGCCCTTGACCATGTAGCCCTGGCCATCGATCTCGTCCGCGCCGTCGATGTAGACGGACAGCGAGGCCACCTCATTGGCGTCAAACACTGCAATGCCCAGCGCCCGCAGGCGCGCCGTGCTGGCCTCGGAGCTCGACACCGCACCGCGAATGCTGTCCTTCACCGTCGCCAGGGCATCGATGAACTTGTTCACCGTGGAGCCCGTGCCCACACCCACGATCTCGCCAGGCACCACGTATTGCAGCGCAGCCTGGCCAACCAGGGTCTTGAGTTCGTCTTGGGAAAGCGTCGAGCGTGCAGTCATGGGGGAAAATCGCAAGTGAATTGCGAATTATCTCCATGTCCCTACTGCCCTACGCCATCACCCGCCCTTTTCTCTTTGGCATGGATGCCGAAGCCGCCCACGAACTGACCATGGACATGCTGGCGCGCGGCCAGCGCACCCCACTGCAATGGGCCTGGTGCAATGAAACCGTGAACGACCCCATCACGCTCGCCGGCCTCCGCTTTCCCAACCGCGTCGGCCTGGCCGCGGGCCTGGACAAGAATGCGCGCTGCATCGATGCCCTGGCCGCCATGGGTTTTGGCTTCGTTGAGGTCGGCACTGTGACGCCCAAGGGTCAGCCGGGCAACCCCAGGCCGCGCATGTTCCGCCTGCCGGCCGCGCGCGCCCTCATCAACCGCCTGGGCTTCAACAACGAGGGGCTTGATGCCTTCATTGCCAACGTGCGCCAATCCCAGGTGCGCAGGCAGGGCAAGCCGCTGCTGCTGGGCCTGAACATCGGCAAGAACGCCACCACCCCCATCGAGCAGGCCACGAGCGATTTCCTGACCTGCCTGGAGGGCGTGTACCCCCATGCCGACTACGTGACGGTGAACATCAGTTCGCCCAACACGCAGAACCTGCGCGCCCTGCAAAACGATGAAGCGCTGGACGGACTGCTCTCGGCCATTGCCGAGCGGCGCGAGACGCTGGCCGCGGCCCAGGGCCGGCGCGTGCCGATCTTTGTGAAGATAGCGCCGGATCTGACCGAGGAACAGGTGAGCGTGATCGCCGCGACCCTCAAGCGCCATGGCATGGATGGCGTGATTGCCACCAACACCACCATCAGCCGCGACGCCGTGCAGGGCCTGCAGCATGCCGGCGAGACCGGCGGCCTGAGCGGCGCCCCGGTGCTGGCCGCGAGCAATGCCGTCATCGCCCAGCTGCGCGCGGCGCTGGGCCCGCAGTTTCCCATCATCGGCGTGGGCGGCGTCATGAGCGCCGAAGATGCCGTGAGCAAAATCCGCGCGGGCGCCGACGTGGTGCAGATCTACACCGGCCTGATCTACGAAGGCCCGGCCCTGGCCGGCCGCGCGGCCCGCGCCATCAAGGCCATGCGCTGATAACAAACACAAGGGCCGCACTTGGCGGCCCCTGGCGCTGGCGCGAAACGGCTTACCCGCGCCGCATGCGCAGGATGGCCGGCAGCAGCACACCCGCCCAGCGCATCACGCGGTTGGGGCCCGCCGCGGCGACGGCGGCCAGCACGACCGCAACCACGGCGGGATGCAGCCGCGCAAAACTCAAAAGGCGCGTCAGCAGCGGATCCTGGGGATTCACGCGGCCCTGCGCGGGCGCCGTGGCACGCGCCACGCGCAGCATGTCGCGGCGCGTGCGCTGGCGCTCGCGCTGGGCATGTATACGGTCGAGTACCGCTTGCTGCTGTGGCGTAGGGGGACGTGGGGCGGGCGACATCAGAGCTGCTCCTTGATCACACGCCAGTCCTGCACAAGCTCGCCGTGCGTCAACGCAAAGGCGTTGCGCGCCTGGCGCGCCAGCGACACCAGGGTCAGCAGCACGCCAACGCAGCCGACAAGCCACAGGACTGCCAGCACCCAGGCCACTAGGGCGCGCTGGGGCGTGTCCCAGAACTGCACCAGGATGGCCACGGACAGCAGCAGCAGGCTCACCACGGCCAGCGCGCCAAAGGTGACCAGCAGCAACGCCAGCAGCGCCAGGCGGCGCTTGTACTCAGACCACTCCAGGCGCGCCAGCTCCATGCGATCTTCCACCGCCGTAGCGCCCTCGGCGATGACGAGGCGCCAGCGCCCTGCCATGCCCTGCAGGTTCAGCAGTGAAGTCCAGTTGATGCGCGCCATGGATGGACTGCCGGTAGCTGGCGATCAGCGGCGAGCGAGCATAAACCCCACCAGCGCGCCCACGGCCAGCGCGGCGCTGGCCACGCGCCAGGGCTCATCATGGGCGTAACGGTCTGCCGCACGGGCGGCATCCTTGGCCTGGTCGGCCGCCTGCTGGGCGGCGCGCACCGTGGCGTCGCGCACGGTCTGGATGCCGTCGTCCAGCCGCTCACGCAGCTGTTTGATCTGAGGAATGCCATCCAGATCCCGGTTGGCCAGCAGGCCGCGCAGATCGCCGACGAGCTTCTCAAGCTCGCCCTGGGTGGGGGAAGTGGTTTCGGATACGGAGGACATAAACCAAGCCTTTCATAGCAGGAAACAACGGCGACACGCCATGCATGGCGGACATGCGGACGAATGCGCCATCTTAGCCCAGGCAGACACAATGCAACAGAATCATGTTGGATTTGAGTGCATCAAACTTGCAGCATCCCCGCCACATGCGCGCCTATGGCCAGGGCACTGGTCAGGCCGGGCGACTCGATGCCAAACAGGTTCACCAGGCCGGAAACCCCGTGCTGCCCGGGCCCCTGGATCAAAAAGTCGGCCGCAGGCTCCTGCGGGCCGTGGATCTTGGGGCGTATGCCGGCGTAGCCCGCGGCCAGTGCGCCGTCGCGCAGTCCGGGCCAGTATTTGCGCACCTCGGCATAAAAAACCCGGGCACGGCTCGCATCCACCACCAGGTCATCCGGGCCATCCACCCATTGCACATCCGGCCCGAATTTGGCCTGTCCGCCCAGATCCAGCGTCAGATGCACGCCCAGGCCCGCCGCCTCGGGCACGGGGTAGATCAGGTGGCTGAACGGCGCCCGGCCCGCCAGGGTGAAGTAGCTGCCCTTGGCGTAGGCGGCATGCGGAACATGGATCGGATCGAGCCCGACGAAGCGACGCGCCAAGTCCGGCGCATGCAGGCCGGCCGCATTGACCACCGTGCGGGCGCTGATGCGGGTACCGTCCTGAGCCTCAAGATGTATAGCATCCGGCGTGCACTGGGCGCCAGCCAGGGGCGAATTCAATGCCAACAATCCGCCCGCATTCTCCAAGTCACCAAGCAATGCCAACATGAGCGCATGGCTGTCCACGATGCCCGTGCTGGGCGACAGCAGCGCGGCTACGCATTCGAGTTCGGGCTCCAATGCCCGTGCCTCGCCCTGCGTGAGCCACTGCAAGTCGTGCACACCATTGGCCGCCGCGCGTTGGCGTATGCCCTCGAGCTGCGCCCGCTGCTGCTCAGACGTGGCCACGATGAGCTTGCCGCAGCGGCTATGCGGCAGTCCGCGTGCGCCGCAGTAGTCATACAGCATGGCCTTGCCCAGCACACACAGCCGCGCCTTGAGCGAGCCCTGCGGGTAGTAGATGCCGGCATGGATCACCTCGCTGTTGCGCGAGCTGGTTTCCGTCCCGATGGCATTCGCCGCCTCCAGCAGCAGCACCTCGCGCCCCTGCAACGCCAAGGCCCGCGCCACGGCCAGCCCCACCACGCC
>JAFEER010000059.1 GCA_018240985.1 Pseudomonadota bacterium
ACGCAAGGCATGGTGCTGAACCACATCTACAGCCGCAAGAGCGCCAAGGGCGCCAAGGACTACTTCTGGCCGCATGACGTGGAGCATGTGTATGGCGATGACGGCAAGATCGTCGCCGCCAGGCTGAAGAACCCGGCCGAGAGCACCGATGGCCTGCTGCCCGTGGGCACGGCCATCACCTACGAGGGCGTGGGCACCATGTCCAAGTCCAAGAACAACGGCGTCGATCCGCAGCACCTGATCGAGAAATACGGCGCCGACACCGCGCGCCTGTACACCATGTTCACCGCGCCGCCCGAGCTCACGCTGGAATGGAACGACGCCGCGGTCGAGGGCAGCTACCGCTTCCTGCGCCGCGTGTGGAACTTCGGCGTCAAGCTGTCTGCTATGGATAGAGCAGCTGCAGACGCAAGCGTGGCGGGCGCTACAAGCCTGAATGACGTCAAGTTTGGCAAAGAGGCCAAGCAGCTGCGCCTGGAGATCCACACCGTGCTCAAGCAGGTGGAGTACGACTACCAGCGCATGCAGTACAACACCGTGGTCTCCGGCGCCATGAAGATGATCAACGCGCTGGAGGACTTCAAAGCCAGCGACAGCACGGACGGCGTTGTGGCATTGCTGGAGGGCTTCGGCATCCTGCTGCGCGTGCTCTACCCGGCCACGCCGCACATCACCCATGCGCTGTGGACCGAGCTGGGCTACGCCGGCGCCATGGGCGAGCTGCTCGACGCCGCCTGGCCCCAGGTAGACGCCGGCGCCCTGGTGCAGGACGAGCTGGAGCTGATGCTGCAGGTCAACGGCAAGCTGCGCGGCTCCATCCGCGTGCCGGCCGGCGCCGACAAGGCCGCCATCGAGCGGGCCGCCGTGGCCAGCGCCGACTTCCAGAAGTTTGCCGAAGGCAAGGCGCCCAAGAAGGTCATCGTCGTGCCTGGCCGCCTGGTCAACCTGGTGGTCTGAGCCATGCGCAAACGCAACCTGCTCACGCTGCTTGCCGCCGCGCCGCTGGCCGCCTGCGGCTTTCGCCTGCGCGGCGTGCCGCAGTTCGGCTTCCACTCGCTCTACGTGCAGGCGCCGGCCGGCTCGCAGACCGCGCGCGAGCTGGTGCGCACGCTGCAGGGCTCAGGCGGCGACCTCAAGGTGATCACCGACGCGGCCCAGCTCACCCAGGCCGAGGTCATCCTGGAGCTGATCTCCGAGCTGCCCGAGCGCGTGGTGGTGGGCCTGAACGCCGCCGGCCAGGTGCGCGAGCTGCAGCTGCGCCTGCGCCTGCGCTTTCGCCTGCGCGACCAGCAGGGCCGGGAATGGATCGCGAACACCGAGCTCATGCAGCAGCGCGACATCAGCTACAGCGAAACCGCGGCCCTGTCCAAGGAGGGCGAAGAGGCCATGCTGTACCGCAATATGCGCACCGACCTGGTGCAGCAGCTCATGCGCCGGCTGGCCGCCGCCAAGCCGCAGTGAGCCATCGCGCGCCGCCGGTTCTTGCTTGCTCCCTCCCCCTCTGGGGGAGGGCAGGGGTGGGGGCAGGCGACGCTAGCGCCCCGATGCCGGCAAGATGCCGGCGCTCCCAGGCAGCGCGCATCCACTCCCGCCCGTTTTTTTCGATAGCGCCCCACGCCGATCCTGTGCCGGTTCCCGCCCACTCTCCCCTTGCGGGAGAGGGTTGGGGAGAGGGGTGCATAGGCGCTGCGGCCACAACTGCCCCCCCTCTCCCCCGGCCCCTCTCCCGCGAGGGGAGAGGGGAGAGGCGTAGCGTCAAGATCTACGGCGCCCTGATGCCGGCAGGATGCAGGCGCTCCCGGGCAGCGCGCATCCACTCCCACCCGTTTTTTTCGATAGCACCCCACGCTGATCCGGAGCCGCTTCCCGCCCCCTCTCCCCTTGCGGGAGAGGGTTGGGGAGAGGGGTGCATGGGCGCTGCGGCCACAACTGCCCCCCTCTCCGCCCGGCCCCTCTCCCGCGAGGGGAGAGGGGAGAGGCGTAGCGTCAAGAGCTCCCAAGCCCCATGCAAATCGCACTGAACCAGCTCCCCGCGCAGCTGCAAAAAGGCCTGCGCCCGCTCTACACCCTGCACGGCGACGAGGCGCTGTTGCAGCAGGAGGCGCTGGACGCCATCCGCGCCGCCGCGCGCGCCCAGGGCTACACCGAGCGCAGCAGCTTCACCGCCGCCGGCGCGCATTTCGACTGGAGCGGCGTGCTGGCGGCGGGCGGCAGTCTGAGCCTGTTTGCCGACAAGCAGATCGTCGAGGTGCGCATCCCCTCGGGCAAACCGGGCAAGGACGGCGGCGCCGCCCTGCAGCAGCTGGCCCAGGCGGCCCAGGGCAACGACAGCGTGCTCACCCTCATCGTGCTGCCGCGCCTGGACAAGGCCACCAGGACGGGCGCCTGGTTCTCCGCGTTGGAATCGAATGGCGCCACGGTGCAGATCGACCCCGTCGAGCGCGCCCAGCTGCCCGCCTGGATCGCCCAGCGCCTGGCCGCCCAGGGCCAGCGCGTGGCCGCGGGCGAGGAGGGCCAGCGCACGCTGCAATTCTTTGCCGACCGTGTCGAGGGCAACCTGCTCGCCGCGCACCAGGAGATCCAGAAGCTGGCCCTGCTGCACCCCCAGGGCGAGCTCAGCTGGAGCCAGGTCGAAGCCGCCGTGCTCAACGTCGCGCGCTACGACGTGTTCAAGCTGTCCGAGGCCGTGCTCTCCGGCCAGGTGGCGCGCACCCAGCGCATGCTCGACGGCCTGCAGGCCGAGGGCGAGGCCGAGGTGCTGGTGCACTGGGCCCTGGCCGAGGACATCCGCGCCCTGAAGCGCGTGAAAGACGCCATGAACGCCGGCAAGCCCCTGCCCATGGCGCTGCGCGAAAACCGCATCTGGGGGAATAAGGAGCGCCTGTACGAGCGCCTGCTGCCCCAGGCCAGCGACGCGCAGCTGGCGCGCCTCTTGCAGTCCGCGCACACCGTGGACGGCATCGTCAAGGGCCTGAAGGCCCCGGACTGGCCGCAGGACGGCTGGCAGGCGCTGTCGCGGCTGGCGTTGCAGCTGTGCCGGCTGGGGCGCCAGTCCTGAACCATAGGAGTTTTTTGGGAGTATTTGTGATGTCGAAAATTTATGTGATGCAACAAGGCAAGGGGCCGGTTGTAGTGCTAAGCCATGCGCTGGGCTGCGATCTTCGGATGTGGGACGGCGTCGCCCAGGCGCTGCAGGATCGCTTCACCGTGGTGCGCTACGACCAGCGCGGCCATGGCCGCTCGCCCGCCATCGGCGAGGCTTTCGGCATGGACGACCTGGCCGACGACGCGGCCGAAGTGATCCAGGCGCTGGGCGTGGGGGCCGTGCATTTCGTGGGCCTGTCCATGGGGGGCATGACTGCGCAGGCCCTGGCGGTTCGGCACCCGGCGCTGTTGCGCAGCATCACCATTGCCAACTCCGCCAGTTACTACGACGATGCCGCGCGCGCAGGTTGGCAGGCGCGCGTGGATACCGTGTTGACGCAAGGGGTGCCTGCGATCGCGGAGGGGGCCATGCAGCGCTGGTTCACCCCTGAATTCCGGGCTCATCAGGCCGAGCGCGTGCGTGCGCTGCGTGCCGGACTGGAGGCCACTGTAGCTGTGCCTTACGCTGCCGCCTGCAAGGCGGTGGCGGAGATCGATTTTCGTGACAGCAACCGCCACATCGCCTGCCCCGTGCTGGTCATTGCCGGTGCGCGTGACGAAGCGACGCCGCCGGCCATGTCCGAGGCGCTGCACGCGCAGATCCCGAATGCGCAGCTGGCGTCGCTGCCGGCAGCGCACCTAAGCGCGGTCGAAATGCCGATGGAGTTCGCGGAGCTGGTGGCTCGCTTTATTGCCGGCCTTTGAGGCGTTCTCACGGCTCCAGCAGGGCTCTTTTGGTCGGTGCCAGCAGCGCCGCAAACTCACGCGCTGCGGCGCTGTAGCTGGCGCCGCGTCGCCACAGCAGCCCGGCCGTGCGGATGATGGTGGGAGACGTCAATCGGATGGCAATCATGTCGCCGGCCTGCTGGGCAGCGCGCTCGGGCACGATGGTTGCCATGTCACCCCAGCGGCACAGGGCGATCAGCGACTCCACGGAGCCCATCTCCACGCGCAGGCAAGGTGTGATGCCTGCGCTGCGCAAACCCTCCTCAATGAGCCCGCGCGTGTAGAAAGTACGTGGCAGCAGCGCCAGGGGCACGCCGGCGAGCGATTTGATGGCCATGCTGCGCTGCCCTGCCAGTGGGTGCGAAGGGTTCACCAGCAGCATCATGCGCTCATCAAACAGTGGCACGGCATCGAGCTCGGCGCGTTGCGGCGGATGAAAGCTCACTCCCAGATCCAGGCTGCCCTCCAGCAGGCCTTGTTCGACAGGCGGAGCAAGCAGCTCGCGCACCGTGATGTTGATCTTGGGGTAGACGCGCGTGAACGCGGCCACGGCGGGCGCCACCAGGGTGTTCAGAAAAGTCGGTATCACGCCGATCGTGAAGCTCCCGGTCTGTAGCTCGCTCAGATCGGCCAGCGCCATGCGCCCGGCGTCGAGCTCGTGCAATGCACGTTCCGCGTAGCCACGAAACACGGTGCCCGCCTGCGAAAGCTTGAGACCGCGGCCAATGCGCTCGAACAGCGCCATACCCAGTTCCTCTTCCAGCTGCCGCAGCCCGTGCGACAGCGTGGACTGGCTCACGTAGAGGTTCTTCGCCGAGGTCGTGAGGTGCTCGGTGGCGGCGATGTCGACGAAGTAACGCAGTTGACGTAGTTCCATGCAACCTCTTCATAAACAATCGAAATTATCGAACGATCTATAGTAAATAATTCATTTGACCGGAAGTTCCCCTGGATTTAACTTCGCACCCATCGAGCTGGTACTCACCAGCTGGCCACTCACTAGATGGATTGCGATGCAAAACCGATTTTTCATTGAGCGCATCGAAGCGCGGATTCTGGATATTCCGACGATCCGGCCCCATAAGCTGTCGTTCGGAGCCATCGATCGCCAGAGCCCCGTGATCGTGCAGCTGTGGCTGCGCAACGGCGCCACGGGCTTCGGCGAAGCCGCCACCATCGGGGGGCCTTCATGGAACGAGGAATCCCCCGAGAGCATCCACCACGCCATTACCCGGCATCTCGCGCCGGTGCTGATAGGGCAGGACGGCGCGCGCTTCGAGGCGTGCCTGGCACGCATGGATCTGGCGTGCAAGGGCAATGCATTCGCCAAGAGCGCGGTCGAAATGGCGCTTCTGGACGCCGTGGCGCGCAGCTTGCAACTGCCCCTGTGGCAACTGCTCGGAGGCAAGCAGCGTGACAGCCTGCCCCTGGCGTGGACTCTGGCGAGCGGCGACATAGAGCGCGACCTGGCCGAGGCGCACCTGCGGCTGGAGCAAAAGCGTCACCGTATCTTCAAGATGAAGATCGGTGCCCGCAGCCCGCAGGCCGATGTCCAGCACGTGAGCGAGATCGCGCGCGGGCTGCAGGGCCGCGCCACGCTGACCGTGGACGTGAACCAGGCCTGGGACGGCGCGACTGCCCGGCGCTTCCTGCCAGCCTTGATCGACGCCGGCGTGACCTTGATCGAGCAGCCCGTGGCCAGTTGGAACGTGCCCGCGCTGCGCGACCTGACGGCCACGCTGCAGGGCGCGCTGGTCATGGCCGACGAGAGCGTTTGCACGCCCTATGACGCTATGCGCCTGGCGCGCGAGCAGGCCAGCCATGTGTTCTCCCTCAAGGTCGCCAAGCACGGCGGCCTGCTGCGCACGCGGCAGGTCGCCGCCATCGCGCAGGCCGCAGACATCGGCTGGTACGGCGGCACCATGCTGGAGACCTCGATCGGCTCGGCCGCCTCGGCGCATGTGTTCGCCACCCTCGGGGGGCAGCACTACAACTGCGAGCTCTTTGGCCCGCAGCTGCTGGTGGACGACATCGTGCACCAGCGCATGCCCATCGCCGACTATGAGCTGCGCCTGCCCGACGGGCACGGCCTCGGCATAGAGGTCGACATGCGGCAGCTCCAGCGTTTCGACCGCGCACTGGCCGACAGCCAGCCCAGGCACTTCGACCTGGGCACGGCGCGGTAACAACTCCACCATTTCAAACCCTGCACTGGAGACACCTATGCTTTACCTCGTTCGAATGGACGTCAACATCCCCCGCGACCTGCCAGCACGGGTGGTGGACGACATCAAGGCGCGTGAAAAGGCCTACTCGCAGGATCTGCAGCGCGACGGCCGCTGGAAGCACATCTGGCGCGTCGTCGGCGAATACGCCAACTACAGCGTGTTCGATGTGGGCAGCAACGACGAGCTGCACCAGCTGCTGCAGAACCTGCCGCTCTTTCCCTACATGGACATCGAGGTTACGCCGCTGGCGCAGCACCCATCGGCCATTGCCTGAGCACCACCTACCACGCCATCCACAAATAGCTCCCGGAGACCCTTATCGTGAAACGCCGTACCCTGTCCCTGCTCGCCACCGGCCTGCTGCTGCCTGCCCTCGGCACCGTGTCCGCCGCCCATGCCCAGACCCCCGAGGCCAACTGGCCGGACAAGCCCATCCGTTGGGTCGTACCCTTCCCGCCGGGCGGCGCCATGGACGCGATCGCGCGCACGCTGGGCGAGAAGGCCGGCCGCACGCTGGGCCAGCCCTTCGTGGTTGAGAACCGCCCCGGCGCGGGGGGCAACATCGGCGCCGACTATGTCGCCAAGCAGCCCGCCGACGGCTACACGCTGATGATCACCTCCATCGGCATGGCCACCAACAAGCCGCTGTACCGCAAGCTGTCCTACGACCCGATCAAGGACTTCGTGGCGGTGGGCGTGCTCGCCGTCGTGCCCAACATCCTGGTCACCAATGCGACCCAGCCCCAGGTGAAGAGCGTGGCGGACTTGATCGCCGCCGCCAAGGCCGCGCCGGGCAAACTGACTTATGCCTCGGCGGGCAATGGCACCTCCATCCACCTGGCTGGGGAGGTCTTCACCTCGCTGGCTGGGGTGGACATGCTGCACATACCCTACAAGGGTTCGGGTCCGGCCGTCTCCGACCTGCTGGGCGGGCAGGTCAACTACATGTTCGACTCCATCACCTCGGCACGCCCCCACATCCAGTCCGGCAAGCTGCGTGCCCTGGCCGTCACGACCGCCAAGCGCTCGTCCACCATGCCCGACGTGCCCACCATGGCCGAGGCCGGCGTCGCGGGCTACGAGGTGTCGCCCTGGTTCGCCGTCTTCATGCCAGCAGGGACATCACCGGCCATCGTCAACAAGCTCAACAAGGTGCTGGTAGACACGATGAAGCAGCCGGACGTGAAGGAGCGCTTCCAGGCTATTGGAGCGGAAGTCGTGGGCTCCACGCCACAGGAAGCGGCCAAGTATCTGCAAAACGAAAGCGTGCGCTGGAACAAGGTGATCCTCGAGCGCGGTATTCAGTTGGATTAGGCGTCATATTTCGTACCTCTGAGGTGTCGCCAACACATGCTAAGTCGATGCTCTGGTGAAGCTTACGCCCATCATCAAGGGCCTGAAGGCGCCGGACTGGCCCCAGGACGGCTGGCAGGCGCTGTCGCGGCTGGCGTTGCAGCTGTGCCGGCTGGGGCAGGCAACACGCGTGGCTTGACCGCCGCCCGTCAGCGCGCGCGCCGTGCCTTCGGCCTGGGGCGCAGCGCCGCCACGGCGCTGGCCAGCTCAGTGAACGCGGCCTGATCCAGCGGGCCGGGCTCCAGGCCGTCGTAGTACTCGCTCATCTCGGCATGGTCGGGGTGTTCCGGGTCTGCCAATGCCTCCACCAGATCGCCAAAGCCGTACACACCCCCGCAATCCTCGGGCGGGCAGATGTAGGCTGCGCTTGCCAGAAGCGGCAGCGGCTCGGGGGTGGTGATGATTTTCTTGAGCGTGATCAGATGCTCCCAATCGTCGCCAAAGTCGTACAGGTAGAGCAGCTTGGCCCTGGGCGCCTTGAGCACCTGGGCCACCGTGGCACGCGCATCGTCCTGGGACTGGTTGCCAAAGCCCATATCGTCGCCCCGCGCCGCCCCGGGCTCGAAGCGCTGCTGCGGCGGCACACTCCAGTAATGCTTGGCGCGCCCGCTGCCGGGGATGGCGAAGCTGTACAGATGGGCGTTGTCCCAGCCCATGGCGGCCTGGATGATGGCGTGCAGTTGGCGCAGTGAGATAGCGGGGTCTACCCACACCTCGCGCCAGATCGCGGGCTTGACGCCGCGCAACTCTATGCGCAGCACATAGGCGCTGGCGCCCGGGATGTCGGTGGTGGTTTTCTTGGTGGCCATGGGGTGTATCCGGTACGCGCCTGGGTGACCGATGATCGTAACCCCGATACGTCAGGCCAGCGGGGCAGGCGCTACGCGCCGAGATCGTGCGGCTGATCCAACAGTCGCCGCTGCAGCAGCTGCTGGGCAGCGGTTCATGTCCATCTCTCAAACCACTTTGACTTCGCTGAGCAGTTCGGGGTGGCGCTCCAGCAGCTTGAGCAGCTTCACCAGAGCCAGTGGCGGCTTGGTCTTGCCGTTTTCGTAGCGCGAAAAGGCATTCACGCCGCCGCCGAACAGCTCCGCTGCCTGGCGCTGATCCAGATCCAGCTTCTTGCGCACCCTGGCGATGTAGCTCGGGTCAACGTAGGCGGCATTCACCTGCCGCTGGAACAGGCCGATCAGCTCGCTGTAGCGGTCACCCTGCTCCCGATCCAGCACGGTTTCGCCGCATGCCGGGCAAAAATCGCCCGTCACCGTGGGGATGATGGTGGCCTCGCCCTTGTAGGTGTAGGGCAGGTCGCGCGTGTCGTGAATCAGTTCGGCAGCGCCGCAGCATGGGCATTTCATGGTCATAGCTCCTTGAAGGACACGATCAATACGCCGTCAACGACGGTCAACTTCAGGTACACCCCGCTGCCGCTGGCGGTTCTGGCGTGATAAACGTCCTGCCAGATGCGGTGGTCGGCATGCGTGGTCATGCTCTTGTAGAAACTCGCCGGCGTAAGCGCCGAGACCACGGCGCACATGCCCGCCAGGTCGTCGATGCCCAGCTCACGCGCGCCGGCAAAGGCGCTGGCCGTGGCCCGGACTTTTCCCTCCTCCACCAGGGCCCGTACGATGGACAGCTTGCAATGGGGCGTGCCTTTCTCCATCGACAAAATATAACCTAATGCGTTAAATTGGCAAACAGGTTAATTCCATCGGGTGCATCGCTTCAGTCAAACGACAGCGCAAAGGCCAGCGGTCGATGCTTGCGGCCTATGCCCGGCTTAGTCCTCCTCCCAGAACGCCTCGATCAGCTGGCCCTCGGCGCTCATCAGCCACCACTCGATCACCGGCTGGCGCTGCCCCAGGCCGAATACGCCAAGCAGGCCGCGCGGGGCGCCCATGCGTGGGCAGCGCCAGAGCTGGTCGCCCGGCCGCATGTGCCGCAGCACGGCGGCGCGCAGCGCGGGCGGCACCTCGGGGGAGTCCACATCGACCAGGCGGTCGGTTCCGTCGCCCAGTTCGGCGGCGGTGGCGGGGCGGGCACGGGCCATGGGGGTTGCTCTTTCGTTGATGGCTTGTAGGTGGCCTTGGCTGGCGTGCGCTCACGCCGGCCCCAGCAGCGACCGGGCCGTTCCCAGCCGCTGGCCGTTTCTGGTTGCCTGCGCCTGAATGGCCGCAGAGGCGCGTTCATCCTGCGCCAACAGCTCCCAAAATCGTAGTGCCGCCGCGGCCGCCGCCCGCCATGGCGCGCGCTCGGCCGGCAGCGGCAGGGGCGGCTCCAGCAATGCCAGCGGGGCCAGCCCGCCGCCGCCCAGCGGCGCATAGCGCATGGGCAGCATGTCGTAGGCCGGGGCCAGTGTGAGGCGCCCGTCGGCGGGGCGCAGGCTCAGGTTGCCCAGGTGCATGTCGCTGTTGCCGATCAGGCGGCCAAACCACCACAGGGTGGCGATTTGCGCCTGCACGCCATCGGCCAGCACGCCCATGCCGGCCAGCGGCGCCGCCAGCTCGGGCCAGGCGCGCTGCGGCAGGCCCAGGAAGGCCGCGTTCACCGTCTCCAGGCTCACCAGCGGGCTGCGCCCCCACAGGCCGTGGCGGTCAAAGCGCTCCACCTCCAGAAAACTGCGCCCGCCCGCGCGCAGCAGCCGGCTGCGCGCCGCGGGCAGGCCCTGGGCGGCAAGGCATTGCAGCGCCAGATGCTCGGCCAGCAGCAGGTCGGCCCAGCGCTGGCCGGCGGCCGTGTCGTCCGCGCCCGCAAATTTGACCAGCACATGCGGCGTGCGCGCCGCGCCGGCGGGCCCAGGCTGATCCGGTTCGGGCACCGCGCGCAGGGCGGCAAACTTGGGAAATTCACCCGCCGCGCTGGATCCCGCCAGGGCGCCGGCCAGTGCCTGCTCGGCCAGGCGCAGGTAGGCGCCGGGCAGCCCGGCCTCGGCCAGGGGCTCGGGCGCATCCAGCCGCGCCGCCTGCCATTGGCGCAGCGGGCGCTCGCCCAGGATCAGGTCGCCCACCATGTCGCCGCCGGCCGCGCTCAGGGCCACCAGCACCTCGTCATCGCTCCAGGCGCGCGGGTCGTCGGGCAGCTGCAGCGCCTCATGCACGGCGTGGGCCAACTGCCGCCCCATGAAGCCCTGCGGGCGCATGTCCTGCAGCGGGTAGGGCAGGCCCGGCCACCAGCCGTCGCGCGCCTCCTCGGGCACGGGCCAGCCGCTGCCTGCGAGCGGCATGGCGCAGCCCTCGGGCGCCAGCAGAGCCAGGCTGCCAAACGCCTCGGCCTGGCCCTGTGGGGTGATGCGGTACAGCGGCACATCCGCCGCCGCCCCGCGCAGACCGCGCCGCGCGGCATGGCGCGTGCGCCGCGCGCGGCCCAGGCTCACCACCGACGGGCCCGCCGCACGCAGCAGGCGCTGCACGGTGGGCGCGCTCACGCCCAGCGCCGCAGCCAGCTCGGAGGCGCTGGCGCCAGGGTGCCGGCGCAGCGCGGCCAGCAGCTGGTCAAGCGACAACAACGCCATTCGCAAACCTGTTTTTGATGCGATTCATGATGCAATTATCAATAAAAATATCTCATTGCATCAATGAGTTGCGTATCAATATTCTGCTTATGTGATTTGATTATTGAGGCAAATATGCGAACTGCAAGCCTCAACCGCGCCTGTTTGAAGGACACGATGGCACTTGACCCCAACCAGCACTGTCACGGCAGCGTCATGGCTGGCGGGCAAGCTGCGGCGCTTGTTGTCCGATGTTCCATTGCAAATGACCCAACATTCTCTCAAGCAGCTGGGCGCCACCGTGGCTGCCATCCTCAGCATCACCGCCGCCGCATGGACTGTTCCGGCCGCGGCCCAATCCGAGCACGCCGCCGTGCTCGCCGGTCATGCCGTGATGCCGGCGCTGAGCCTGATCCAGGCCCCGGCCGACGCCCCCGTCGACGCGCGCCATGCTGGCAAATACACCAGCGGCCAGCGTGCCCAGATAGTGGGCAGCGTGCCTGGGCTCTCGGGCGGGCGCCCCACGGGCGTGGGTCTGCCGTTTGACGGCCAGCCGTTGCAGGGGCATTCGGGCATCAAGCACATGGCCGACGGCAGCTACTGGATCCTGACCGACAACGGTGCCGGCTCCAAGGCCAATTCGCCTGACTTTCTGCTGCACCTGAGCCAATATCGGGTGGACTTCAACTCTGGCAAGTTCGACCGCCTCAAGACCGTATTCCTGCACGATCCCGACAAGAAGCTGCCGTTTCGCATCGTCCACGAGGGCACGGACAAGCGCTACCTGACGGGATCAGACCTCGACCCCGAGAGCTTTCAGTTTGCCGGTGGTGCGCTATGGATTGGCGAGGAGTTTGGCCCCTTTTTGATCAAGGCCGACCTGGACGGCAGGGTGCTGGCGGTGTTCGAGACCCTGGTCGATGGCAAGGTGGTGCGCTCTCCAGACCACCCCGCGATCACCACGTCCGGCGCGCCCGACGCCAAGGCGCCCGCTTTCCAGATCAAGCGCTCCAAGGGGTTCGAGGGCATGGCTTCGAGCAAGGACGGCAGCAAACTCTATGCGCTGCTTGAAGGCCCGGTGTGGAACGAGGAGGCCCGGGCCTACGAAGCCGTGGACGGCAGGCAATACCTGCGCGTGCTCGAATTCGACGTGAAGGGTGAGCAATGGACGGGCCGCCATTGGAAGTACCTGCTGGAGGCAAACCACCACGCCATCGGCGACTTCAACATGATTGACGGCACCACGGGCCTCATCATCGAGCGCGACAACGGCGAAGGCACTGCCGACAAGGCCTGCCCGGCGGGGGAGCGGGGCAAGGATTGCTTTCATGACCTCGCGAAGTTCAAGCGCGTCTACAAGGTCGAGCTTGCCGATGCCAATGTGGGCGCCGAGGCGAGAAAGATCGGCTACATCGACCTGATGAAGATCCAGGATCCGCAGCGTCTTGCCAGAAAGCCGCTCAACGACGGCGTTCTCACCTTCCCGTTTTTCACGATCGAGAACGTGGACGTGGTGGATGCGAGCCACATCGTCGTGGGCAACGACAACAACCTGCCCTTCAGCTCCAGCCGCCAGCCCAACCAGGTTGACGACAACGAGCTCGTGCTGCTGGAGGTGGGAGGGTTCCTGCGCGCCAGGTAGCCGCTCTCGTGCGTGCCCACCAGGCTCGCAAAGCCGGGCGCGCCGCCGCAGTCCTCGGGCGGACAGAAGTCTGCCGCGTCGGTGGTGGTGGGCGTGGCGGTGGCGGCTTTCCTGGTGGCGATGGACGGTTTTTTCAGGGGGTAGTGGTGGATGGTGCGTGCGTCGCCGCGCGTTCCAGGTTCAGGGCCAGCAGGCGGCGCAGGATTTCGTCGTCGGGCATGTCTGCGCCGTAGTCGGCCCAGCCGTAGGCCGCGGCGACGGCGGCGTCCAGCTGGGCGTGGGCCTGGGCCAGCCAGGCCGGGCGCTGGTTGTAGAGCTTGGTCAGGGTGCGTTTTTGCAGCGCCTTGGCGTCGGCTTCGGAGAGATCCGGGCGCGGCTCGATGCGGTCGGGGTAGGGGGATTGCTCCAGGCCCAGCGGCACCACCTCGGGTACGCGCACCGTCCACTCGGGCGGGTTGAGCCAGTTGCGGCGCAGGGTATCCAGCCGGTGCGCGGCCTGGGCGATGGCCGTGGCGGCGCTGCGCAGGGCTATGGTACTGATAGCTGCCGGCGCTTGGTTGGCGGGCGTTTTCTGCTGTTTTGTCTTGATGTTTTCGGCCGCTGCGGGCAGGTCGGCGGGGATTTGCGCGCCGTCCGCCAGTGGCTCGGTGCGCTGGTGCGCCGTGTCCTGCGGGGTCAGGCCGGCGGGGAAGGGGAAGGTTTCGAAGCAGGTGGTGGGGGTGTAGCGCGGCCTGTCTTCCAGCGAGCTGCCCATGCGCAGCGACCAGAGTTCGTGG
>JAFEER010000005.1 GCA_018240985.1 Pseudomonadota bacterium
CGAAATCTACCTGGGCCTGTCCTACGAAGAGCATTTCGGCCACAGCGCGCTGGCGCTGGGCGACGACATCATCAGCATCAACAGCTTCAGCAAATACTTCAACATGACCGGCTGGCGCCTGGGCTGGATGGTGGTGCCAGACGCCATGGTGCCGGTGGTCGAGCGCCTGGCGCAGAACCTGTTCATCTGCGCCTCGACCATCTCGCAGCACGCGGCACTGGCCTGCTTCGAGCCGGACAGCATCGCCGAGTACGAGCGCCGCCGCGCCGAGTTCAAGGCCAGGCGCGACTATTTTCTGCCCGAGTTGAACCGGCTGGGCCTCAGCGTCCCCGTCATGCCCGACGGCGCCTTCTACGCCTGGGCCGACTGCACCCAGGTGGCGCACAAACTGGGGGTGGAAGGCAGCTGGGACTTTGCGTTGGAGCTGATGCGCCGCGCCCACCTGGCGATCACGCCGGGGCGCGACTTCGGCACGGCGGACACCGCGCGCTTCGTGCGCTTTTCCACGGCCAACTCCATGGCACAGCTGCAGGAGGCCGTGGCACGCCTGAAAGGCCTGATCGGTTGAGCGCCATGGCATTCGAGTGGCCCGTGCGCATCTATTGGGAAGACACCGATGCCGGCGGCATCGTGTTCTACGCCAACTATCTCAAGTTCTTCGAGCGCGCGCGCACCGAGTGGCTGCGCTCGCTGGACCTGGGGCAGCAGCGATTGCGGGAACTCACGGGCGGCATCTTTGTCGTAACCGACGCGCGCCTGCGCTACCTGCGCCCGGCGCGCCTGGACGATGAACTGATTGTTACGGCCAGCCTCCTGGAATGCGGCCGCGCATCGCTCACAATTGCGCAGCAGGCGCTCTTGAAACCGGAGCAAACGACGCCCGGCACCGCGCCCGCGCTGCTGTGCGAAGGCAGCATACGCATAGGCTGGGTGGATGCCGCCAGCCTGCGCCCGGCACGCATACCGGGCCCCATTTTGGAACGACTCTCCTCATCATGAATTCCCAAGACATGTCGATACTGAGCCTGGTGCTCAATGCCAGCTGGGTGGTGCAGCTGGTCATGGTGCTGCTGCTGGGCGTCTCGGTGGCCAGCTGGGCCGCCATCTTCCGCAAGCTGTTTGCGCTGAAGCGCGTGAAGGCGCTCAACGAGGACTTCGAGCGCGACTTCTGGTCGGGCACCAGCCTGAACGAGCTGTTTGCCACCGCCGCGCACAACGCCAAGAGCGCCGGCCCCATGGAACGCATCTTCGCCAGCGGCATGCGCGAGTATCAAAAACTGCGCGAGCGCCGCATCACCGACCCCGGCACGCTGCTCGATGGCGCACGCCGCGCCATGCGCGCGAGCTTCCAGCGCGAGATGGACGTGATCGAATCCAGCCTGTCCTTCCTCGGCTCAGTGGCATCGGTCAGCCCCTATGTGGGCCTGTTCGGCACCGTGTGGGGCATCATGCACGCCTTCACCGGCTTTGCCGGCATGGAGCAGGTCACGCTGGCCACCGTAGCGCCCGGTATCGCCGAGGCCCTGGTGGCCACCGCCATCGGCCTGTTTGCCGCCATTCCGGCCGTCATCGCCTACAACCGCTTCGCGCGCGACATCGACCGCGTGGCCA
>JAFEER010000060.1 GCA_018240985.1 Pseudomonadota bacterium
CCCTTTTCCTTCAGGCGCACGGCCTCTTCGACGGCGATTTCGTCAAAGGGGTTCATGCTCATCTTGACGTTGGCGATGTCTACGCCGGTGCCGTCCGATTTCACGCGGACCTTCACGTTGTAGTCGACTACGCGTTTGACGGGGACAAGGATTTTCATGGGAGGTTTCCTTCTGTTTGAGGGGGGTGTTAACGGAGCATGCCGGCCAGGCGCTCTGCGATCAGCGCCTCGGCCTGGGACATGATGGAATCGATGAGCTGCTGCACGCTAGGCACATCGTTGATGAGACCGGCGACCATGCCGCAAGACCAGACGCCGGCCTCCATCTCGCCGTTCTGCATGATGCGCGGATAGACGCCGGCCACCTCGGGCGCGATGTCGGCGAACGCGATGGCGCTGCCGAGTTCGCGCTCCTTCTGCAGCACGCGCTCGGTGGCGGGGTTGGTCAGCACGCGCTCGGTGTTGCGCAGCGGGCGCATGATGAGGCGCGTGTCCAGCTCGCTGGCGGCGACGATGGCCTGCTTGACGTTGTCATGCACCGGCGCCTCCTGGGTGGCCATGAAGCGCGTGCCCATGTTCATGCCCTCGGCGCCCAGCGCCAGCGCGGCCACCAGGCTGCGCCCATCGGCCATGCCGCCCGATGCGACGAAGGGGATCTTGAGCTCTTCGGCCGCGCGCGGCAGCAGGATGAAGTTGGGCACGTCGTCCTCGCCCGGATGGCCGCCGCATTCGAAGCCGTCCACGCTGATGGCATCGCAGCCAATGGCCTCGGCCTTGAGCGCATGGCGCACCGAGGTGCACTTGTGGATGACCTTGATGCCGGCCTCTTTCAGCACCGGCAGCCATTGCTGCGGGTTGTTGCCCGCCGTCTCGACGACCTTCACGCCGCCGTCGATGATGGCCTTCACATACCCGGGATAGTCGGGTTGGTTGACCGCGGGCAAAAAGGTCAGGTTGACGCCAAAGGGCTTGTCGGTCATCTCGCGGCAGCGCGCGATTTCCTTGGCCAGCAGCTCGGGCGTCTTCTGCGTCAAGCCGGTGATGATGCCCAGCCCCCCGGCGTTGGAGACGGCCGCGGCCAGTTCGGCAAAGCCGACGTAGTGCATGCCGCCCTGGATGATGGGGTGCTGGATGCCGAACAGTTCTGTGATGCGGGTTTTCATGCGTGCTCCGTACTGTTTGAATGAAAAACGTTTGTAGCCTTTATATGCAAAGCGCTTACAGCTATCTTTTTCATAACATCATGCCGACGGCAAGGTCAGCACGCCGCGCTCCTGCAGGGCCTGCAACTGCTCGTCGCTCAGGGCCAGCAGGCTGGTGAGCACCTCGCGCGTGCCCTCGCCCAGCGTGGGCGGCGCCATGCGGATCGGCAGGCGCTCGCCGTCCAGGCGATACGGCGGGGCGAACACCGGCGTGCTGCCAACGACGGGGTGCGGCATGTCCTGCACCATGCGTCCGCGCTGCGTGCGCTCGCTGCTCAGGGCCTCGTGCAGGCCGGCGACGCGGCCGCAGGGGATGCCGGCGCTGGTCAGGCGCTCCAGCAGCAGTTCGCGCGGGAAGGTGTGGATCAGCTCCTTGAGCGTGGGGCCGAGCTCCAGTCGGTGCTTGGCGCGCTCCACGTTGGTGGCGAAGCGCGGATCTTCGACGATGTCCGGGCGCATGATCACCTGGCGGCAGAACTTGTCGAACTGGGCGTTGTTGCCCACGGCGATGATCAGCGGGCCATCCGCCGCCTCATACATGCCATAGGGCACGATGGACGGGTGGGCGTTGCCGTAGCGCTCCGGGTCGTGGCCGAGCTTGAGTGCATCGAGCCCGTAGTAGCCGGTGATGGTGAGGCCGCAGTCGTACAGCGCCATCTGCACCAGCTGCCCCTTACCCGTCTTCTCGCGCCGCAGCAGCGCCGCCAGAATGGCCTGGGCCGCGTACATGCCGGTCATCAAGTCCACCACGGCGACGCCGAACTTGAGCGGCGGCGTGCCGGCCTCGCCGTTCAGGGCCATAAGCCCGGCCTCGCCCTGTATCACCAGGTCGTAGCCGGGGCGGCTGGCCTCGGGGCCGGTCACGTCGTAGCCGGCCACGGCGCAGTAGATCAGCCCCGGCTTGATGGCCTTGAGCTGCTCGTAGCCCAGGCCCAGTTTCTCGGCGCCGCCGGTCTTGAAGTTGTGGATCACCACGTCGCACTGCGGCACCAGGTCGTGCACGATCTTCAGGCCCTCGGCCGTCTGCAGGTCGATGGTGATGGACCGCTTGTTGCGGTTCATGCTGTTGTAGTAGGTGGTCTCGGTCTTGCCGATGCGCAGGCCCCAGTCGCGCGTGTCGTCGCCGCGGCCGGGGTGCTCCACCTTGATCACCTCGGCGCCGAAGTCGGCCAGCACCATGGCGCACATGGGGCCGGCGAACACGCGCGAGAGGTCAAGCACGCGCACGCCTTCAAGCGGCAAATCCTGGGTCTGCGCTTCGGTCATGAAATGTCTCCTGTGAATATGGGGTGCTCAGGCCTTGCGCAGCCTGGCGTAATCGGGCGCGCGCTTTTCCAGGAAGGCGTTGATGCCCTCGCGCGACTCCTCGGTTTCCTGCGACAGCGGCATGTACAGCGCCTCCAGATCGAGCTGCTGCTCCAGCGTATTGCGCGGCGCCAGGCGGCACAGGTGCTTGATGCGCGCGTTGGCCAGCTCCGGCCCGCTGGCCACCTGCTGCGCCAGCTGCAACGCCGTTGCCAGCGCGTCGCCGGGCTCTACCAGACGATTGACCACGCCGAGCTGGTGCATGCGCTCGCCGCTCACGCGTTCGCCCGTCAGGCATAGCTCGGTCAGCAGCTGGCGCGAGACAAATTCGGCCAGCAGCGCCGTGGCGCCGCCGTC
>JAFEER010000061.1 GCA_018240985.1 Pseudomonadota bacterium
GAGGGCAAGGTATTGGCCATCGAGGGCACGGGCGACGACGCGCGTGCCCAGGTCAACTTTCCGCGCCACGGCACCAAGTGGCTGGCGCTGTCGGTGGCCAAGCTGACGGTGGTGGAATAAAAAAATCGGGGCCGCAAGGCCCCGCTTCGATGGCGCATGGCGCAAGCCCTGCGCGCTGGGTCAGCCCAGCTTCATCTGCGTCGGCGTGCCCGTGAGGTAACCCACCGCCGCGCCGGACTTGTTCTTGTAATTGGCGTTGATCAGCGGGTCCAGCGTGCCCTTGACCACATTGTGTATACCGCCCCAGTCGCCCGCGTGCTGGAAGTTGCTCATGATGTAAGTCCAGCCGTTGATCTCGTCCACGGCGTGCAGGCCGGTGGATTCGCCGCCCGCGGGGATGGACATCACGCGCGACAGTTCCTTGGTGTCCACGTTGTAGGCCCACAGGAAGTTGTTCACGTGCTGGCTGCTGTCTTCGCCGATGAACAGGATGCGCAGCTTTTCCGAGAACTTGAGGTTGTCGGGGTTGGCTATTTTTGCGGGGTTGGCGGTGTTGCCCAGGGCGTCGGCGGCGATGTCCTCGCCCGCCAGCAGGGCGCGGGTGTCCACGGGCATCCAGTCGCTGTTGATGGCGGCGCCGGCCGTGTCCTTCAGGCCGCCCTTGAGGTTCAGGGCCATCACGACACCGGCCTTGAGCGTCTTGGGGATGGAGATGCCATTGCCCGGCACGTTGGCGGCATTGCCGGCCACCATGGAGTCCTGGCAGTTTTGCAGGGCGGAGTAGGCCACCTTGTCCTTGGCGTTGACGGTCGTGCCTTCCATCTTCGAGAAGCCCATGCTGGCGCCCATATAGGCGGCGTAGCGGTGGGTTTCGAGGAAGGCTGCGGCCTTCTCCATGCCGGGGTTGATCTTGATCCACTCGGTCTTGCCGTTGGCGACGATCTTGGTATAGGTGGTGTCGTTGGGGTCGGTCTTGGCCACGGACATGATGTCCGCGGGCTTGAGGGTGTTGGCCAGGTTCTCGATCTCGGCGCTGCTGGCCGAGCCGAGCTTGATCCAGCTCAGCGCTGCGGCGCTGGCGGCTGCCGGATCGATCGAGAAGCCAGAGCCCAGCTTGGCGGCGTAGAGCGTGCCCGAGGACAGATCCTTTTCCTTGTCGGCCACGAAGACGAAGTAGGCGCTGTTGGTGGCGTCGTCGCCCATCAGCGCGGTGCGCTGGTCGGGCATGACCTGCACCAGTTCGTGCGAGATGCGGCCCATGCAGAAATGCTTCTTGATGCTGGCGGTGCCGTCGGGGTTCACCGTCACCTCGGGCATGTGGCCGTAGTGGTACGGGTTGGCCGTGGCTTCGTTGCCGTACAGGTTCTTGCTGAAGGCCTTGAGCTGGGCATTGCTGGCGTTGAACGCGTCGGGTTCGTATTCTTCGCTCGACAGGTGCGTGCCCCAGGGCGAGAGGCTGGCGCCGCAGGTGATCCACAGGCCGTGCACCTTGGAGGTGTCCACGTTGTAGTACTTCACCAGGCTCAGCTTGCCCGTGGCCTGATCCTGATCCAGCGTGAGCACGGCAATCGGCGATGGCAGCTTGCCGTACATGTCGGTCTTGCCGTCCTGGGCCCAGGTGGTGTATTCGAACTGCACCACGGCGAACACCGGCTTGCCCTTCACGCCGTCCACCTTGGCGTTTGGCACGGTCAGCAGCGAGGTGCCATCGGGCGCGTCGGAGAAGAAGTGCCGCTCGGAGCCGGCCACCGTCTTGTCGATGATGGGCTGGTTGTTGATGTCGTAGTAGCCGCCGGCCAGGATCTTTCCGCCCTTGCCGTCGCTGACCATGTCGCCCGTCACGAAGAAGGGCTGATAGGCCAGGTTGAAGGTCTGCGTGGAGCTGTCTTCGTACGTGATCTTCAGCGCCGAGGCCACCGTCGTGGTGGCCATGGCGGCGGGATTGGCCAGCGTGGGCGCCGCCATGCCCGTGAAGCTGGCGGACTTGAACGCGGCCGCGCCGTCGCTGCCGCCGCCGCAGGCAGCCATCAGCCCGGTGGCCGAGGCGCCCGCGCCCAGGGGCAGCAGCGGCAGGCTGGCGAGCAGTTGCAGGGTCTTGCGGCGGGTAGGGGCTGCGGGGGAGACGGAGGATGGGTGCATGGTGTGTGGTGTGCAAGAAGTGATGAAGCCGTGGCCTGCCGCATGGCCCGTGGGCCGGTGCGCTGGCACCTTGCCATGCTAGGAAGCGGTCATGACAGTGGCGTGACTGCAGCGTGACCGCTGCGTGACTGCGGCGTGATGCGAATCAGGCACGGCGCCCTGTGACGCGCGTAATATGGGTCATCTGTCGCTCTCAATTCATGGCAAGCAATTCGATGGGTGAATGGCAATCCTCGCGGCCGGGTACGCCGTCGCGGTGGCTGGGCCTGCGGCTGGTGGTGGCCGCCGGCTGGCTGACGGCGGCCCTGGCCTGCCATGCTGGCCCTACGCGCCTGTCCCGGGCCGTGGCGCTGTGCGTCCATGGGTTGGCCGTTGCAACGTGCGTGCATGGCTTTTATCTCCCTGCGTCACCGAACAGTCAGCGCACGGGGCCGGCATTTGACCGCCGCCTGGCGGTGCCGGATGTGTCTGGTGCGTTCAACGCGCATGAGTCGGCTGGGCAGCAAATCGTGGAGCGCGGCCTGGCGCGGCACAACAGCAACCTGTTCTGGCAGATTGCGGCCGGGGTGGCTGCGGTCTTGGTGCTGGTGTTGGCGCTGGCGCTGTACAGATACCGCCGCATGTTGCAGCGCCTGGCGCGCAGCAATGCGCAGATCCTGCGCCAGCAGCAGGCACTGGAGGCCGCCAACCGGGAACTGGAGCGGCTCAGCCAGACCGATGGCCTGACGGGGCTGGCCAACCGCCGCCAGTTTGACCATGCCTTGCTGCGCGAGCACGCGCGCCAGCAGCGCACGGGCTCAGCGCTGAGCCTGTTGATGATCGACCTGGATCACTTCAAGCACGTCAACGACCACTATGGCCACGCCATGGGCGACGACTATCTGCGCGCCGTGGCACGCGTGCTGCGAGCGTCGGTGACGCGCGCCACCGATGTGGCAGCGCGCTATGGCGGCGAGGAATTCGCGTGCCTGCTGCCCGACACCCCGGCCGACGACGCCTGCATGCTGGCCGAGCGCATTCGCCAGGGCGTGGCCGACCTGGGCTTGCCCAATGCGCTGGCCGATACAACGCACCTGACGGTCAGTGTGGGTGTGGCGACCTTGGAGCGCGGCAGCAGCAGCGTGGCGCAGCTGCTGACCCAGGCCGACGAGCAGCTGTATGCCGCCAAGCATGCCGGGCGTGACCGGGTGCAGGCGGTGGTGTTGCGGCAATAGGCTCGTGTCGGCGTGGCGGTGTTGAACCTAGATTCGGTTGAATCAGTTTTCGGACAGCGCCGGGGGCTCGGGCTCGCCGCCGGCCTGGCCGGATGACTCGGGCGGCTCGAAGCTGTCGCGGAAGGTGAACACCACCGAGGTCAGGAACATGGCCGCCAGCATCATGGCGGCGGCGACCATGGTGCCGCCGGCCATGGCCGCGCCCAGGCCCATCGCGGCCAGCAGCGTCACCAGCAGGCTGATGGCCAGGCCCGCAGCCAGAAATACGCCCATCCACGACAGGCCGTACACGGTAAAGGCGCCAAAGTTGCGCCAGCAGGCGACGATGCTGAAGAACAGCGCCTTCACCGGCGGCACGTTGTGCCAGTGCACCAGGCCGGGCGCGTGCCAGAACAGCAGCGACAGCGGCACGTAGAGCAGCATGGACAGCCACATGGCGGCCTGGAAGTCGCCAGACTCGGCCACCTCGCGCGTGAGCGGTGCGCCGCCCAGGTATACGCGCGCAAACTCGCCGCCGTCGATCAGGGCCGACAGGCCCATCACACCCAGAAAACCCAGGGCATAGAAGGCGCCCAGGGTCAGCATGGCGTTCAGGCGCTGGCGCCCGGTGCGAAACGCCACCAGCAGCAGGGCCGGCGTGGGCCGGCGGCCCTGGCTGGCCTCGGCCGCGGCCACCATCATGGCCAGCGTGGCCGATGGCAGCAGCGACAGCGCTACGGCCGGGCCCACCAGCGGCAGCATGGTGGCCAGCGACATGGCCGCCATGGTCATGAAAAACAGCGCCGCCAGGGCCATGGGCTGGCGCCAGAACACGGTGATGCCCTGGCGTACCCATTCCAGGCCGGTGCGCGCGGGGACGATGTGCAGTTTCATGGTGCGGTGACTGTATCCGAGCGGTCAATGTCGTTGCGGTTTCGGGTCATCACAGGTGCACGGGATGCTGCACGCGCTCGCGCAGCACGCGCTCGAAATGCGTGGGGTCGTGGGGTTTGAGCATGCTGGCCTCGCGCGGCAGGTAGAAGTCCCACAGGCGCGAGATCCAGAAGCGCAGGGCGCCGGCGCGCAGCATGGCGGGCAGCAGCTCACGCTCGGCGGCCGTGAGCGGGCGCACGGTTTGGTAGGCCTCCAGCATGGCCGCGGCGCGCTCGGCGTCATGGCGGCCCGTGGGCAGATCGATGCACCAGTCGTTCAGGCAGACGGCGAGGTCGAACAGCCAGCTATCGACGCCGGCGAAATAGAAGTCGAAGCAGCCGGTGAGCTCTTCGCCCTCGAACATGACGTTGTCGCGGAACAGGTCGGCATGGATGGGCCCGCGCGGCAGCGCGGCGTAGGCGCTGCCGGCTGCCACATGGTTCTGGTAGGCCAGCTCGGATTGCAGCAGCGCCGCCTGCTCGGCAGCCAGGTAGGGCAGCACCACGGGCACGGTCTCGTTCCACCAGGCCAGGCCGCGCAGATTGGGCTGCTGGCGCTCGTAGTCGCGCGCCGCCAGGTGCATGCGCGCCAGCATCTGGCCGACGGCGCCGCAGTGCACCGCCTGCGGCGCCAGCTGGCTCTTGCCGCGCAGCTTGGTGGCCAGGGCCGCGGGCTTGCCGGCCACCTGGTGCAGGATCTCGCCATCCTTGTCGGACTGCGGGTCGGGCACGGGGATGCCGGCATGCGCCAGGTGGTGCATCAGGTGCAGGTAGAACGGCAGCTGCTCGGCGTTCAGGCGCTCGAACAGCGTGAGCACATATTCGCCCGCCTCGCTGGTCAGGAAATAGTTGGTGTTCTCGATGCCGCCCTCGATGCCGCGCAGCATGAGCAGCTGGCCCAGCTGCAGGCGGCGCAGCAGCTCTTGCGCCTCTTCGGTGGAGACTTCGGTGAAAACGGCCATGGGTCAGCGAGAAAACAGGCGGTAGGGGCGTAGGCGCGGGCATGCCCGCCGGTGGCGCGGCGCTACGGCAGCGGGTTCAGAATTTGCGCAGGTTCCACACGCGCGGTGCGTTCACGGTGCCGGAGTCGTTGTTGCCGCGCGGTGCGCGCGCGCCGTCGTTGGATTGCACCTCATACGAGGGCATGGGCGTGCCGGTCTTGGGTTGCACCGTGATGCTCTGCGTCTGGCCGCCCACGCGCACCTCGTCGATGCGGCTGCCCCCGTCTTCAATGCGGATATGTTCGATGCGTTGATCCACGCGGCTGGGCTTGCCTTGATTCAACACATCGTCGCGCACCCCGGGTGCGGTGGGTGCGGTATTGGGGCTCGTAGTCTGGGCCAGTGCAGGGGCACTGATCAGGGCCAGCAGCAAAAGGGAATGAACGGCGCGCATGACGCCAATTGTAGGCTTTGCGCGCCGTCGTGCAGATCAGCGCTGCGCCGGGCAGCCGCTGGCCGTGCAGGCCACGGTGTGCTGGCCGATGAAGCTGCGGAAGTTCTTGCCCATCTTGCCCATCTCGGTGCACACGTCGCCGCGCGCATCAAACGCAAAACCCTGGTTGCCGGCGGCGTTGAGAAGCTCTACACGGCTCAGGCCCAGCCGGGCGAACTGCTGCGGCTCATACCATTCCTTGGCGCAGATGTTGTGAAAGATGAAGGTGCCGTAGACCAGCTCGCTCACCTCGCTCTTGCCAAGCTGGGCACGCAGCACGCCGCCGTCGAACTGCGCCGCGGTCACACCGCCGGCCTGGATGGACTTGTGCAGCAGCGGCGGCACGTTCTTGTATGCGGTATCGGCCAGGGCCAGGGTGGAGGCGGCGCAGGCGAGCAGGGCGACGAAATGTTTCATGGGGGAAGCGTCAGGGCAGGGGCAACATGCACCGCAAATGGCGCAATTGTGCCGGGAATGTGCCGGTTCTTGCGGCGTGCACAATCCGCCCCATGAGCGATACCAAAACCCTGGTGCTGGTCGATGGATCCAGCTACCTCTACCGCGCCTTCCACGCCATGCCGGATCTGCGCGCCGTGCCCGGCGACCCGGCGAGCAGCCCCACGGGCGCCATCCGCGGCATGATCAACATGCTGCAGGCGCTGAAGAAAGAGGTGCCGGCGGACTACGCCGTCTGCGTGTTCGATGCGCCGGGCCCCACCTTCCGCGACGAGCTCTACGCCGACTACAAGGCCAACCGTTCCCCCATGCCGGAGGACTTGCGCGCGCAGATCGCGCCCATCCACGAGGTGGTGCAGCTGCTAGGCTGGCCGGTGCTGGCGATTGCCGGCGTGGAGGCCGACGACGTCATCGGCACCCTGGCCAAGGCGGCCGCCGGCCAGGGCATCAAGGTGGTCATATCGAGCGGCGACAAGGACTTGAGCCAGCTGGTGGACGAACACATCACCATCATCGACACCATGAACGGCAAGCGCCGCGACGTGGCCGGCGTGATGGCCGAATTCGGCGTGCCGCCGGCGCTCATGGTGGACTTCCAGGCCCTGGTGGGCGACGCCGTGGACAACGTGCCCGGCGTGCCCAAGGTGGGCCCGAAGACTGCTGCCAAGTGGCTCACGGAATACGGCTCGCTGGATGCACTGGTGGCCCAGGCCGGCGCCATCAAGGGCGTGGCGGGCGAGAACCTGCGCGGGGCGCTCGGCTGGCTGCCCACGGCGCGCAGCCTTGTCACCATCAAGACCGACTGCGACCTGAGCGGCCATGTGGACAGTTTGCCTGCTCTTGATTCAATAGCTGCTCGCGCAGAACAGGCGGGCGGTTTGGCCGATTTTTACCAAAAATACGGTTTCAAGAGCCTGGCGCGCACCCTCAAGCCCGAGGCGCAACCGGTGGAGGGCGACCTGTTTGCCGCGCCCGACGCCAGCAACGTGGCCGTGCAGGCGCAGCAGCGCGACGTGGCCTACGACACCATCCTCACCTGGGCCCAGTTCGATGACTGGCTGGCCCGCCTGCAGGCCGCGCCGCTGGTGGCGATCGACACCGAAACCACCTCGCTGGACGAGCTGCGCGCCGAGATCGTGGGCATCTCCTTCAGCGTGGAGCCCGGCAGCGCCGCCTACATCCCGCTGGCGCACGAAGGCCCGGACGCGCCGCTGCAGCTGCCGCTGGCTGAAGTGCTGGCGCGCCTGAAACCCTGGCTGGAAGACCCGGCGCGCCTCAAGCTGGGCCAGCACATCAAGTACGACCGCCATGTGTTCGCCAACCACGGCGTGCAGGTGCGCGGCTACGCGCACGACACCATGCTGCAAAGCTATGTGCTGGAGGTGCACAAGCCCCACGGCCTGGCCAGCCTGGCCGAGCGCCACACGGGGCGCAAGGGCATCAATTACGAAGACCTGTGCGGCAAGGGCGCCAAGCAGATCCCGTTCGCCCAGGTGGCGGTGGACAAGGCCGCGGCGTACTCGTGCGAGGACTCGGATCAAACGCTGGACGTGCACCGCGTGCTCTGGCCGCAGCTGCAGGCCGACGACAAGCTGCGCGCCATCTATGAGCTGGAAATCGCCTGCAGCGAGACGCTGTTTCGCATCGAGCGCAACGGCGTGCTGATCGACGCGCAGCGCCTTGCCAGCCAAAGCCACGCCCTGGGCCAGCGCATCCTGCAGCTTGAAAAAGAGGCCTACGACATTGCCGGCCAGCCGTTCAACCTGGGCAGCCCGAAGCAGCTCGGCGAGATCTTTTTCGACAAGCTCGGCATGCCCGTGGTGAAGAAGACCGCCACCGGCGCGCGCAGCACCGACGAGGAGGTGCTGGAAAAGCTGGCCGAGGACTACCCCCTGCCGGCCAAGCTGCTGGAGCACCGCAGCCTGTCCAAGCTCAAGGGCACCTATACCGACAAGCTCAGCCAGCTGGCCGACCCGCGCACCGGCCGCGTGCACACGCACTACGCCCAGGCCGTGGCCGTCACCGGGCGGCTGTCCAGCAACGACCCGAACCTGCAGAACATCCCCATCCGCACGCCCGAGGGCCGGCGCGTGCGCGAGGCCTTCGTGGCGCCGCCGGGCCGCGTCATCGCCAGCTGCGACTACAGCCAGATCGAGCTGCGCATCATGGCCCACATCAGCGGCGACGCGGCGCTGCTGCGTGCCTTCCACGAGGGCCTGGACGTGCACCGCGCCACGGCGGCCGAGGTGTTCGGCGTGGGCGTAGACCAGGTGTCCAGCGAGCAGCGCCGCTACGCCAAGGTCATCAACTTCGGCCTGATCTACGGCATGAGCAGCTACGGCCTGGCGAAGAACCTCGGTATCGACAACCAGGCCGCCAAGAACTACATCGACCGCTACTTCCAGCGCTACCCCGGCGTGTGGCAGTACATGCAGGACACCAAGGTCCAGGCCAAGGCACGCGGCTATGTCGAGACCGTGTTCGGCCGGCGCCTGTACCTGCCCGAGATCAACTCGCCCAACGGCCCGCGCCGCGCGGGCGCCGAGCGCGCCGCCATCAACGCGCCCATGCAGGGCACGGCGGC
>JAFEER010000062.1 GCA_018240985.1 Pseudomonadota bacterium
CTGTGGAGATGAACGAGCCGCCAGTAGGCGGCACCAACCCGAGGGGCCGCGTTAGCGACCCCGTTTAGCCGCTTTGAGCGGCTCACATAACGAAAGCCCCCGGCTTTGCCGGGGGATGGTTACTTTGATAGTGCGCAAGGCTTATCTGGCGTCGGTTTTGCTCCCTCTCCCCTTGCGGGAGTGGGTTGGGGAGAGGGGGCTGTAGCGGCCGTGGCCCAAACTACCCCCTCTCCCCCGACCCCTCTCCCGCGACGGGGAGAGGGGAGAGGTGCAGCGTAAAGACCTGTGTAGATACCTCATGGTTGTACTTGTGGTTTGGTTTTGATTGAGGGGGCTACGGCCGCCTTGAATGGAAATCGGCGATCTCCCGCCACATCGCGGCGGGGTTGGAGTACATCGGGAAGTGTCCGCACTGGGCGATCTCGGACAGGCGCACGCCGTGGGCCTGCAGGTGTGGCAGGTAGCTCAGCGTTGCGTACTGCTCGCCATACATGAACATCTTCGGAAACGGCAAGGCCAGGAACTTTTCCAGCAGTTCGCCGTTGTCCGAGAGCTCGACCATCGAGCGAAAGATTCCGCCCACGGCCGCGACCTGAACCTTGTGGCGCAGGCTTGCCGCGTACAAGGCGCTGGCGTAGTACGGTGCCACCAGGGTGCGCGCAACGAAGTCGTCGAAGAAGCGCTGCACATCGTCCTGCGGGTGGTCGAAGATCTGGCGGCTGAGAAAGCAGTCCTCGGGCGCCAGGTTGCCCTTGATGTTGACGAAGCTGAGCACGCGATCCGCATGCGCGTGCGCCAGCATCAGCGCGGCCAGCGCGCCCATGGAATGACCCACCAGGTGAAAGCGCTCAAAGCCGGCCCAGTCCAGCATGGCCAGCGCCGCCTTCACCTGAACTGCGATGCTGACCTTCGACACATCGGAGCAACGGGTTTCACCACAGCCGGGCGCATCGAACGCCAGGAAGGGGTGCCCGTCGAACTCAGGGTGCCGCACGATGTCGGCAAAGTCTTCCTTGCTGGAACCAAAGCCGTGCAGGAACAGGACGGGGGCCTTGTCACCCGCGCGGTGAATGGCGGAGACATCCAGCGCGGCGCCATCGACCGTGATGGCAATGCGCGTTGACGCAAATTCTTGGGGCATACGACCTCCGTTGTTGAGATGAAGCGCCCGGCGATACCTGCCGGGTTCAATCTAGCAGCGTCCGGTTGAACTTCTGAATTGCCTCGCAGGCCTGTCGCAGCGATACATCGTCTAGCGCATAGGCGATGCGGATGTAGGGCCCGAGGCCAAAGGCGCTGCCATGCACGGTGGCCACGCCCGCTTCGTCCAGCAGCGCATTCACCACGTCCTCGTCGCTGTTCAGCCTGGTGCCCGCTTGTGTGGTCTTGCCGATCAGCGCTTCGCACGAGGCGAAGGCGTAGAACGCGCCCCGCGGCACTTCGCAGTGCAGGCCCGGCGCCTGGTTCAGCAGCTCGACCACCATGTCGCGCCGCCGCTGGAAGGCCGTGCGCGACTGCTGGATGAAGTCCTGCGGCCCGGTCAGCGCGGCCAGCGCGGCGTGCTGCGAGATGGTGCAGGCGCCCGAGGTCTGCTGGCCCTGCAGCTTTTCCATGGCCTCGATCAGCCAGGCGGGCCCCGTGCCGAAGCCGATGCGCCAGCCGGTCATGGCATACGCCTTGGAGACGCCGTTCATGGTCAGCACGCGCTCGCGCAGGCGTGGCTCCACCTGGGCCAGCGTGTGGAAGGCGAGGCCGTCGAAGATCAGGTGCTCGTAGATGTCGTCGGACAGCACCAGCACCTGCGGATGCGCGCGCAGCACCTCGGCCAGCGCCTGCAGCTCGGCACGGCCGTAGACGGCGCCCGTGGGGTTGGAGGGCGAGTTGAGGATGAGCCAGCGCGTGCGTGGCGTGATGGCAGCGGCCAGCGCATCGGGCGTGAGCTTGAAGCCGCTGTCCGCCCCACAGGCGACGGTGACGGCCTTGCCGCCGCACAGTTGCACGATCTCGGGGTAGCTCACCCAGTAGGGCGCGGGCACGATGACCTCGTCGCCCTCGTTCAGCGTGGCGGCCAGCGCGTTGAAGATGACCTGCTTGCCGCCGCTGCACACCAGCGTGTCTTGCCAATCGACATCAAGCCCGTTCTCGCGCCGGAACTTGGCGGCCACGGCCTCGCGCAGCGCGCGCAGGCCGGCCACCTGCGTGTAGCGCGTATGGCCGGCGCGGATGGCGGCGATGCCGGCCTCGCACACATGGGCCGGTGTGTCGAAGTCGGGCTCGCCCGCGCTGAGCGATATCACCTGGCCACCCGCCGCGCGGCGCGCCGCCACGCGATCCATGACCTTGTAGGTGGCAGAAGGCCTGGCCTCGGCCAGGAAGCGGTTCAGGCTGTGGACAGGCGCGCTCATCAGGCTCGCCTCCAGCTCGTGAGGTTCATCAGCTCAAGCGTGGATTGGCCTTGCGTCAGCGCTTGCATCATCCGGGCCTCCTTGTCGGCGCGGGCCTGTCCTTGCGCCAGCGTGTGTTCGACATGGGCCGCGGGAATGACGAGCACGCCGTCATCGTCGGCCACGACCAGGTCGCCCGTCGCCACCGGCGTGCCGGTGAAGCTGATGGGCTGGCCCACCGAGGGCGCGCTGGCCTTGATGGTGCCGCGCATCGAGACACCGCGCGTGAACGCCGCGAAGCGCCGGCGGCTGAGCGCCGCGATGTCGCGCACGCCGCCGTCGATCACCAGGCCGGCGATGCCCGCCGTCTCGGCCGCCACCGTGAGCACCTCGCCCCAGTAGCCGGCGACGAAGCCGCCGGTGGAGATGATGAGGATGCTGCCGCGCGGCGCCTTCTCCATCGCGATGTGGATGGCCAGGTTGTCGCCCGGCGAGCATTCGAGCGGATAGGCCGGCCCGGCGATGCTGGCGCCCGCCCACACCGGGCGGATGGCCGCGTCGGCGGCGCTGGTGGCCAGGCCCGAGGCCTCGAACAGCGTGGACGTGCCCAGCGTGCGGGCCTGCTCCAGTTGCGCAGTGCTGTAGCTCATGGCACTCACTCCTTGGTCTGCAGCTTGTGGTAGCCGAGCGCCGCGCGCGCCTCGCCCAGGGTCTTGCCCTGCGCGATCTGCTCGCGGATGCGCGATTCCACTTCCTCGATCCTGCGGGCGGTCTCGGCCACCTCGCGGGCGCGCCCGCGCGGCACGATGACGACGCCGTTGGCATCGGCCACCACGATGTCGCGCGCGGCCACGCGCACGGTGCCAATGGCCACGGTGGTGTTCACCGACTCGACCTGCACGCGATCCTTGCCGGTGCGCATGAAGCGGCCCGCCGAGAACATGGGATAGCCGTCGCCCAGCGCCTTGCCGACGTCGCGGCACACGCCGTCGATCACCGTGGCGGCAATGCCGCGCTGGCCGGCGTACTGGGTCATGATGTCGCCCCACACGGTGCAGTCGGTGCGGCCGTCGTTGTCGATCACCACCACGTCGCCCGGCGCCACGTCGTCGATGAAGTCGCCCACGGTGCCTGGCGGGTTGCTCGCCGGCACGTACTTGACGGTGAAGGCCGGGCCGACCACGGCCTTGGCGTAGTCGGCCAGCGGCATGATGCCCAGTGCCTGGCCGTGCAGGCCCAGCTTGTCCATGGCGTCGGAGACGCCGGGGGTGTCGAGGCCTTCGAAGAGGGCGACCAGTTCCTGGTCTTGTGCGTTCATGGGTATTGTTCCTGAATGGTTATTAATCGATCTTGGCGCCAGAGCGCTTGACCACCGACTCCCACACCGGCAGTTCCTTGGCGATGAATTGCTGGAACTCGGCGGCCGTGGTGCGCGGAACGGACGAGCCCATCTTCTCCAGGCTGGCGCGCACGTCCTTGGAGCCAAGCACCTTGTTCAGTGCGGTGTTCAGGCGCTGGATCAGTGGGGTGGGAGTGCCTGTCGTGGCGAAGAGGCCGTACCAGTTCTCCGTCACGAAATCCGGCATGCCCAGCTCCTTCATGGTGGGAGTGTTCGGCAGGCTCGCAGGGCGGACAACACCCGTCGTGGCCAGGGCCCGGATGCGGCCCGAAGCCAGTTGCGGGACGATGACGCTGGTGGTCTCGAATGCCATGGGAACTTGCCCGGACACCACGTCCTGCATCGCTGGCCCCTGGCCCTTGTAGGGAATGTGGACGACGTCGATCTTCTGTTCCAGCTTGAGCAGTTCGCCCATCAGGTGCTGCGGGCTGCCGCTGCCGCCCGAGGCATAGCTGAGCTTGCCCGGTTCGCTTTTGGCCAGCGCCATCAGTTCGGAAAAGCTCTTGGCGGGCACGCCGGCATTCACGTACAGCACCAGCGGCACCGATGCCACCATGCCGATGGGCGCCAGCCCCTTCACGGGGTCGATGCGCAGCTTGTACAGGTTGCGGTTGATGGCCACGCCCGTGTTGTTGCCCAGCAGCAGGGTGCAGCCGTCGGGCGGGGCGCTGGCCACGAATTCGGTGCCGATATTGCTGCTCGCACCTGCACGGTTCTCCACGATCACGTTGGCGCCCAGTTCCTGGCCCAGACCGGGCTGGATCAGGCGCGCCAGGATGTCGGTGGTTCCGCCGGGCGGGTACGGCGATACCAGCTTGATCAGCTTGCACGGATAGGCGGCAGGGGCCTGGGCAAAGGCTGCGCCGCTGGTGGCAACGGCCAGCAGGGCTGCGGCCAGGGTAAGGCGTTTGAAGCGCATGTTTGTCTCCGGTATGAAAATTTTAATGAAATAGGCTTCCAGCGCTTTTCCATCAAGCGCTGATAGCTATCGTTTTTGAATTACTTTCGCGGGGCGGTGATGGCCTCGAATTCCTTGTCGTGCATCACCTCGGCCACGGAGCGGCCCGCGCGCACGGCGGCCACCATGCCGTCCTGGCGGCGGGCGATGCGCTCGCCCAGATCGAGCACTTCCTCGATGCGTGCGGCCGGCACGAAGACCGTGCCGCAGCGGTCTGCGATCACGTAGTCGTCCTCGTGCACGGTGACGCCCGCCATCTGCACGGGCGTGCCCGAATCGATCTGGATCACGCGGTTGCGCGCGCTGATCATGGTCACGCCGCGCCCATAGACCGGGTAGCCGATGTCGGCGCTGCCGTCGATGTCGCGGCTCAGGCCGTCGATGACGGTGCCGCGCACCTTCTTCGCCACGGCGGCGTTGGCCAGGATGTCGCCCCAGCACGAGATGCCCTCCACGCCCCCCGCCACCACCAGCACGCGCTCGTCGCTGGCCACCGCGTCGATCACGGGCGAGATCAGGTGCACCGTGGGCCGGGCGTCGCCCTTGGGGCCGAGCTGGATGGTGCTGGCGCGGCCCACCACCTTGGGGCAGTCCCACAGCGGGCGCAGGCCGTAGGTGGCGCCGGGCAGGCCGAGGAAGTCGAGCGCGTCGGAGACGGTGTTGGTGTCCAGCGTCGCGAGGCGTTCGAGGAAGGAGAGTGGGGTCGTCACGGCAATGCCTTTCATGGGGAATGGCCCGATGGTCGTGCCGCATGGCTGATACGTAAAATACAAATCAAATATCTGACTCATACGGATTCCGGAATCATGAGCACCATCGACTACCGCCTGATCCGCCAGCTTTGGATGTTCCTGGCCGTGGCCGAGGAGCAGAACTTCGGCCGCGCCGCCGCGCGGCTGGCCATGTCGCAGCCGCCGCTCACCGAGCAGATCAAGGTGCTGGAGCATTCGCTGGGGCTGCGGCTGTTTGAGCGCTCGCGGCGCGGCACGCAGCTCAGTCCGGCGGGCGCGGCCATCCTGCCCGCGGTGCGCCAGTTCGCGCTGCAGGTCGAGCAGCTGGAGCGCGTGGTGCGCGAGGTGGCGGCGGGCCAGTCGGGCGTGCTGCACGTGGGCGCCATCACCTCGGCCATGCTGGAGACGGTGCCCAGGCTGCTGGAGCACCTGAAGCAGACGCACCCCAAGCTCACGGTGTTCGTGCGCGAGATCGACAGCGTGGACGCCATCGCGAACCTGGAGGCGGGCGAGCTAGACCTGGCCTTCGCGCGGCTCGACGGCGAGGTGGGCCACGGCATCTCCGTGCTGCCGCTCACGGAAGACCGGCTGGCCGTGGCGCTGCCCGCCGGGCACGCGCTGGCGGGGCAGGCGCGCGTGCGGCTCAAATCGCTGGCCAACGAGCCGCTGGTGATGTCGGCGCGGCAGGTCAGCCCCGTGTACTTCGACCTGCTCACCCACACCTGCCGCGCGCACGGCTTCGCGCCGCGCGTGCTGCACGAGGTGCGCTCCGTCGGCTCGCAGATCGCCTACGTGGGCTGCGGCCAGGGCGTGGCGCTGGTGCCCGCGTCCATGCGCCGGCTGGCCCCCGCCAACGTGGTGGTGCGGCCGCTGTTCGAGAAGATCATGGTCGTGACCGCCGCCGCCGTGTGGAATGCGAAGCGCCACCATCCGATGGTGGACGAGGCGCTCGCCTGGCTGCGGTCGGCGCGCAAGTAGGCCGCACAGCCTGCGCCCGGCGCAGGCACCCATCCCGGACGTCAAAGCGCCGAGCCATTCGGCAGCGTGGCTGAGACCGTAGGCCCATGCGCATGCGGCCATTTTCCGCAATGGTGTTTGGAACGGTCATGCTGCGATGCATCCATGGCTCCAGATTCTTCGCATGCCCCGGCGGCATCAACCCGTTCTGATACTTATCCTATATCACAGACTTATTGAAGAAGGAATTTTCAAATCTCATGGAAGACGTCAAAGTTGCGTGCAGCGGGCGGCCTGACCCCGCAGCTTTCAGACAACAGACAGATCGGAGACTCCATGAAACTGCCTTTTCGCAACCGACCACAGCGCTGCTCGGCGCTTCCCCATTCGTGCGCTCCTGCGCCAAGACGGGCGCCTGGCAAGTAGCTGGTGACGCCCTGCTGAGCCAAGTCCATTCATGAACAACTTCATTCAACCAGGAATCCATCCGATGGCCAAAAGCAGAATCACCGTCGATATCGATCTGGAAGCGCAGGGCAAGCATGTCGGCTTTGCGCGACTGCCGCACTCGGTCAACCGATCCGCCTATGGATGGCTACCGATCCCCATCGTGAGCATCAAAAATGGCACCGGAAAGCGCGTGCTCCTGCTCGCCGGGTCGCACGGCGACGAGTACGAGGGCCAGGTCGCGCTGACCCGGCTCGTGCATGCCTTCGAGGCTGAGCAGATTCAGGGCCAGCTGATCATCCTGCCCATGACGAACTACCCCGCGGCACTCGCCGGCACGCGCACCTCGCCGCTGGACGATGGCAACCTGAACCGGCTGTACCCGGGACGGGCCGATGGCACGCCCAGCGAGATGATCGCGCACTTCGTCGAGACGCAATTGATGCCGCGTGTCGATCTCGTGCTCGACATCCACAGCGGCGGTTCGTCGCTGAACTACCTGCCCTGCAGCACGTCGGTCGTGCAGCCGGACGCTCAGAGCGGCGCACTGGATGCCGTCACGCTCATGCGGCACTTTGGCGCACCCTATGGGCTGTTGATCAAGGGCAAGAGCGGCATCGGAAGTATTTCCGAAGCCGCCACGCGCAACAAGATCCTCCGCATCGGGACCGAAGTCGGCGGGCGTGGCTGGGTCGAGCGCGCGTACCGAGAGCTGTGCGAGGCAGGGATCAAGCGTGTTCTGGCGCACCTGGAGATCATTGCTTCGGAGGGCCTGCCGGCGCCGCACGAGATGCTGCTGATCGAGGCGCTGCCGGACGACTACGTGTACGCCCCGGCCAACGGCCTGTTTGAAAGCGCCGTCCGCTTGGGTGACCAGGTCGAGCAAGGCGATCTGGCGGGATCGATTTACTTTCCGGCCACGCTCGATCGTTCACCCGTGCCCGTGTTCTTCGGAACCGCGGGAATGGTGCTGTGCGAACGCCCCAACGCGATGTGCGAGGTGGGCGACTGCCTTCTTCATCTCGCGCATCCCGTTTCAACCCAAGCCAGGTGATTTATGACTGCCATCAAGCCATTCATCCTTTGCGCAGTGGCGTGCCTCGCCGCGTCCGCGGCGCCCGTCGTGCAGGCGCAGGAGAGCTATCCCTCAAAACCCATCACCATCGTGGTGCCACAGGCCCCGGGAGGCGCCAGCGATGTCATGCTGCGCCTGCTTGCGCAGCAGATGTCGCTGACCCTCAAGCAGCCCATGGTGGTGGAGAACAAGCCGGGCGCTGGCGGCAACATCGGTACCGTGTCGGTCGCACGCGCAAGGGCCGATGGCTACACGCTGCTGTTCAACCAGTCCTCGCAGGTCATCAACCCGGCCCTGTACAGCAAGGCCGGATACGACAATGCGCGCGATTTCATGCCCATTGCCTCGGTGGCCGACGGCGCGTTCCTGCTGGTCACCAACACCAAGTCGAACGTCAAATCCGTGGCAGATTTGATCGCCAAGGCCAGGCAGCAGCCCGAGGCGGTGCGCTACGGCTCCGCCGGCAATGGCACCGTCAACCACCTTGCTGGGGCGATGCTGGAAAAAGCCGCTCACATCCAAATGCTGCATGTCCCCTACAAGGGCGGCGCCGAGTCGGCAATGGCGCTTGCTGCAGGTGACGTGGATGTTTCGTTCCAGGCACCCGCTTCGATTCAGCCATTTGTCGAGCGTGGACAGGTTCGCATCCTCGCGGTGACCAACGCCCAACGACAGCCGGGCCTGCCCTCGGCGCCAACCGTGGGGGAAACGGTAGCCGGTTACGACGTGACGCCCTGGTACGGCCTTTTTGCTCCCAAGGGAACGCCAGAGCCTGTCGCACAGGCGATGCATGCGGCGGCAAACCAGGCTCTGGAGAGCAAGGCGCTCCAGGACAGGCTGCAGACACTCGGTGTCACTTCGACGCCACGCAGCAGAGAGGACTTTGCGCGCATGGTGTCGGCAGAAACCCTGAAATGGCAGCGCGTGGTGAAAGAAACTGGCGCGAAGATCGATTGACGAGACCCAGGCCAACGGCCGGATCGCAGATCGCCCACATGGGCTGCGGCCCAAGCGAAGCGATCGCTGGCTGCGGTCGGCGAGGCAGCAGGCCTCATCCGCCGCCGAACGGCGGCGCGCAGATCAGCGCGGCCTGCAGCGGCCGGATGCGCTCTTCCTCGTAGTAGCCGCCGTACTCCGTGTAGCGCAGAAAGGCGCCCGTGCAGCGGGGGCAGCGCCATAGCGTGCAGCGGTTGTACGGGTGCCAGCCCAGGGCGATGGGCGCCTCGGGCGACCAGAGGTTGGTGCCCTGTGGGTGGTATTCGTCCAACCGCTCCCAATCGGCCTCTGTCCCCAGGGCGCCAACGCGCTGCAGGTGCGAGGTCTGCATCGCGCCGGAAATCGATTCCCAGCCGGGCTTTTGCAGTGCTGTGCAATCGGCGCAGCGCGGGTGCGCGCCAGCCTCTGCCGCATGGGCGCGCAACTCGGTTTCGGCAATGGGCGGGGAGCCGGTCATGGGGCAATGCCTTGCAGTGCGTCCTGGATCTCCCGCGTCGCCTGCGGCCGCACGAGGCGCGACACTTCCTGCCCGTCGCGCAGGAAAACGAGCGTGGGCCAGAGCTTGACGCGGTAGCTGCGGCCCAGGGGGCGGCCAGGGCCGTCTTCGACCTTGAGGTGCTGCACGCCGGACTGTTCCTTCAGAGCCTGCTCTATCAGTGGCTGGGCGCCCTGGCAATGCCCGCACCAGGGCGTGCCAAATTCAAGTACGGCAGCGCCCTGGAGCTGATCGACGGCTTCGCGTGTGGGGGCTTGGGCCAGGTGTTGTGCGTGGTAGGGCATTTCAAATCGCTCCTTCAAACTTCCATTGCGTCAATGGTCTTCATGGGGTGCAGTCGATGGCCACCGGGGGGATGAAGGCAGCAGCCGCAGCATGTGCAGTTTGTCGTAGCCCACGCCCGCCACCACGATGGCCCGTGGCAGCCGGCCATAGGGCGTAAAGCCGGCGCTTTGGTACAGGCGCACCGCATGCGCATTGTCGGCGGTGACCGTGAGCACCAGTTGCTCCAGCCCGCTAATCTGCCCGGCCCGCGCCAGGCAGGCCTGCAGCAGCTGGCGGCCAATGCCGCGGCGCTGCGCGGTTGGCGCCACCATCATGGCGACCACGGTGGCCATGTGGCGTTGCTGGGCGCGCTGCTCGCGCTCGCAGCCTATGCTGCCCAGCAGCGAACCGTCCGCATCCCATGCACCCAGGAAAAACCCGTCGTCCGCCGGCAGGGCCAGGCGAGGCGCGTAGGCCTGGGCTGGCCGTTGCACGGCAGTCGCGTAGTCGCTGGTGAAGGCCTCGGGGGCACAGCGCAGGGCCTCGTCGCGCAGCGCCTTGTAGGCCGGCGCATGGGCGGCCGTCAGAACGGTGATGCGCGCGGCGGCCGGGGCAGGGGGCTTGGGCATCATGGCGCTGCCTGGCCCTGCAGTGTGTGCAGTTCGGCCAGGGTGTTGGCGTTGCGAAAGGCCAGCGGGTCATCGCCCGGCTGGTCGAAGGCCACGATGGCGCAGGGGTGCTGCGCAGTCCAGCGGCCTACCTGGCGTCCGCCCTCCTGGGTAAAGCGCTGCAGGCTCTCCAGCAGGCTCGCGCGCAGCAGGCAGAACACCGGCTGGGGGCGCAGGCGGGTGCCGCCGTCTGGCTCCGGCTCGGGGGCCGCGGCCATGGCGATGTCGGCACCCTGGGCGGCTGCGGCGGCGGCCAGGCGGGGCGCCAGGTCGGTGGGGAACAGCGGTGTGTCGCAGGGAACGGTGAGCAGCCAGGGGGTATGGCAGTGCTCCAGCCCGACGAGAAAACCGGCCAGCGGCCCGGCATAGCCGGCCAGCCCGTCGGGCCAGACCGGTGCGCCAAAAGCTGCATAGTCCGGCAGGTTGCGATTGGCGTTGATCATCACGCGGCCCACCTGGGGCTGCAGGCGCAGCAGCGTGTGCAGTGCCAGCGGCCGGCCGCGAAAGCCCTGCAGGCCCTTGTCCACGCCGCCCATGCGCGAGCCGCGCCCGCCGGCGAGAACCAGGCCCGTGATGTCGTGGGTGCGGGGCATGCGTGGGGTGGTGGCCGGGCCGCTTCAGCCGCCGATGTAGCTCATCTCTATGCGCCGCCCGCCGGTGCCAGTGTCGGCCGGCAGGCTGGCGCGCAGCTCGGAATAGCGGTCGCTGCGGCCCTGCCAGATGTTGGCGATGGCGGCGCTGATCTGCGCGTCGCTGGCGGCGCCGCGCAGCAGGCTGCGCAGATCCCAGCCCTGGGTGGCGAACAGGCACAGGTACAGCCGCCCTTCCATGGACAGGCGGGCGCGGTTGCAGTCGCCGCAGAAGGCCTGGGTGACGCTGCTGATCACGCCGACCTCGCCCAGGCCGGGGTCGTGGCGGCCGTCGGCGCCTGCCCAGCCCCAGCGCTGCGCGGTCTCGCCCAGGGCGCTGGGCGCAAGCGGCACCAGCGGCAGTTCGGCCCGAAGGCGCGCGATGACCTCGGCCGAGGGCACGACCTGATCCATGCGCCAGCCGTTGGTGGCGCCCACGTCCATGTACTCGATGAAGCGCAGCGTGATGCCGGTGCCGCGGAAGTGCCGCGCCATGCGCGGTATCTCGTGGTCGTTGGTGCCGCGCTTGACCACCATGTTGACCTTGATGTGCGCAAGGCCCGCGGCCTGCGCGGCCTCGATGCCGGCCAGCACTTCGGCCACGGGGAAGTCCACGTCGTTCATGCGGCGGAACACCGCGTCATCCAGGCTGTCCAGGCTCACCGTGACGCGCTGCAGGCCGGCGTCCTTGAGCGCGCGCGCCTTGCGCGCCAGCAGCGAGCCGTTGGTGGTCAGCGTCAGGTCGGGCACGCGGCCCTCGGTGGTGCGCAGCTCGGCCAGCTGTTCGACGAGCCGCTCCAGATGCTTGCGCAGCAGCGGCTCGCCGCCCGTCAGGCGGATCTTGTGCACGCCATGCGCCATGAACAGCCGCGCCAGCCGCGTGATTTCCTCAAACCTGAGCAGGTCGTCGTGCGACAGATAGCGGTACTCCTTGCCGAACACCTCCTTGGGCATGCAGTAGCCGCAGCGGAAGTTGCAGCGGTCGGTGACGCTGATGCGCAGGTCGCGCAGCGGGCGCGCGCGCGTGTCGTACAGCTGCCCCGTGGCGAGCGTATGGGTCGCTGCGGCGGGTACCTGGGGCTGCAGCACCTTGCTGCGCTGATCCACGATGGGAATGACACGTTCAGCCATGCGCAAATTGTGCCCCATGGGCGGCGTAGGGGTATGGGTGGTGGCATGTGGATTGACGTGCATCAATCCGCTTTCGTCGCCCGGCCATAGAACTGGGGGTAATACAGCTTCACGCCCTGGCCGTTGTAGTCCCAGCCGGTGCACTGGCCCAGGTGGCGCGGCGGTGCGTCACTCTGGCTCTTAAAGGCGGCGCTGATGCTCTGGAACGTGGCTGTGGCCAGGTTGGTGAGCAGTTCGCGCAGATGCGTGCAACTGGCCACGCCGCCCAGGTGGGTCTGGATGGACTGGCGCCAGCCGCGCGCCATGCTGCAGCCCACCATGGCCTGCAGGGCGCGCTGCGCCTCGGGGCATTCGGCCAGGGGATGGGCGTCCATGGCGGACTCGATGGCTTGTACGACCAGGTCGCGGTTCACCGTCACGCGCAGCCACATATGGTGCACGGGGTCGCCGGCGCGGCGCACCTGGCCGGGGTTGCGCAGCGAGGGCAGGTCATGTGTCTTGCTGTCGTGCAGTTCGCCCTCGATATCCCAGAGTCCGTCATCGCGTTCAAAACCCTGGTAGGTGATGCGGCGGATATGTCTGGCAGTGCGTGGAACCGGGGGAGACAAAGGCATGGTGTGGATGGGGAAGCTGGAACAAATCAACCGTGGCGGATGGCCACGGTCTTGAGGATGGTGAAGCCGTAAAGGGCCTCGAAGCCCTTTTCACGTCCGTGGCCGCTGGATTTCACGCCGCCAAACGGCAGCTCCACGCCGCCGCGGGCGCCATAGTTGTTGATGAACACCTGGCCGCTGGCAACGCTCCGTGCCATGCGCAACTGGCGCGCGCCGTCGCGCGTCCATACGCCGGCCACCAGGCCGAAGGGCGTGGCGTTGGCCAGCTGCACGGCGTGATCCTCGTCGTGGAACGCCATGGCGGCGAGCACCGGGCCGAAGACCTCCTGCTGCGCCAGGCGGTGATCCACGGGCACGTCACGCAGCAGGGTGGGCGCCTGGTAATAGCCCGTGTCGGGCGCCTCGTCGACCACGGTGCCTTGCGCCACCAGGGGAATGCCGGCCACATGGGCGTCGGACAGGAAGTCCCACACGCGCTGCTGCTGGCTTTGGCGGATCAGCGGGCCCAGATCCAGATCCATGGCCGCAGGGCCTACGCGCAGCTGCTCGAAGGCGTGGGCCAGGCGCTCCAGCAGCGGCTCGTAGATCAGCGAGTCGATGAGCAGGCGCGAGCCGGCCGAGCAGGTCTGGCCGGCGTTCTGCGTGATGGCATTGACGATCGCGGGCACGGCCGCGTCGAGATCCGCATCGGCAAAGACGATCTGCGGGCTCTTGCCGCCCAGCTCCAGCGTCACCGGGCAGTGGCGCTCGGCGGCGGCCTGCTGGATCAGCGTGCCGATGCGGGGGCTGCCGGTGAAGCTGATGTGGTGCACGCCCGGGTGGCGCGCCAGCGCGTCGCCCACCTCGTGGCCGTAGCCGGTGACGATGTTGATGGCGCCGGTCGGAAAGCCCGCCTCGGCCGCGAGCTGCGCCACGCGCAACAGCGACAGGCAGGCATCCTCTGATGGCTTGACCACGCACACGTTGCCCGCTGCCAGCGCCGCGGCGACGCAGCGGCCGAAGATCTGCATGGGGTAGTTCCAGGGCACGATATGGCCGGTCACGCCATGCGGCTCGCGCCAGGTGAGCACGCTGAATCCCTCCTGATAGGGAATGGTCTCGCCATGCAGCTTGTCGCAGGCGCCGGCGTAGAACTCGAAGTAGCGCGCCAGGGCGGCGGCGTCGGCGCGCGCCTGTTTGGTGGGCTTGCCGCAGTCGCGCTGCTCTATGGCGGCCAGCTCCTCGGCATGCTCGGTGATCTTGGCGGACAGGCGCTGCAGCAGCCGGCCGCGTTCGGCCGGTGCCAGCTTGCGCCAGACACCGTCGTAGCACTGCTGCGCGGCGCGCACGGCAGCGGCAATGTCTTCGGCCGTGCCGCGCTGGATCTCGTCGTAGGGCTGGCCGTCCGAGGGGTCAATGACCGCAATGGTGCGCCCCGAGGACGAGGCCACGCTGGCGTTGGCGATGAAGTGGTGCTGCATGCCGCCGATTGTGCGGCAGATGTGCGGCAGATGCGCAGTGGATGCAGACACCCCGTTGGCAAGAGCTTGGCAGTCCGCTGCAAGGCGCTTGCAGGCCGCAGAACCGCGGATTATGGATTTTTGCGTCAGCGTTGGCGATCATGCGTACAAGCTGGAGTCTGCCGCAGGGGCAATGGCTTGCTGCGGGCAGGCGCCGGCGAGAAGATGCGCGGCGCACTGCGCCTGCGCAGCGAGCAAGGCCAACATCCAAGGCCAATACTCAAGGCGATTGAGAGGAGACAAGCAATGACCGTGAACTCTGTGACTCGCGGCAGTCCGCTGCGAAGCTGGCTGATCTGGGGCTTGATAGCGATCGCGGGCGCCTGGGCCCTGGGCGTGATTGCGCTGCACCGGGGGGAGTCGATCAATGCCGTCTGGCTGATCGTGGCGGCCGTCTGCGTGTACCTGATTGCCTACCGCTTCTACAGCAAATTCATTGCCGAGAAGGTACTCGAGCTGGACTCCAGCCGCATGACACCGGCCTGGCGCCACAACGATGGCATGGACTACGTGCCGACGGACAAGTACGTCTTGTTCGGCCACCACTTCGCGGCCATTGCCGGCGCCGGCCCGCTGGTGGGCCCGGTGCTGGCGGCCCAGATGGGCTACCTGCCGGGCATCTTGTGGATATTGGCGGGCGTGGTCTTTGCCGGTGCCGTGCAGGACTTTGTCGTGCTGTTCATCTCGACAAGGCGCGATGGCAAGTCGCTGGGCGACCTGATCAAGACGGAGATGGGGCCGGTGGCCGGCGTGATTGCGCTTTTTGGCGCCTTCACCATCATGATCATCATCCTGGCGGTGCTGGCGATGATCGTTGTGAAGGCCTTGATCCATTCCCCCTGGGGCGTGTTCACGGTGGCCGCCACGGTGCCGATTGCCGTCTTCATGGGCATTTATCTGCGTTTCATCCGGCCGGGGCGTATTGGCGAGGTCTCGGTGATCGGCTTCGTGCTGCTCATGCTGGCCATTGTCTATGGTCAGGATGTGGCGGCCAGCCCCACATTGGCGCCGTGGTTCGATTACAGCGGCGTGGGGCTGACCTGGATTTTGATCATCTATGGCGCCGTGGCCGCCATGCTGCCCGTGTGGCTGCTGCTCGCGCCGCGTGACTACCTGTCGACCTTTCTGAAAATTGGTTTCATCGTGCTGCTGGCCGGCAGCATCATCTTCGTGGCACCGCAAATGCAAATGCCTGCGCTGACCCGCTACATCGACGGCACCGGCCCGGTATGGTCTGGCAGCCTGTTCCCCTTCCTGTTCATCACCATTGCATGCGGCGCGGTGTCAGGCTTCCATGCGCTGATTTCTTCTGGAACCACCCCGAAGCTGCTCGAGAACGAATCGCAGGCACGGTTCATCGGCTACGGCGGCATGCTGATGGAGTCCGCCGTTGCCTCGATGGCCTTGATTGCAGCTTGTGTCATCGAGCCGGGCGTGTACTTCGCCATGAACAGCCCGGCAGCACTGATCGGCACCACGCCCGATCAGGTGGCGCAGGTGGTGTCGTCCTGGGGTTTTGCGGTGACGCCCGATCTGCTGGTGGCCACTGCCAAGGAAGTCGGTGAAACCAGCATCATCTCGCGCGCTGGCGGGGCACCGACGCTGGCGGTCGGCATGGCGCATATCCTGCACCAGCTGTTTGGCGGCGAGGGCATGATGGCCTTCTGGTACCACTTCGCGATCCTGTTCGAGGCCTTGTTCATTTTGACCGCCGTGGATGCCGGCACGCGCGCTGGCCGTTTCATGCTGCAGGACTTGCTGGGCACCTTTATCCCGTCCATGGGGCGCACCGATTCGTTGCCAGCCAACGTGATCTCCACCTGTCTGTGCGTCGCGGCCTGGGGATTTTTCCTCTACCAAGGGGTGGTCGATCCGCTGGGCGGCATCAACACACTGTGGCCGTTGTTTGGCATTGCCAATCAAATGCTGGCGGCGCTGGCGCTTACGCTGGGCACGGTGGTGTTGTTCCGCATGAAGAAGGATCGCTATGCCTGGGTCACGGTGGTGCCGACGCTCTGGTTGCTGGCGTGCACCTTGAGTGCCGGCTGGCTCAAGCTGTTTTCAGCTGACCCGCAGGTGAGTTTCATTGCCACGGCACGCAAGTTCAGCGCTGAGATTGCCACGCGTCAGGCGGATGGAACGGTGCCCGCCAAGGGGCTCACAATTGAGCAGATGCAACAGATAGTCTTCAACAACTATCTGGATGCCGCCTTGTGCGCTGTCTTCATGCTGGTTGTTGTCGCCGGGGTGGTCTTTGGCATCAAGGCCGTGCTGCACGCCCGTTCGCACAACAAGCCCAGCGTGCGCGAGACACCGTACCAACCCCTTCCGGCAGGGGGAGCGTAACGCCATGCCCGGGCTTGCTGCATTGAGCCAACTTGCGCACGCAGCGCAGGAAGGCGGAAGCTACCTGGCACGCGCTGCGCGCATGATGGTGGGCGTGCCCGACTACGGCCAGTACGTGGCGCACATGCGCCGCACGCATCCAGAGGACGAGCCGCTCAGCTATGAGGAGTTCTTCAAGAACCGCATGCAGGCACGCTATGGCGGCGGCCGGCCGGGGTGTTGTTGAGACGCGGTGCGGGGCCGAGAGGCAAGGCTCAAGCCGCAGGCTGAATGCCCGTTGCCATGCGCCCCACCAGAGCGGCGTGGCCGCAGAAACGAAAAACCCGCGCAACGCGGGTTTTTCTCTGTCAGCCGAGCCTTGTGCTCACATCAGCGTTACCTCCACACGGCGCGCCTGCGCTCCGCTGCCGGCCTGGATGTCGGAAGGCTTTTGCAGCTCGATCTGATCGTCTGCCACGCCCAGGCCGACAAGCAGGTCACGCACCGCCAGGGCACGCTGCTTGGCGATCTCGGCGTTGGCGGCGGCGCTGCCGGTGCTGTCCACGTAGCCGCTGATGACGGCCTTCTTGCCAGCCTTGGTGCCGTCAACGATGCGTGCCAGGGCGCCGGCACCATCGGCGTGCGGCGCCGTCTTGCCGGTAGCAAAGTAGAAAATGACCTTCTCGTTCTCGACGACGACGGAGGCTGCATCATCGGCCATGTTGCCTGGCGCGGTCACCGCTGATGCACCCGCACCCACTTGCGCTGCCGGGGCGACGGGGGGCTGGGCAGCCACCTTGGCACCACCGTGCATCGCAACCACCAGCGGCACGATGAGCAGGGCCACGATGTTGATGATCTTGATCAGCGGGTTCACGGCCGGGCCGGCCGTGTCCTTGTAGGGGTCGCCCACGGTGTCGCCGGTCACGGCGGCCTTGTGCGCCTCGCTGCCCTTGCCGCCGTGGTGGCCGTCCTCGATGTACTTTTTGGCGTTGTCCCAGGCGCCGCCGCCGGTGCACATGGAAATCGCCACGAACAGGCCGGTGACGATGGTGCCCATGAGCAGGCCGCCCAGCGCCTTGGGGCCCAGTGCCAGGCCCACGATGATGGGCACGGCCACGGGCAGCAGGCTGGGGATGATCATCTCCTTGATGGCGGCGCTGGTCAGCATGTCCACGGCGCGGCCGTATTCGGGCTTGGCCGTGCCTTCCATGATGCCCTTGATCTCGTGGAACTGGCGCCGCACCTCGACCACCACGCTGCCGGCGGCGCGGCCCACGGCCTCCATGGCCATGGCGCCGAACAGGTAGGGGATCAGGCCGCCAATGAACAGGCCGACGATGACCATGGGGTCGGACAGGTCGAACTTCACGGCCTGGCCGTAGCTGTCGAGCTTGTGCGTGTAGTCGGCAAACAGCACCAGGGCGGCCAGGCCCGCCGAGCCGATGGCGTAGCCCTTGGTGACGGCCTTGGTGGTGTTGCCCACGGCGTCCAGCGGGTCGGTGATGTCGCGCACGCTGCTGGGCAGTTCGGCCATTTCGGCAATGCCGCCGGCGTTGTCAGTGATGGGGCCGTAGGCGTCCAGCGCCACCACGATGCCCGCCATGGACAGCATGGACATCGCGGCGACGGCCACGCCATACAGGCCGGCCAGCATGTAGGACACGATGATGGCGGCGCACACGAAGAGCACCGGCCAGGCCGTGGAGCGCATGGACACGCCCAGCCCGGCGATGATGTTGGTACCGTGGCCCGTGGTCGAGGCCTGGGCGATGTGCTGCACGGGCGAGTATTGCGTGCCGGTGTAGAACTCGGTGATCCATACCAGCGCGGCCGTCAGCACCAGGCCGGTGGCGCAGGCGCCAAACAGGCGCATGGCCGCGCCGCTGCCGCCCAGGGCGTTGTCCGGAATGATCCAGGCGGTGACGAACCAGAAGGCGATGAGCGAGAGCACGCCCGCGATCGCCAGGCCCTTGTAGAGCGCCGGCATGACGTTCTTCATGCCCGGGCTGGCCTTGACGAAGAAGCAGCCGATGATGGAGGCGACGATGGACACCGCCCCCAGCGCCAGCGGATAGGCCACGGCCGCTGTCGGCGCAGCGCCAATGAGCAATGCGCCCAACACCATGGTGGCGATCAGCGTCACGGCGTAGGTTTCGAACAGGTCGGCCGCCATGCCGGCGCAGTCGCCCACGTTGTCGCCCACGTTGTCTGCAATGACGGCGGGGTTGCGCGGGTCATCCTCGGGGATGCCGGCCTCCACCTTGCCCACCAGGTCGGCGCCCACGTCGGCGCCCTTGGTGAAGATGCCGCCGCCCAGGCGCGCAAAGATGGAGATGAGCGAAGAGCCGAAGGCAAATCCGATTAGCGGGTTGAGCGTGGCAGCCAGTTGCGCATCGGCCCCCGCGCGGCCCAGCAGGAACCAGGCAAAGCCGGTCACGCCCAGGAGGCCCAGGCCCACCACCAGCATGCCGGTGATGGCGCCGCCGCGAAACGCGACATCCAGCGCCGGCCCCATGCCCTGCGTGGCGGCCTGGGCGGTACGCACGTTGGCGCGCACCGATACGTTCATGCCGATGAAGCCGCAGGCGCCCGAGAGGATGGCGCCCACCACAAAACCAACCGCCGTGATCGGATCAAGGAACAGGCCGATCAACACCGCCAACACCACGCCCACCAGGGCAATGGTCTTGTATTGGCGTGCCAGATAGGCTGCGGCGCCTGCCTGGATGGCGGCGGCAATCTCCTGCATGCGGGCATTGCCCGCGTCCTTGGCCAGAATCCAGCCGCGGGCCCAAAGTCCGTACACCACGGCGAGCACGCCGCACACCAGAGCCAGTATCAGGGGGGATGTCAGTGCTGTTTGTCCAGCCATACGCGATCTCCATACACAAGGGGTCACACGGGTAGAAGCGCAACGCCGGGGAAGTGCTTCCGCTGCGTTGCTTCCTCGCCATGCCGGAGCCGCAAATGCGCTGGAGACGATTGGCCAACACAACCAATTTACTTCGAAACCTGGGCCTGCAAGCTGGCAGCAAGGAGTCTGGGCCTAAAATCCAGGGTTAATCCCGACACTGCAAATGCAACGACTTGCGTTGCGACAGATTCGGGAACCTTGGTCAATCCACCACTCCACTTCCAACCATGTCGCTGAACAACGTCAAGCCCGGCAAGAACATTCCCGAAACCTTCAACGTGGTGATCGAAATCCCCGCAGAAGCCGATCCCGTGAAGTACGAAGTGGACAAGGAGTCCGGCGCCGTCTTCGTGGATCGCTTCCTGACCGTCGCCATGTACTACCCCTGCAACTATGGCTACATCCCCCAGACCCTGTCGGGTGATGGCGATCCGGTGGATGTGCTGGTGGTCACCCCCTATCCTCTGCTGCCCGGCGTGGTCGTGCCCTGCCGCGCGCTGGGTATCCTCAAGATGGAGGATGAAGCGGGTATCGATGGCAAGGTGCTGGCCGTGCCTACCAGCAAGGTTCTCAAGATGTATGAGAACTGGAAGTCGGTGGATGACGTGAACCCCATGCGCCTGAAAGCCATCAGCCATTTCTTCGAGCATTACAAGGATCTGGAAGATGGCAAATGGGTCAAGGTGCTGGGCTGGGGCGGTATCGAGGATGCCCAAAAGGAAATCCTGGATGGCGTGGAGAGCTACAAGAAGGGTTAACCTGTAACGCGGCCTTCTCGGCCGCCCGTCTCACCGGACGAGCCTGCTTGCAACGTTTTGCTGGCAGGCTTTTTGTTTGGTCGCTCCGGCCCCCTGTCTGCGCGAATGTATGGTTTTGGTAGTATTGTCAAATTTAGTAACCAAATACTGTGGCGAATGCCACGCGACGCGTACTCGTTTTGGCAGTTGCCCAAGACCATTTCCAAGGAGTTGCCATGTTTTCTTCTGCCGCCCAGCGTTCTTCCTCGGTCAAAGCCAACGCAAGCAGCACCGCGGAGTATTTGACCTTTCGCCTGGGGCAGGAGGAGTACGGCATTGACATCCTGCGCGTGCAGGAAATCCGCTCCTACGAGCCGCCAACGCGCATGGCCCATGCGCCGGAATTCATCAAGGGTGTGATCGACCTGCGCGGTGTCATCGTGCCCATCGTCGATCTGCGCATCAAGCTCGCTTGTGCAACGGCCGACTACACCGACTTCACCGTGGTCATCATCCTCAACGTGGGTGGCACCATTTTGGGCGCCGTGGTGGATGCGGTGGCCGACGTGGTGGCACTGCAGGCCGAGGCCATCAAGCCGGCGCCGCAGTTCCAGGGGCAGGTGGACGCTTCGTTCGTGCGCGGCATCGCCACGACCGGCGAGCGCATGTTGATCGTGGTGGATATTGCGTCGCTGCTCAGCGGGACTGAGATGGGTCTGGTGCAGGCGGCAAGCGTGGCCTGATGAGTGGCGCCGCGCAGCGAGATGAATGAAAGTGACGGCGAGCTCAGGGCGGCTGCCTGAACGGGCTGCGCCGCTCAAGCTCCTGCAGATAGCGCGAGACCTGCAAATCCTCGCGCGCCAGGAAGTCATCCACCGCCCGGGCAAACGCCGGATGTGCCAGCCAATGCGCGCTTCCGGCCGGCACGGGCATGAGGGCGCGCGCCATCTTGTGCTCGCCCTGGGCGCCGCCTTCGAAGCGCTGTATGCCCTGCGCAATGCACCAGGCGATGGGCTGGTAGTAGCAGGCCTCGAAATGCAGGCAGTCCACGCGCTCCAGCGCGCCCCAGTAGCGGCCGTAGGCTACGGTTTCCAGACTGTTTCCGTCATTTTGGCCCACTGGTAAAGCGCTGGTAGCTACCAAGCTGCTAGCGATTCCGCGCCCATTCCGCTCGGCCACGAACAGCACCCAGGCCTCGGGCATGTGGCTTTGCATCAGCGCGAAGAAGTCCCGCGTCAGGTAGGGCGGGTTGCCATGCTCCAGGTAGGTGCGTTCATAGCAGCGGTAGAAGAAATCCCAGTCGGTGCTGGTGATTTCGCGTCCGTGCAGCACGCGAAAGCCGACGCCGGCCTCGTGCACCCGGCGACGCTCCTGGCGGATTTTCTTGCGCTTGTCCTGCGATAGCGAGGCCAGGAAGTCGTCAAAATCATGAAACGGGGCGCCGCCGCCCGGGCGCCGGTTGTGCCAGTGGAACTGCACCTGATGGCGCAGCAGCAGGCCGGCCGCGCGTGCGGCGGCCAAGTCCTCTTCGGCTGCGAACAGCAGATGCAGCGAGGACAGGCCGGCCTCGCGCGCCCAAGCGACGAGCGCGCGCAGCAGCGCGGCCCGCGATGCACCGTCGCAGGCCAACAGACGGCTGCCAGGTACGGGCGTGAAGGGCACGGCCACCACGGCCTTGGGGTAGTAGGGCAGGCCATGGCGCTCATGGGCCTCGGCCCAGGCCCAGTCGAATACATATTCACCGAAGGAATGCGCCTTGAGGTACAGGGCGCCGGCGGCGCACAGCCGTTTGCCCTGCCACAGGGTGGCATAGCGCGGTGCCCAGCCGGTGCGCGCCGTGGCGCTGCCGCTGGCCTCCAGCGCCGCCAGGTAGGCATGGCGCATGAAGGGGGTCGGTTGTGCCTGCTGCGCGAGCAGGGCATCCCAGGCGCTGGCATCGACCTGGGCGGCCGAGTCATTCAGTCGCAGGGCGTAGCGGGCGGTGGTGTGCAGGGGCATGGCATGCAGGAAGCGGTGCCTGCATCATGACGCCAAAGCCGCAGCCTCGCGCGGCGTGGGGCTGAAGGCATAATTGACCGCGTTTTTTCGCCTTCCCTTTATGTCTTTCCTCATCAGCATCGCCCAGCTCAATTTTGTCGTGGGCGACCTGGCCGGCAACGCCCAGAAAATCATCCGCGCCGCGCATGAGGCCCATGCCGCGGGCGCGAGACTGCTGCTCACGCCCGAACTGGCCCTGTGCGGCTATGCGGCCGAGGATCTGTACCTGCGGCCGGCCTTCCTGTCTGCCTGCGAGCAGGCCGTGGCCGATCTGGCCGCAGCTACGGCGGCCCTGCCAGGCTTGGCCCTGGTGGTGGGGCACCCGCAGCGCGTGCCGCATGAGCAGGGCGAGGGTGGCCGCAGCCTGTGCCACAACGCCGCCAGCGTGCTGCGCGCCGGGCGTATCGAGCAGACCTACGCCAAGCAATACCTGCCCAACTACGAGGTGTTTGACGAGCGCCGCTACTTCGTGCCGGGCGCGGACAGCTGCGTGTTCGAGGTCGATGGCCTGCGCCTGGGCCTCTTGATCTGCGAGGACGCCTGGTACCCCGAACCGGCGCGCCATGCGCGCGACGCCGGCGCGCAGCTGCTGCTGACCATCAACGCCTCGCCCTACCACCTGGGCAAGGGGGCGGAGCGCGAGCAGGTGATGCGCGAGCGCGTGCGCGATACCGGCCTGCCCCTGGTGTACGCGCATCTGGTGGGCGGCCAGGACGAGGTGGTGTTCGAGGGCCGGTCGTTTGCGCTGAATGCCGACGGCAGCGTCGCCGCGCGTGCGCCGGGTTTTGAGGAAAAAATGCTGTTTGCGCAGGTGACGCAAGCGCCAACAGCTATCACTATAGAAGCAGAAGTGGCCACTGCCGAAGGCTGGGAGGCCGAGCTGTGGTCGGCCCTGGTGCTGGGGGTGCGCGACTATATTGGCAAGAACGGCTTTCCCGGCGCGCTGCTGGGGCTGTCGGGCGGCATCGACTCGGCCCTGGTGCTGGCGATTGCCGTGGATGCGCTGGGCGCGGACAGGGTGCGCACGGTGATGATGCCTTCGCCCTACACGGCCGACATCAGCTGGATCGACGCGCGCGACATGGCCGAGCGCCTCAAGGTGCGTTACGACGAGATCGCCATCGCGCCGCCGTTCGAGGCCTTCAAGGCCGCGCTGGCGCCGCAGTTTGCGGGGCGGGCCGAGGACACGACCGAGGAAAACCTGCAGGCGCGGATCCGCGGCACGCTGCTGATGGCGCTTTCCAACAAATTCGGCAGCGTGGTGCTGACCACGGGCAACAAGAGCGAGCTGGCCACCGGCTACTGCACGTTGTATGGCGACATGGCGGGCGGCTTTGCCGTGATCAAGGACGTGCTCAAGACGCGCGTGTTTGCACTGGCGCGCTGGCGCAATGCCCATGACCCCTACGGCACGGGCGCCAATCCCATCCCCGAGCGCATCATCACGCGCCCGCCCAGCGCCGAGCTACGGCCCGAACAGACCGACCAGGACAGTCTGCCGCCCTACGAGGTGCTGGACGCCATCGTTGAGCGTTACATGGAAAATGACGAGCCGCTGGAGGACATCGTGCGCGCCGGCTTTGCGCGCGCCGATGTGGAACGCGTGACCCGCCTCATCCAGGTCAACGAGTACAAGCGCAGGCAGGCGCCCGTAGGGGTGCGCGTCACGCGCCGCAGCTTTGGCAAGGATTGGCGCTATCCCATGACGAACAAATTCAGGGCCTGAACATTCAGGGCTTCAGGTTTTCACTATTACAGGAGTTACCACCATGCAAATGATCACCGCCGTCATCAAGCCCTTCAAGCTGGAGGAAGTAAGAGAGGCCCTGGCCGAATGTGGCGTGACCGGGCTGACGGTGACCGAGGTGAAGGGCTTTGGCCGCCAGAAGGGCCATACCGAGCTTTACCGCGGCGCCGAATATGTGGTGGATTTTCTGCCCAAGGTGAAGATCGAGGTCGTGGTGCGCGACCAGGACGTGGATCGCTGCGTGGACGCCATCGTGGCCGCGGCGCGCACCGGCAAGATCGGCGACGGCAAGATCTTCGTCACCGCCGTGGAGCGCGTGGTGCGCATTCGCACCGGCGAGCTGGACGACTCGGCCGTTTGATCAGATCACGTCGCGCAGCGGGATGGCAGCGGCGTTCAGGCCGGCATCCTGCACCAGGGCGGTGAGCAGCTCGCCCGGCTCGGTGCCGGTGCGGATCAACCCCATCTGCCACTCGCTCATCAGGCCATTGTTCACGGCGTGTTGCATGAAGCCCATCAGGCCGCTGTAGTAGCCGTCGGTATCGAGCAGGCCGACGGGCTTGTCGTGGTAGCCCAGCTGGCGCCAGGTCCAGACCTCGAACAGCTCCTCCAGCGTGCCTATGCCGCCGGGCAGGGCCAGGAAGGCATCGCTGCGCTCTGCCATCATGGCCTTGCGCTCGTGCATGGTTTGCACAATGTGCAGTTCGTCGCACAGGTGATTGGCCAGTTCCTTGTCCACCAGCGCCTGGGGGATGATGCCCACCACGCGCCCGCCGGCCAGGCGCGTGGCCTCGGCGATCTCTCCCATCAGGCCGCTGCGCCCGCCGCCGTAGACCAGCTGCCCGCCGTGGCCACCGATCCAGCGGCCCACCGCGTGAGCAGCCTCGGTGAACAGGGGGTTGTCGCCCTGGCGCGAGCCCAGGTACACGCAGACCGAAAATGCCACGTCAGCCATGAAAAAACCTCTGGTAAAGCGCCGCTGCCCAGACCGTGCCGCACAGCAGCAGGCTCAGCAGCACGGCGGCGCTGCCCATGTCCTTGGCGCGCTTGGACAAATCGTGTAGTTCGGGGCCGATGCGGTCAATCGCCGCCTCGATGCCTGAGTTGAGCAGCTCGGTGATCAGCACCAGCACCACGCTGGCCGCGAGTACGGCTGTTTCCACCCAGCCGCTACCCAGCCAGCAGGAGAGCGGCAGCAGCAAGGCGGCGAGTATCGCCTCCTGGCGGAACGCCTTCTCGCCCCAGCCCGCGCGCAGGCCGGCCAGGGAATAGCCCGTGGCGTGCCATAGGCGGTTTAGCCCCGCGCGTTGCTTGTGCGGATGGGGAGGGTGGATGTCAGTCATGTGAGCCGATGCAGGATATGAGGTCGCCCGTCATTTTTTCTTGCGTGGGCGCGGGGGCAATTCGTAGTGCACCAGGCGCGTGCCGGCCAGGGCATCGTGCCAGAACTGGCGCTGCGGGTGAAAGCGGCTCAGCAGCGCCCAGATGGCCACCCAGCCGAGCGTGATAACGGCCGATTCACCGCCCGAGAGGTGGTAGAGCGCTATCGCCAGCAGTGGCGGCACAAACCACACCCAGCTCAGCACATAGCGCAGCAGCGCACGTTTCTGGCTGATGGGCTGACCCTGGCGATCCACGATGCGGATATGCCAGGTCTTCATGGCCAGCGTATACCCGCGCGACCAGAACCAGACGAAATAGATGCCAAACACGATGAACAGGAAGGCCTGCAGTCCGTGGCGGTTGTCCAGGGCGTTGCGCGTCTGCGTCAGGGTGCTGAACAGGTAGCCGGCAACGAACACCACACCGAACAGCAGCATGCCCTCATAGAGCCAGCAGGCCATGCGGCGTGGCAGTGTCGGCGCCACGCCGTCAATCGGTGTGCGTGGTGAGGCGGGAGGGGTGGCGGAAGGAGGGAATTCTGGCAAGCCTGGCGGGTTGGACGTGGACATGCAAAAGCGGTGCGGCAGACTTGGATTATTCGGGAGGATGCAGCGGTGGATAGTAGCGGGCTGGCTCCTCAGTGGTGCCGGGCGCGCCGGAGGCCGGCTCCAGTGGCGCAAGCGGCGCAGATACCGCCGAAGGCATGGTCACGGGCGCGGTCTCCACAGCGATGGGTGCGGGCGCCTGGCTTGGCGCGGGCTGATGGTCTGTCGGCGCCACAATTTTGGGCGGGTTGGGCACCGCAGGGGGCGTGTTGATGGCGGCAGGTACGGTTGCCAGTTTTTTGGGCGAGACAGGATGGATGGCGGTGGCGGCACCCTTGGGTCTGGGGGCTGCCCGGGCTGCGAGGCCCTTCTTCTCTTCGGCGCTGAGCGCCTGGTAGGCCTCCCATTGGGCGCGCCTGTCATCGGCTGTTAGTTTGGCTGCGGTGGCGTAATTGAGTCTTGCCTGGCTGCGCTGCTGCGCACTCAGGTTGGCCCAGTCCGTGATGCGCTCGAGCATCTTGGTCTGTTCCTCGGGAGGGAGGGCGTGAAAGCCTGCCGCCAGATTCAACCAGTTACGTTTTTGCGCCTCGCTAAGCAGTGCCCAGCGGTTCGCCAGCGGATACAGGGCCTCCTTTTGCCGGGTGGTCAGGCTAGACCACGGCGGGCCTACCTCGGGCCGGGGGGCGGCCTGTATTTCGCCATGTTTGCCGCCGTTCAGGGCCTGGGCCGGCATGGGCGTACTGGGCGCAACACGCACATAGACTGCCATCCACCAACCGCCGGCCGCCAGCGCAGCCAGCAACACAAAAGCCAGCACGAATGCTGGCAATGAGTGAGTGGTGGTTCGAGAACTGAATGCGTGCATGCAGGCGCAAAAAATTGCGGTTTGGCAGATTACGGAGTTGGGTTTGACGACTTCAGAAACTGGACAAAACCAGGGTCGGCGTAGGCGGAAGGCGGCAGGTCGCCCGTCAGCAGTGCCGAATCGACCTCTGCAATTTCGTTTGCGATGGCGTCATCTTGCGTCATATTGACGACAAACAGGCCAATGACCAGGGCGGTCAAGGGGATGGCAGAGATCAAAACACGCCACCAGTTGCCACCTTCGCGCCCCCAGCCGCCGCCGAGGGATGCGCCTGCGCCGTTGACAAAAATTTGAGTGGCCGTCTCAGGCTGATCCACGGCTTGCAGGACAGGCCGTTTGCGCTTGGCCAGGGCCTGCATGCGAGCGGCGCGCAGACGCTCGGTAATGTCGTAGTGCAGGTCGGCATTGCCGTGCGTCAGCCGCGCCGTCACGCGACGTGCGTAGGCATCCACTGCCTCATTGGCTTGCATGCTGGGTTCTGTAGTGCGATTCATAGCACGATTCCTTTGGCCTTCAGTGCCTTGCTGAGGGTTTGGACGGCGCGAAAACAATGCGTCTTGACACTGCCTTCGGAGCAACCCATGGCGGCTGCTGTTTCCGCGACATCCATTTCCTCCCAGTAACGCATCAAAAACGCTTCGCGTTGACGCGCGGGCAATTGTTGTATCTCGGCTTCGATGGCTTTCAGAACCTGGGTTCGCCGCAGGCTGTCTTCGGCACTTTGCGCCGCCTCGCCCTCAGGGACACCGGCGTGCACTTCCAGGAAGTCGAAATCCGCCCCATCCTCGCCCGGGCCCTCGAAGTCGCTCAGGCTGGAAAACAGCGCGTTGCGGGTCTTTTGCCGTCGAAACCAGTCCAGCGTGGAGTTGGTGAGTATGCGCTGGAACAGCATGGGCAGTTCGCCTGGTGGCTTGTCGCCATAGTGCTCTGCCAGCTTGAGCATGCTGTCCTGGACGATGTCCAGGGCCGCCTCCTCGTTGCGAACGTGATACAGCGTGCGCTTGAAGGCACGTTTGTCCACGCTCTTGAGGAAGTCGGAAAGCTCTTGTTCGGTAGCCAAAAGACAAAAGACCCGTGACGAGCCGGTTGCCATGGGGCAGCCGGCATGAATGCGGGGTGAAAGGTATGGATTATGGCATTCGAGGTGTATTTTTTACGGCGACTCGTGCAAGACTATGTGTGCAGTGCAATAATCGCCGCTGCAATTCAAAAAGGCAAACGGGTCCCGGTTCGGCGCAGCACTCATGTCGCCCATAGCCGAGGCCTCAAGTTCCGAGTCGGCTCCACAAGAGCGCGCACGAGGGGCACCCAAGGTTTTTCGTTAGAGAAATTCGCAAAGGTTGATCATGGAAATCTCCAAGGCCGAGCTGACCTCCGCGGCAGCCGCTTCCCACGCTTCGGGCACCCAGGAACTCATGGGAGCCGAAATCCTCGTCAAGGCCCTGCAGGCGGAAAACGTCCAGTACATCTGGGGCTATCCCGGCGGCGCCGTGCTCTACATCTACGACGCCCTGTACAAGCAGGAAACCATGCAGCACGTGCTGGTGCGCCACGAGCAGGCCGCCGTGCATGCGGCCGACGGCTATGCGCGCGCCACGGGTGATGTGGGCGTGGCGCTGGTCACGTCCGGGCCCGGTGTGACGAATGCCGTCACGGGCATTGCCACGGCCTACATGGATTCCATCCCCATGGTGATCATCACCGGCCAGGTGCCCACGCCCGCCATCGGGCTGGACGCCTTCCAGGAATGCGACACCGTGGGCATCACGCGCCCCATCGTCAAGCACAACTTCCTGGTCAAGGATGTGCGCGACCTGGCGCTGACGCTCAAAAAGGCCTTCCACATCGCACGCACCGGCCGCCCCGGCCCGGTGGTGGTGGATATCCCCAAGGACGTCTCGTTCAAGAAGACGGCCTACCACGGCTATCCGCAGAGCGTGGAGATGCGCTCCTACAACCCGGTCAGGAAGGGCCATGCGGGCCAGATCCGCAAGGCGCTGCAACTGCTCTTGACCGCCAAGCGCCCCTATATCTACACCGGCGGCGGCGTGCTGCTGGGCAATGCCGCGGATGAGCTGCGTACCCTGGTGGACATGCTGGGCTATCCGGTCACGAACACGCTGATGGGCCTGGGCGCCTATCCGGCTTCCGACCGCAAGTTCCTGGGCATGCTGGGCATGCACGGCACGATCGAGGCCAACAACGCCATGCAGCACTGCGACGTGCTGCTGGCCGTGGGCGCGCGCTTTGACGATCGCGTGATCGGCAACCCCAAGCATTTCGCGCAGAACGACCGCAAGATCATCCATGTGGACATCGACCCCTCGTCTATTTCCAAGCGCGTGAAGGTGGACATCCCCATCGTCGGCGATGTCAAGGAAGTGCTGTCCGAGTTGATCGCCATGATCCGCGAGACCACCACCCGTGCCGATGCCGGCGCGCTGGCGGCCTGGTGGGAGCAGATCGAGGCCTGGCGCGGCCGCGACTGCCTGAAGTACGACCGGGGCAATACCGAGGTCATCAAGCCGCAGTACGTGGTCGAGACGCTGTGGAACATGACGAAGGACGCAGACGCCTATATCACCTCCGACGTGGGCCAGCACCAGATGTGGGCGGCGCAGTACTACCGCTTCGACGAGCCGCGCCGCTGGATCAACTCCGGCGGCCTGGGCACCATGGGCGTGGGCATTCCGTATGCCATGGGCATCAAGCTGGCCAAGCCGCAGTCCGAAGTGTTCTGCATCACGGGCGAGGGCTCGGTGCAGATGAACATCCAGGAACTCTCCACCTGCCTGCAGTACAACACGCCGATCAAGATCATCTCGCTCAACAACCGCTACCTGGGCATGGTGCGCCAGTGGCAGGAAATTGAGTATTCGGGCCGCTACAGCCACAGCTACATGGACGCGCTACCCAATTTCGTCAAGCTGGCCGAGTCCTACGGCCATGTGGGCATGCTGATCGAACGCCCGCAGGACGTGGAGCCGGCGCTGCGCGAGGCCCGCAAGCTCAAGGATCGCACCGTGTTCCTGGACTTCCGCACCGACCCGACCGAAAACGTGTTCCCCATGGTGCAGGCCGGCAAGGGCATTACCGAAATGCTGCTCGGATCCGAAGATCTGTAATTCGAGGTTTGGCGATGAGCGTTGGGCGTTGAGCGATCGACGTCAGACGCTTAACGCAAAACGCATTTTTTGACGAATCTATTGACTGCCAAGCCTGTGCATTACCGTGCGCAGGGGAGGGCGGCGAAAAGAGGAATCTGACATGAAACACATCATTGCCGTTCTGATAGAGAACGAAGCCGGCGCCCTGTCGCGCGTGGTGGCGCTGTTTTCGGCGCGTGGCTACAACATCGAGTCGCTCACCGTGGCGCCGACGGAGGATCCGTCGCTGTCGCGCATGACGATTCAGACCACGGGCTCGGACGACGTGATCGAGCAGATCACCAAGCACCTGAACCGCCTCATCGAGGTGGTGAAGGTGGTCGACCTGACCGAGGGCGCCTATACCGAGCGCGAGCTCATGATGGTCAAGGTGCGCGCCGTGGGCAAGGAGCGCGAGGAGATGAAGCGCATGGCCGACATCTTCCGCGGCCGCATCATCGACGTGACCGACAAGAGCTACACCGTCGAGCTCACGGGTGACCAGTCCAAGAACGACGCCTTCCTGCAGGCCATAGACCGCACGGCCATCCTGGAGACCGTGCGCACCGGCGCCAGTGGCATCGGCCGCGGCGAGCGCATCCTGCGCGTGTAGGACAATCCCCCGTTTTCCCTTATTTGCTGAACCCAATTTCAACCGGAGCCAACATGAAAGTTTTCTACGACAAAGACTGTGACCTGAGCCTGATCAAGGGCAAGACCGTGGCCATCATCGGCTACGGCAGCCAGGGCCATGCACACGCCCAGAACCTGAACGACAGCGGCGTGAAGGTCGTGGTCGGCCTGCGCAAGGGCGGCGCATCCTGGGACAAGGTCGGCAAGGCCGGCCTGAACGTGCTGGAAGTGAACGACGCCGTGAAGGCCGCCGACGTGGTCATGATCCTGCTGCCCGACGAGCAGATTGCCGAGGTCTACAAGAACAACGTCGAGCCGAACATCAAGCAGGGCGCGTCGCTGGCCTTCGCCCACGGCTTCAACGTGCACTACAACCAGGTCGTGCCGCGCGCCGATCTGGACGTGTGGATGGTGGCCCCCAAGGCACCTGGCCACACCGTGCGCAACACCTACACCCAGGGCGGCGGCGTGCCGCATCTGGTGGCGGTGCACCAGGACAAGTCGGGCAAGGCGCGTGACCTGGCCCTGTCCTACGCCATGGCCAACGGCGGCGGCAAGGCCGGCATCATCGAGACCAACTTCCGCGAAGAGACCGAGACCGACTTGTTCGGCGAGCAGGCCGTGCTGTGCGGCGGCGCCGTCGAGCTCATCAAGATGGGCTACGAGACCCTGGTCGAGGCCGGCTACGCCCCCGAGATGGCCTACTTCGAGTGCCTGCACGAGCTGAAGCTCATCGTGGACTTGATCTACGAGGGCGGCATCGCCAACATGAACTACTCGATCTCCAACAACGCCGAATACGGCGAGTACGTGACCGGCCCCGAGGTGATCAACGAGCAGTCGCGCGCGGCTATGCGCAATGCCCTCAAGCGCATCCAGGACGGCGAATACGCCAAGATGTTCATCCAGGAAGGGCGTTTGAACTACCCCAGCATGACGGCCCGTCGCCGCAACCTGGCCGCCCACTCCATCGAGCAGGTGGGCGCCCAGCTGCGCGCCATGATGCCCTGGATCGCCAAGAACAAGCTGGTAGACCAGACCCGCAACTGATGCGGCGGCGCAGCCCGGGCTGTGCCCCTGTGGATTACGCAAGGCCACTTCGGTGGCCTTTTTCGTGTGCGCCTGCAATGGCTACACTGCTGCCTTCGTGCCTTGCGCACGGTTTTTTGCTATTTAAATAATAGCTATTTGCGTTTGTACATAAAGCGCTGGAGGTCGATTGAATGCATGATGGCGATGAAGCCAACGAAAACGCCGAGGTCTTGGTAAGCAAGCGCCGCAAGGGCATCTATGTGCTGCCCAACCTGTTCACGCTGGCGGCGCTGTTCGGCGGCTTTTATGCCATCGTCATGGCCATGAACGGGCGTTTCGAGATGGCGGCGCTTGGCGTGTTCTGCTCCATGGTGCTCGACAGCCTGGACGGCCGCGTGGCGCGCATGACGAACACGCAAAGCGCCTTTGGCGAGCAGATGGACTCGCTGTCCGACATGGTGTCCTTTGGCGCCGCGCCTGCGCTCATTGCTTACATCTGGGCGCTGCAGGGCCTGGGGCGCTGGGGCTGGATAGCAGCCTTTGTCTACTGCGCCTGCGCGGCGCTGCGGCTGGCGCGCTTCAATGTGAATACCGGGGTGGTGGACAAGCGCTACTTCCAGGGCCTGCCGTCGCCGGCCGCCGCCGCGCTGGTGATAGGCTTCATGTGGCTGCTGACGGACGTCGGCGTGCACCCCGGGCAGGGCGTGCTGGGCCTGTCCTGGACGCACATCACCTGGGTGATGTTCGGCGTCACTCTCTACGCCGGGCTGACCATGGTGACGAATGTGCCGTTCTACAGTTTCAAGGATCTGCACATGAAGAAGAGCGTGCCCTTTGCCGCCATCGTGCTCATCGCCCTGGGCATTGCCGTGGTCAACATCCACCCGCCGACGGTGCTGTTCGGCATCTTCGTGCTCTATGGCCTCTCAGGCTACGCCCTGTACGCCTGGCGCAAGGCCAAGGGGCAGCAGACCAGCGTGATCAGCACCTCGACCGATGAGCCCGACGAGCAGGGCCTGCACGACTGACGATTACTCAGTTACTCAGCATCCGGCTGCGCCTCAGGCGCCGCCTGCTGGAACGCCGGCAGCTGCTCGCAGGCAGCGACGATGCGGATGATGGTGGGGTAGGCGTCCAGCGCGCAGTGGAAGCGCCGCGCGTTGAACACCTGCGGCACCAGGCAGCAGTCGGCAATGCTGGGAGTGTCCCCATGGCAGAAGCGCCCTGTGTCGGGGCTGGCGGCCAGCGTGTCTTCCACCGCCTGCAGGCCGAGTGCCACCCAGTGGGCGTACCAGCCATCCTTTTGCTCTGCCGAGACGCCCAGCTCCTGCGTCAGGTACTTGAGCACGCGCAGGTTGTTGAGGGGGTGGATCTCGCAGGCCACCATCTGCGCAATGGCGCGCACGCGCGCGCGCCCCAGGGCATCAGTGGGCAGCAGGGCCGGCTGGGGATAGACCTCGTCAAGGTATTCCAGAATGGCCAGCGATTGCGTGAGTGCCGACCCACCCTCGCCGATCTGCAGCGCAGGCACCAGAGCCTGCGGGTTGGTGTGCCGATAGCGCGCACCGAGCTGCTGGCCGCCGTCCTTCACCAGGTGCACGGGAATGGTTTCATAGCCCAGGCCCTTGAGCGCCAGCCCAATGCGCACGCGGTAGGCTGCCGAGCTGCGAAAGTAGGAGTACAGCTGCAGCCCGCCCCGTGCCGGCACACGCGTTGCGCCGGCCGCGGTGGCGAGGACTGGCGCTGCAGCTGGCGTTGCCAACTCAGACTGCAGCATGCGTGTCCACCTCGTTCTCGATGCGGCCGAAGATGCTCTGGCCCTGGCCATCGAGCATCTCGATGCGCACCCTGTCCCCATGCTTCATGAAGGGCGTGGCGGGCTTGCCCTGCTCGATGGTCTCGTAGGTGCGTACCTCGGCCAGGCAGCAGTAGCCGACGCCGCCGTTGGCGATGGACGAGCCCCACAGGTTGCCCTGCTTGTTCGACACCGTACCCGATCCCACGATGGAGCCGGCGCAAAGCGTGCGCGTCTTGGCCACATGGGCCACGAGTTGGCCGAAGTCGAAGGTCATGTCCACGCCGGCGTTGGGCTTGCCGAACAGCTCTTCGTTCAGGTGCACCAGCAGCGGCAGATGTACCTTTGCATCGCGCCAGTCAGCGCCCAGCTCGTCGGGCGTTACGGCCACGGGGCTGAAGGCGCTGGCGGGCTTTGCCTGGAAGAAGCCGAAGCCCTTGGCGAGCTCGGCCGGGATCAGGTTGCGCAATGACACGTCGTTCACCAGCATCACCAGGCGAATCGCCTTGGCCGCCTGCTCGGGCGTGGCGCCCTGGGGCAGGTCACCCGTGACCACCGTGACCTCGGCCTCGAAGTCTATGCCCCAGGGCTCCTTGGCCACGACCTTGCCGCGCGGCGCAATGAAGCCGTCGCTGCCGCCCTGGTACATCAGTGGATCCGTGTAGAAGCTCTCGGGCACCTCGGCGTTGCGGGCGCGGCGCACCAGTTCGACGTGGTTGATGTAGGCCGAGCCGTCGGCCCACTGCCAGGTGCGCGGCAGGGGGCTGTGGCAGGTGGCCTGGTCGAAGGCCTCGCCCTCGATGGCGCCGCTGTTCAGGGCCTCGTAGACCTGGCGCAGCTGGGGCTCGACCGTGGCCCAGTCGTCCATGGCCGCCAGCATGGTGCGGGCGATGGCGGGAACGGCGCGGCAGCGCTGCAGGTCACGGTTGACGACGACCAGCGTGCCGTCACGGCCGCCAAGATCAAGGGTAGCGAGTTTCATGTCTTAGTCCTTTGCTGATGGTTGTTGCACCAGGCCTGGGCTTGGTTCAGGCAGATTGTGGGGCTGGTGCGGCACTGGAAGGGGTGCCATGTTTGCGGATGTGGTGCTTGATCAGGGCCAGCGCCACCAGTGCAGCCAGCATGGCGTAACCGAGCAGCGACAGGTAGCCGGATGCACCGTTCGAGGTGATGATGGCGGCCCCGGCGAACGAGCTCAGGATGGCGCCCAGGCGGCCAAAGGCCAGCCCTGCCGCCGTGCCGGTGGCGCGGATATGCGTGGCGTAGACATGGGCGCACAGGGCGTACATGGGGGCTTGCACGCCGTTGACGAACATGCCGTGCACGCCCAGTCCGATCATGAGCAGGCTGGCGTCGCGGTGGAAGTCCACACCCTTCAGCAGCAGCGCACTGGCCGTCGCACCGGCACAGGCCAGGATCAGCGGCCAGCGCGAGCCAAAGCGCGCCATGGCCCAGGCGCAGCCCAGGGCGCCCACCACGCCGCCCAGGTTGTAGGCCGTCAGGCCCGAACTGGCCATGGACAGCGGCAGGCCTTCGGCCGTGAGCATCGAGGGCAGCCAGCTGAAGGCACTGTACGAGGCCAGCATGACCATGAAGAAGCCGACCCAGATGGCCAGCGTGTCGCGTGCCAGGCCGTCCTTGAACAGCGCGCCAAAGCCTGCGCTTTGCTTCTGGCCGGCAGCCTGTTCGGCAGCATCGACGAAAGTGGCATCGGCCGCTGTGGGCCGCTCCATGCGCGCCAGCAGGGCACGCAGCCTGGGCCATTGGGCGCTGTTGCGTGCCATCAGGCGCGGCGATTCGGGCAGGCGCGCCAGCAGCACCAGGCTGTAGGCCAGGGGCAGGGCGCCGCCGATCCAGAACATGGCGCGCCAGCCGAAGGTGGGCAGTATGAAGCTGGCAAACAGGCCCGCCAGCATGCCGCCCAGCGGATAGCTGACGATGGTGCCGGTGACGGCGATGGTGCGGTATTTGAGCGGTGTGAACTCCGCCGTCAGCGTGGAGGCGGTGGGCAGGGCGCCGCCAATGCCCAGGCCCGCGATGAAGCGCAGCGCGGTGATGGCGTCGATGTTCGGGGCAAAGCCGATGGCGATGGTGGTGGCGCCAAACAGGCCCACGCTGGCGGCAATCACTAGCCGGCGGCCAAAGCGGTCGGCCATGTAGCCGGCAAAGGCGCTGCCAATGGCCATACCGACCAGGCCCGTGGCCACGGCTGGGGAGAAGGCGCTGCGTGCAATGCCCCATTCCTTCATCATGACCGGAATGGCAAAGCCGATGAGCTGGCCGTCAAAACCGTCCAGGATGATGGACAGCGCCGCCATCAGCACCACCATCTTCTGCATGCTGGTGAAGGGGCCATGATCCAGTGTGCGGCCTATGTCTACGGCAGCCGCGCTTTGTGGGTACGACATGGAGGAGTCTCCGGGTTTATGGGGTGGGCCTGCGTGACCGCACCGTTTTTATGAAATTGAGGCGCAGCAAGGCCCGGCACGCGGCGCGGTGGCGCGCGTGCGGGGGATGGCTGGCGGTTGGCTTGCGGCGTCAGCCGCGCAGCATCAGTGCGGGCCGACGCGGCCGGAGCCGTCGTGCATCCAGCGGGCGTGCTCGGGAGCCTTCTTGGTGCGATCCCACTCGTTCAGCATGTCCCACTTCACGTCATCCAGCGCCTTGTCCATCTTTGGCGTGGAGGTGTTGGCGGCCAGCTCCAGGCGGTGGCCGGAAGGGTCGCGGAAGTAGATCGACTGGAAGATGGTGTGGTTGGTCGGGCCGATCACCTCGATGCCGTCGGCCTCCATCTTGGCCTTGACCTTCATCATGGTCTCGACCGAATCGACCTTCAGCGCCAGGTGCTGTGTCCAGGACGGGGTGTTGGCGTCCGAGGGCGCAATCATCTCGGGCTTGGTGGGCAGCTCGAAGAAGGCCAGGATGTTGCCGCCGCCGATGTCGATGAAGATGTGCATGTACGGATCCGGCTCCTTGGTGGAGGGGACTTCGTTCTCGGCGATGGCAAGGATGAAGTTGGCATCCAGATACTTCTGGTACCACTCCACGGTTTGTTTCGCGTTCTTGCAGCGGTAAGCGACGTGGTGGACGCCGTTGAGAAAGGCCATGGTTGTCTCCTTGGGTGAGTTGGTGGCAGGGCGGATGGATCAGATGGACAGGGTCGCGCGCTGGCCCATGGCACGCTGCAACGCGCCGCGCAAGGCCTGGTGGTCGTCGGCCTCGCAGACGGCGGCAATGTGGGCGTCGGGGCGCACCACCCAGACTTCATGCGGGCCGGACTGCAGGGCCTGCTGCAGGGCGCCTTCGGCATCGATGTCGGCGATGCGCAGGACGCGCAGCGGTGCGTCGCTGGCGCTTTGCGCCTGTTCGCGCAGCCCTGCCAGATCCACACTACTACCGACCAGCAGCAACAGGCCGTCGCGCGCCACTTGCCGCAGGCGCGTGCAGCCCATGCCCTCGATGCGCACCGGCACATCGGGCAGCGCGACGCCGGGGGCGGGCGGCGGCACGTGGCCGCGCGGCGGACGGCCGGCAAACGGGCGCTTCGCATCGGGCGTGGTGAGCGGCGAGTCGACATACCAGAAGGGCTCGGACAGGCGGCCCGAGTCGATTTGCGGATGCACCGACGGATCGGTCAGCGCCGCCGTCAGGCGTTCCAGGCGAATACGATGCTGCTCCTCGGTCTGCGGCACCAGGAAGTCCATGGTCTTGCCGGTGACCTCGATGTTCTCGCGCGTGGCGGCGCAGCGCTCGCTGTCGTAGCTGTCCAGCAAGGTTTGATCGGCCCAACCGCGCAGCACGAAGGCCAGCTTCCAGGCGGCATTTTCGGCGTCCATCACGCCGGTGTTGAGCCCGCGTGCGCCAAACGGCGAGACGATGTGGGCAAAGTCGCCGGCCAGCAGAACGCGCCCCACACGCATGCGATCGACCATGCGCGAGTGGAAGCGGTAGACCGACTTCCAGACGATCTCGTAGGGCTTGTCGCCGATGATCTGGCGGATGCGCGTATCGAGAGCGCCACTGGCCTCTTCCTGCTCGATGTCGTAGTCGCCCGGCACCTGCCAGTCGATGCGGAAGGTCGAATCGGGGCAGGGGTGGATCAGCACCTGGCGGCCCGGGTTCCACTCGGGATCGAAGTAAAAGCGGCGCTCGCGCTCCCAGCCGGGCAGGTCGGCGCGGATGTCGCAGATCAGGAACTTGTCCTCGAAGCTGCGGCCGTTGAAGCTGACGCCGAGCTGGTGGCGCAGCTCCCGCGGCGCGGAGCCGGCAGCCACGATGGCATAGGGGGCGCGCACGTCGACCGGCGTACCGTCGGCGCGGCGGCAGTGCAGGGTGACGCCGCCTCCGTCCTGCTCGATTTGCTCGACGCCGTGATCCCACAGCGCAGTGATGTGTCCTGCAGTCGCGATTTTCTCGTCCAGCAGTTCTTCCGTGCGGGTCTGCGAGATGTTGACGAAGGGCGGGAACACCGATCGCCCGGTATCGACGAAGGGCTGGGTGAACAGCGTTGCGTCCTTGTACAGGGTGGTGGCGCGATCCCAGGTGAGACCTTCGGCGGCGATCTTGTGGCCCACGCCAACCGACTCCCACACGTCCAGCACGTCACGCTGCTGGCAAATGGCCTTCGAGCCGATGACGTCGCGCTGCGGCCGGCGATCGACCAAGATGCAATCGATGCCCCAGCGGGACAGCAGCAGGGCGGCCGTCTGGCCGACGGGGCCGTTGCCGACGACCACCACCTGGGTGTGGTGCTGGGTCTTTGCCGGGCCTGGGGCGGTGGGGTGGGAATCGGGATTGGTCACGGTTTTGTCTCCTTGGGGTGTTCTAGGCCGAAACGTCAGGCTTGCAGCGCATGCCACATCTGCTGGTCGCGCTCGGCCGTCCAGATGCGCGGGTCGCGTATGCCGCTGGCTTCGTCGTGGGCACGCGTCACGTCAAACGGCAGGCAGTGTTCGTAGATGAAGACCTGGCCGAATTTCGGATCCATGTTCTTGCGCGTGTGCTTCATGGTGGCGTTCAAGTCCATGCCTTGGGCGACGGCCTCTTGCGCGCTCTGGTAGAGGGTGGAGACGAAGTCGCGGGTGTAGGCCAGGCCCTTTTGCACCTCGGCCGGGCTCATCAGCGCCGGGCCGCGGCCGGGGATGAGCTTGTCGAACTGCATCGCGGCCAGGTTGTCCAGGGTCTGCGGCCAGTCGGCCAGGTAGGCGTCGCCGGTGTAGCAGGCGGCGTCGGCCTCCACCAGGTCGCCCGAGAAGCAGATGTTCTGGCTCGGGATGTAGACGATGGCATCGCCCTTGGTGTGGCCGCGGCCCACCTGCTTGATCTTCACCTCCAGCTTGCCCAGCCACAGGGTCATCTCGCCCTCGAAGGTCATGGTCGGCCAGGTCAGGCCGGGCACGCTCTCCACGGCCTGGAAGAGGCGGGGGAAGCGGCCGATTTCGGAGTCCATGTCCTGCTGGCCGCGCTCGACGATCAGGTCGTAGGTGTCGCGGCTGGCGATGATCTGCTCCAGGCCCTCGCCCTTGTAACCCGAGGCGCCCAACACGCGCACGGCGTGGTAGTGGGTCAGCACCACGTACTTGATGGGCTTGTCGGTGATCTCGCGGATCTTGGCGATCACGCCCTGCGCGGCCACGGGGGTGGCGGTGGCGTCGATGATCATGCAGCCGTCGTCGCCGATGATGACGCCGGTGTTCGGGTCGCCCTCGGCCGTGTAGGCATAGGCGTTGTCGCTCAGCTTTTCCCAGCTGATCTTCTTTTCTTCCAGATCGGCGTGGGATGCAAATTTTTTCTCGCTCATGGACTTGGCTCCTGTAGTGGTGTTTGAACTGATGGGTGTATTAAAGGCCGTATCGATTTATTATTCAAACGGGATTTAATGATTCATTTATAGGGTGTTCTTATGAATGTGACGCTGCGCCAGTTGAACGCCTTCGTGGCCGTGGCCGAAACCGGCAGCTTTACGCTCGCCGCCGAGAGGCTTTTCATCACCCAGTCAGCGCTCAGCGGCCTGATCAAGGAGCTGGAGTCGTCCCTGGGCCTGCGCCTGTTCGACCGCAGCACGCGCCGCCTGCGCCTGTCGGACATAGGACGCGAGCTGTACCCGCAGATCGAAAAAATCCTGCACGACCTGGACGGCGTGGTGAGCGAGGTGGGCAACCTCAAGGCGCTGCAGCGCGGCAGCGTGCGCGTGGCCGTGCCGCAGCTGCTGGCCTGCACGCTGCTGCCCGATCTCATGGCCGGCTTTCGTGCCCAGCATCCGGGCGTGCAACTGCGCCTGGTCGATTGCGCCGTCGAGAGCGTGATGGCGCGGGTTTTCTCGGGCGAGGTGGACATCGGCATCGGCCCGGAGCGCGAGGCCAATTCCGACATTGCCGCCGAGCCCCTGTTCCGCCTGCCCTTCATGGCCGTGATGCCGCCCACGCATGCCCTGGCGCGCCGGCGCCAGCTGCACTGGCCCGACCTGTCCGGCCAATCGCTGATCACGCTGCAAGGGCAGTTCACCGAGCTCCTGGTCAGCGACGTGGGCGAGGCCGCGCGCGACCTGCACAAGGAGGCTTTCATGCAGGTGACCTTCATGACCACGGCGCTGGCGCTGGCGCGTGCGGGTATGGGCATCACGCTATGCATGCCCTATGCGCGCTCGCTGGTGGAGCAGTTCGGCCTGGTCATGCGGCCCGTGGGCGACCCGGTGGTGGAACGCAGCTTCTGGGTCTTCACGCGCCGGGCCAGGGCGCTGTCGCCGGCGGCGCAGAAATTCAGGGATTTTCTCGAGGATCAATTGCAGCCTTCGCGTTTGTGCTAGAGTTGCCTGCATGTCGTTCCTGTCGCTAGCCCTACTACCCCACTTGTCCCACGGGCAGGCACAGTAGCGCGCGCGTACACACACTACTTTCACGGCCCGTAGCACCAGCGACGGGCCGTTTTTGTTTGTGCAAGTCGCTGGAGCCGGATTCCATTTTTCCTGTTCCTTCCAAGCGAGTCATCCCATGTTGCACAACCCCGCCACCAAGTACCGCCCCGCAGCTCCCGTGCGCCTTGCCGACCGCCGTTGGCCCGACGCCGTCATCACCCAGGCCCCCATCTGGTGCAGCGTCGATCTGCGCGACGGCAACCAGGCCTTGATCGAGCCCATGGACATTGCGCGCAAGATGCGCATGTTCGAGCAGCTGGTGAAAATCGGCTTCAAGGAAATCGAGGTCGGCTTTCCCTCTGCGTCCCAGGTCGAGTTCGACTTCGTGCGCAAGCTCATCGAGGAAGACCGCATTCCCGACGACGTCACCATCCAGGTGCTGACCCAGGCGCGCGAGCCCTTGATCCGCCGTACCTTTGAGGCGCTCGAGGGCGCGCCGCGCGCCATCGTGCACCTGTACAACGCCACCGCGCCGGTGATGCGCCGCGTGGTGCTGGGCATGAGCGAGGACGAGATCGTGCAATTGGCCGTGAGCCACGCCCAGCTGTTCAAGGACATCGCCGTGCGCTACCCGGCGACCGATTGGACTTTCCAGTATTCACCCGAGATGTATTCCGACACCGAGCTGGAGTTTTCCAGGCGCGTGATCGACGCCGTGACCGCGGTCTGGCAGCCGACGCAGGGCAAGAAATGCATCATCAACCTGCCCACCACGGTGGAGCATTCCACGCCCAACCTCTTTGCCGACATGGTGGAGTGGACGCATCGCCACATCGCACGCCGGGATAGCGTGGTGCTCTCAGTCCATCCGCACAACGACCGCGGCACCGGCACGGCCACGGCTGAGTTGGCCTTGATGGCCGGCGCCGACCGGCTGGAGGGCTGCTTGTTTGGCAACGGCGAGCGTACCGGCAACCTCGACGTGGTGAACGTGGCGCTCAATATGTATATACAGGGCGTGTCGCCGGGGCTCGATTTCTCCGACATCGACGGCATTCGCAGCACGGTGGAATACTGCAACCAGCTGCCCGTGCACCCGCGCCACCCCTACGTGGGCGACCTGGTCTACACCTCGTTCTCGGGCTCGCACCAGGACGCGATCAAGAAGGCCTTTGCCGAGCGCAAGGACGGCGACATCTGGGACATGCCCTACCTGCCCATAGACCCCAAGGACTTGGGCCGCAGCTACGAGGCCGTGATCCGCGTCAACAGCCAGTCCGGCAAGGGCGGTATCGCCTACCTGCTCGAGAGCGAATACGGCCTGCAGCTGCCGCGGCGCCTGCAGATCGAGTTCAGCCAGGCGGTGCAGCGCGAGATGGACGCCAGCGGCAAGGAGCTTACGGCGCAAGACCTGTGGCAGCTGTTCGAGCGTGAATACCGCCTGCCCGCCGTGGCCACTCCCAGCTATCGCATGCGCGAGGAGGAGGGCGGCTTCTCGCTTGCCGCCAGCCTGCAGTGGCAGGGCGAGCAGCTCGACATCGACGGCGCCGGCACCGGGCCCATCGACGCCTTCGTCCAGGCCATCTCCACCGCGCTCGATCGTGAGGTGCGCGTGCTCAACTACAACGAGCACGCCATCGGCGAGGGTGCGAGCGCCAAGGCCGTGGCCTATGTCGAGCTGCGCATCGACGAGCGCCACACGGTGTATGGCGTGGGCATGGATGCCAACATCGTCTCGGCGTCGCTGCGCGCCATTCTCTCGGGCCTGCAGCGCGCGCCGCAGGTGCAGGCCATAGCGGCTTGAATAGTGGCTTAAAGTTCGCGTTTCGCTCACATCACAGAGGCACCCCATGAGCTCCGACAAACTCATCATCTTCGACACCACCTTGCGCGACGGCGAACAGTCGCCCGGCGCCAGCATGACACGCGACGAGAAGCTGCGCATCGCGCGCCAGCTCGAGCGCCTGAAGGTGGACGTGATCGAGGCCGGCTTTGCCGCCAGCAGCAACGGTGACTTCGAATGCGTGCAGGCGATTGCGCGCGCCATCAAGGACTCGACCGTGTGCTCGCTCTCGCGCGCCAACGACCGCGACATCGCGCGCGCCGCCGAGGCGCTCAAGGACGCGCAGCGCGGGCGCATCCACACCTTCATCGCCACCAGCCCCTTGCACATGGAGAAGAAGCTGCGCATGTCGCCCGAGGAGGTGCTGGAGCAGTCCAGGCTGGCGGTGCGCTTTGCGCGCAACCTGATGGGGGACATCGAGTTCAGCGCCGAGGACGGCTACCGCAGCGAGATCGACTTCCTGGCCCGCGTCTGCGAGGCGGTGATCAAGGAGGGCGCGACCACCATCAACATCCCCGACACCGTGGGCTACGCCATCCCCGAGCTGTATGGCAACTTCATCAAGACGCTGCGCGAGAAGGTGCCCAACAGCGACAAGGTCATCTGGAGCGTGCACTGCCACAACGACCTGGGGATGGCCGTGGCCAACAGCCTGGCGGGCGTGAAGATCGGCGGCGCGCGCCAGATCGAGTGCACCATCAACGGCCTGGGCGAGCGTGCCGGCAATTGCTCGCTCGAGGAAATCGTCATGGCCGTGAAGACGCGCAAGGATTACTTTGGCCTGGAAGTCGGCATCGAGACTTCGCAAATCGTGCCGGCGAGCAAGATGGTCAGCACCACCACCGGCTTCGTGGTGCAGCCCAACAAGGCCGTGGTGGGGGCGAACGCCTTTGCCCACGCCAGCGGCATCCACCAGGACGGCGTGCTCAAGGCGCGCGACACCTACGAGATCATGCGCGCCGAGGACGTGGGCTGGAGCGCCAACAAGATCGTGCTGGGCAAGCTCTCCGGGCGTACGGCGTTCAAGCAGCGCCTGCAGGAATTGGGCGTGGTGCTCGAGTCCGAGGGCGAGATCATGGCCGCATTCGCCAAGTTCAAGGATCTGGCCGATCGCAAGAGCGAGATCTTCGACGAGGACATCCTGGCCCTGGTCAGCGACGAGAGCGTGACGGCCGAGAAGGAGCAATACGGCTTCATCTCGCTCGCGCAGCACAGCGAAACCGGCGAAATGCCGCATGCCGAGATCGTCTTCACCATCGACGGCCGCGAGGTGAAGGGCGCGTCCAATGGCAATGGCCCGGTCGATGCGTCCCTCAAGGCCATCGAGAGCCAGGTGAAAAGCGGTGCGGAAATGGTGCTGTATTCGGTCAACGCCATCACTGGATCGACCGATGCCCAGGGCGAGGTGACGGTGCGCCTGCAAAACGCCGGCCGCGTGGTCAATGGCGTCGGTGCCGACCCCGACATCATCGTCGCCTCGGCCAAGGCCTACCTGCATGCGCTGAACAAGTTGCAGAGCAAAGCGGAGCGGGTTGCTGCCCAGGGTTAAAGGCCAGGTTACCCATATAATTCAGGCTCTTTTTAAAAGAGTCGCGCAAGATATTGATCTTGCGCGGCTTTTTTTGATTCTGTACACTGTTGTACAGTTTCTTACGTCCGGAGCTTCTGATGCACGCCCGTTTTCGCATCGCCACACGTCTTTCCCATGCTCTGGCCCTGGTGGCTCTAGGCGTCGCCTTGGCGTCGCCGGGCGCGCAGGCCGCTCAACGCAAGCCGGCGCAATCCAAAAAACATGCGCCTGTCGCTGCCAAACATGCGGCTGCCAAGCATGTGTCCACAAAACAGGTTTCCGCCAAGGTGCGCCATAAGGCGAGCGCCTCCAAGGCCACGCGCGTCTCTGCGCGCAGCGCCAAGAATCACCATGTGCGCGTGGTGGCAGAGCCTCCGCGCCAGTCCTTCGGCCAGATGGCCGGCCTGCATGCGGTCAGCGATCCGCTCGACCTCAAGTCCAGCGTGGCTCTGGTGGTCGATCAAGACACCAAGGAGGTGCTGCTGAGCAAGAACGACCATGCGGTGCTGCCCATTGCCTCGATCACCAAGCTCATGACCGGTCTGCTGATCTCCGAGGCGCGCCTGCCCATGGATGAGCCCATCACCATCACCCAGGAGGATGTGGACACCGAGAAGGGTAGCGGTTCGCGCCTGACCGTGGGTGCCACCCTGTCGCGCGGCGAGTTGCTGCATCTGGCGCTAATGTCCAGCGAGAACCGCGCCGCCCACGCACTGGGCCGTACCTACCCAGGCGGTTTGACGGCATTCGTGCAGCGCATGAATATCAAGGCCCGCCTGCTCGGCATGACCGAGACGCGTTATGTCGAGCCCACGGGCCTCTCCAGCAACAACCAGTCCAGCGCCCATGATCTGGCTGCTCTGGTGAACGTGGCCCATGCCGACCCGCTACTGCGTGAGCTCTCCACCTCGCCCGGCCATGAAGTCCAGGTGGGCAGCCGCGTGCTGCAATTCAACAATACCAACCGCCTGGTGAAGAGCCCGGCCTGGGACATCGGCCTGCAGAAGACGGGCTATATCTCGGAGGCCGGCCGCTGCCTGGTGATGCAGGCGCAGGTGGCCGGGCGCAAGCTGATCATGGTGTTCCTGGATTCGGCCGGTAAATTCAGCCGTATCGGCGATGCCGAGCGGGTGCGCTCCTGGGTCGAAAAAACCCATCCAGGCAGCAGCCTGAGTCTGGGCGCTTCAACCCGGCCGCACGGCTGATCCCGGGCTTTTACACCCGATTGAGCGAAGTCGGCTGGCCCGTGGTGTAGCCCAGGGCCAGTGAAATTTCTTGCGCCGCGGCCTGCAGCTTGGGGATCCAGCCATCGTCCAGGCGATCGGCCGGGGCCGAGATCGACAGGCCGGCCACCAGCTGGCCCTGGTCGTCGAAGATGCCTGCGGCCATGCAGCGCACCCCTAGTTCCAGCTCCTCGTTGTCGCGCGCAATGCCACTCTGCCTTGCCTTGCTTAATTCGCGTTCCAGAATCGGCAACTGGGTGATGCTGTTGCGCGTGTGGCCCGGCAGCCCCGTGCGCGTGGCATAGGCCCGCACGCGCGGTGGGTCTTCCGAGGCCAGGAACAGTTTGCCCGTGGATGTCAGGTGCAGCGGCGCATGGCCGCCAATGGCGCGCACCACTTGCATGCCCGAACGCTCGCTATAGGAGCGCTCGACGTAGACGATCTCGTCACCCTGGCGCACGCTCAGGTTCACCGGCTGCTGGATCAGCTTGTGCAAATGGCGCATGGGCGCCATGGAGGCGTCACGCACCGACAGGCGCGCCTTGACCAGATTGCCCAGCTCCAACAGGCGCATGCCCAGGCGGTAGCTGCCCGATTCGGGCCGATCCACGAAGCGGCCTATCGTCATGTCGTTGAGGATGCGGTGCGCCGTGGAGGGGTGCAGGCCCGTGCGTTCGCTGATTTCCTTGAGCGAGACTGACTCCTCCCTGGACGCCAGCACGTCGATCAACTGGAACATGCGTTCCAGCACCTGCACGCTGGGCTTGGGCTGGAACTCCGCCGGGTGTTTTTTCATGGTAGCGATAACGGTTGGTAACGTTCGCATTTTACTTTGTGAAAAGCAGTTCTGCGCAGCGCAAACAAATAGGCCCGGCCTGCTGCCGCAGTGCCGGGCCTCACGCGCGGGTGATCAGTAGGCGCCTCGGCAAACACCGGCCGGGCTTCAGGCCATGGTCATGAGCTGGGCATTGCCGCCCGCGGCTGCGGTGTTGGTGCTGATGGACTGCTCGTGCAGCAGTGCCGCCAGGTCGTAGCCGTGGCCGGCCATCAGCTCGTCGCTGCTGCGGCTCTCGATGCGCACCAGCGCGCCGTCGCGCGCGGCCACCAGGCTGCTGATCTGCAGCAGGGCGTCGCCGTCGCCCTCGAACAGCAGCGCTGCGACGGGGGTCGATTTATCCTGCAGGCCAGCGGCGTCGGCCGGCTTGAGCCAGGCCTTGCCGGCGTCGCCCAGCGCGGCGCCAAGGGCACTCCATGCGGCGGCGCACTGCGCATCGCCTTGGGGCAGCACGACATGGCAGGGATTGCCGCTGGCCAGGCTCGCCGCCACCTGGTGCACCAGGCCCAGGGGCGTGCGCGGCAGGGCCCACACCGGGCCGCGCGGCAACAGGCGGTAGCGGTTGGACTCGCCCGTGGGGCCGGGCAGCAGCCAGCTGGCGCCCTGGCGCGTCGCCGTCAGCGCCACATCGCAGGCGGCGCGCGCCAGGCTGGCGTCCAGGCCGGGCAGCTCCGCCTGTTGCAGATTGGCCAGCAGCTGCAGCGTGGGCTGGGCCTGGGCGTCCGCGGCGCGCGGCAGTGCAGCCAGTGCGGCATTGGCCTGGCCCTGCACCAGGCGGTGCAGGTAGAGCGGGCCGCCAGCCTTTGGGCCCGTGCCCGACAGGCCCATGCCGCCAAAGGGCTGCACGCCCACCACGGCGCCGATGACGTTGCGGTTCACATAGATGTTGCCGGCCTGCACGCGCTCGCTCAGGTGGGCGATGGTCTCGTCGATGCGGCTGTGCATGCCAAAAGTCAGGCCATAGCCGGTGGCGTTGATGCCGTCGATCAGCGCATCGAGCTGCTCGCGCTGGTAGCGAATTACATGCAAAACCGGGCCAAACACCTCACGGGTCAAGCGCTGCGTGCTATCGATTTCAATGATGGTGGGGGCCACGAAATGGCCGTTGAGCTGGCCGTGCGATTGGTCATCCTGCTGCTGCACGCGCGTCACCTTCTGGCCCGCGTCCTGCATGCGCTGGATATGCGCCTCGATCTGGGCGCGTGCCTCGGCGTCGATGACCGGGCCCACGTCGGTGCTCTGGCGATCCGGGTTGCCCATGACCCATTCCTGCAGGGCGCCGCGCAGCATGCTCAGCTGGCGCTCGGCAATGTCTTCCTGCAGGCACAGCACGCGCAGCGCGGAGCAGCGCTGGCCGGCCGAGTCGAAGGCCGAGGACAGCACGTCCGCCACCACCTGCTCGGCCAGGGCCGAGGAGTCCACGATCATGGCGTTCTGGCCGCCGGTCTCGGCGATCAGCGGAATCGGGTGCCCGTTGGCCGACAGGCGCTGCGAAAGCTGGCGGTTGATGAGCCGCGCCACGTCGGTGGAGCCGGTGAACATCACGCCCGCCACCTGCGGATGCGCCACCAGGGCGGCGCCCACGGTCTCGCCGCGCCCGGGCACCAGCTGCAGCGCGCCCTGGGGCACGCCGGCCTCGTGCAGGATCTGCACCATGGCGGCAGCCGTGAGCGGCGTCTGCTCGGCCGGCTTGGCCAGCACGGTGTTGCCGGCGGCCAGGGCGGCTGCCACCTGGCCGGCAAAGATCGCCAGCGGGAAGTTCCACGGGCTGATGGCCAGCACTACGCCCAGCGGGCGCTGGCTGGCGTTGTCGAACTGCGCCGCCACTTGGGCGCCGTAGTAACGCAAAAAGTCCACCGCCTCGCGGATCTCGGAGACGGCGTTCCCAAGGGTCTTGCCGGCCTCGCGCATGATCAGGCCCATGAGGGGCTGGCTGCGTTGCTCCAGCAGATCGGCGGCGCGCGCCAGCACATCGGCGCGTGCGACGGGCGGCGTGCCGGCCCAGATGGGCGCGGCCTGGGCCGCTTGGCCGGCGCAGGCATCGGCCTCCTCAGCTGTTGCCTCATGCACCCAGCCGACGATGTCGGACAGCTCGGCCGGATTGGCCAGCGGCTGCCAGCCCGGCGTTTGCGCCGGATTGGCCGGCAGCGTGACCTGGGGCGGCGCGGCCAGGTAGGTCTGGCGCGTGCTGTAGAGCAGGGCGGCGGCCAGGGATGCGAGCTGCTGCTCGTGCGCCAGGTTCAGGCCCTGCGAATTGGCGCGCGCCTGTGCACCTTCGCCGGCAAACAGATCCTGCGGCAGCGGGATGCGCGGGTGCGGCGCGCCCAGGCGGCCCTCGTCCTTGGCGATCTGCAGTGCGTCCTGCACTGGGTCGGTAACCAGCTCTGCCACCGGCACTCTGGCATCGCCAATGCGGTTGACGAACGACGTGTTGGCGCCGTTTTCCAAGAGGCGCCGCACCAGGTAGGCCAGCAGCGTCTCGTGCGTGCCCACCGGGGCGTAGATGCGGCACGGCCGCGCCAGCTTGCCCTCGGCGGCCGGGCCGGTGACCTGGGCATAGAGCGGCTCGCCCATGCCGTGCAGGCACTGGAACTCATACTGGCCGCTGTAGTAGCTGCCGCCCACGCTGGCCGCCAGCTGGTAGATGCTGGCCAGGGTCTGGGCGTTGTGCGTGGCGAACTGGGGGTAGATGGCGTCGGGCGCCTCCAGCAGCTTGCGCGCGCAGGCCAGGTAGCTGACATCGGTATAGACCTTGCGCGTGTACACCGGGTAGCCGGCCAGGCCATCGAGCTGGGCGCGCTTGATCTCGCTGTCCCAGTACGCGCCCTTGACCAGGCGCACCATCAGGCGGCGGCGGCTGCGGCGGGCCAGGTCGATCAGATAGTCGATGACCTGCGGGCAGCGCTTCTGGTAAGCCTGCACGACAAAGCCGATGCCGCTCCAGCCCTTGAGCGACGGCGCGGCGCACAAGGCCTCCATCAGATCCAGCGACAACTCCAGACGATCGGCTTCCTCGGCGTCGATGTTCATGCCGATGTCGTACTGCTTGGCCAGTTCCGCCAGGTGCAGCACGCGCGGCAGCAGCTCGGCCATCACGCGGTCGTATTGGGCGCGCGAATAGCGCGGGTGCAGGGCCGACAGCTTGATCGAGATGCCCGGCCCCTCGAAGATGCCGCGCCCGGCGGACGCGGCGCCAATGGCATGGATGGCCTGTTCGTAGTCGCGCAGGTAGCGCTGGGCGTCATGCTCGGTCGTAGCGGCCTCGCCCAGCATGTCGTAGCTGTAGCGGAAACCCTGGGCCTCGTATTTGCGGCTGTTGGCCAGCGCCTCGGAGATGGTCTGGCCGGTGACGAACTGTTCGCCCATCAGCTTCATGGCGCGGTGCACGCCCTGGCGGATCAGCGGCTCGCCGCCCTTGCCGATGACGCGGGTGAGGGCCGACGTCAGGCTCTTTTCGCTGCTGGTCGAAGTGAGCTTGCCCGTCAGCACCAGGCCCCAGGCCGCGGCATTGACGAACAGCGAGGGCGAGCGCCCGACATGCGACTTCCAGTCGCCACGGCTGATCTTGTCGCGGATCAGCACGTCGCGTGTCGCCTTGTCGGGAATGCGCAAGAGGGCCTCCGCCAGGCACATCAGCGCCACGCCTTCCTGGCTGGACAGGGAGAACTCCTGCACCAGCGCGGCCACGCCGCTGGTCAACGGCGCGTCGCGCAGGCCCTGCACCAGGCGCGTGGCCAGGTCGTGCACCTTGGCGGCTTGGCTCTCGTCGGCCACGCGCGCCAGCGGCAGCAGCGCCGGCAGGCACTCGGGCTCGGGCCGGTGCCAGGAGGCGGTGATGGCGGCGCGCAGCGGCGTCTGCGGCAGGATGGACTGGGCGAAGGCGAGAAAGGGTTGCACCTCATGCTGGGCTGCAGGTTGCGCCTCGTCCCCGCCGTCTTCCTGTGCATCCTCGCCGGCGCCAAAGATGCGGATGCTGGTGGCACCGCGCTCCAGCGCGTCCACGTATTGCAGCACGGCCTGCTTGATCAGCCAGTGCGGGGTGCGGTTCAGGTTCTGCGCGGCGTTGCGGATACGTTCGCGCAGGAGGTCATCGACCTTGATGCCAATAGTAGTGCTCATGATGGAGATGGGTGCAACCATTAATGAGCGCAATCATCGCAAAGGTTGCACCTTTGAGTTTATGGGGTAAACCCTTGATTTTGAACAGTAGAGAGGGGTGAAAATCTCAGGGCTCCTGGTGCGTCAGGCTCAGGCCTATGGCGCCGCGGCGGCGCAGCCAGGGGCTGGGGCGGTAGCGCGCGTCGCCGTACACGGTCTGCATGTTGAACAGCACCTCCAGGATGTTCGTCGGCCCCCAACGGTCGCCCATGGCCAGCGGGCCGAGCGGGTAGCCCAGGCCCAGCGTGACGGCGGTTTCCAGATCGGCGGGGCTGCAGATGCGCTGCTGGCAGATGTCGGCGGCGATGTTCACGATGGTGGCCACCACGCGCTGGGTGACGAAGCCGCCCGAGTCGCGGATCACGCTCACGGCCTTGCCGTCGCGGGCGAACAGGGCGTGCGCGGCGTGCGCCATGTCCTCGCGTGTGGCGGGGTTGGTGGCCAGTACGCGGCGGCGCGTGGCGGCGTCGTCCACCAGCATGTCGATGCCAATGGTGCGCGTGGGATCCAGGCGCTCGACCACGGCCACGGTGGTCACGTCAAAACCCAGTGGCGCCACCAGGATCAGTGCGCCCGCTGACGGCGTGGCCGCGGTTTCTATGCTCGCGCCCAGGTTCTTCAGCAGCTGGTACAGCTCGGCGCGGCGCGCCGCGCGTGGTGACACCCAGATCGGCGGCAGGCTGCTCACCTCGGGCGCGGGCGGCTCGGGCGCCACCTGGGCCACGCCATCGGCGTAGCGGTAAAAGCCCTCGCCCGTCTTGCGCCCGAGCAGGCCGCCGGCCAGGCGCTGCGCCGCGATCGGGCTGGGGCGCAGGCGCGGCTCCTCGTAATACTGGTGGTAGATGGATTCCGTCGCCGGGTGCGTTACGTCGAGCGCCGTCAAGTCCATGAGCTCGAAGGGCCCGAGCTTGAAACCCACCTGGTCGCGCAGGATGCGATCCACGGTCGCAAAGTCGGCCACGCCCTCACCCACGATGCGCAGCGCCTCGGTGACGTAGCCGCGGCCGGCATGGTTGACGATGAAGCCCGGCGTGTCCTGCGCCAGCACGGGCGTATGGCCCATGGCACGGGCAAAGCTGGCCAGGCGCGTGCACACGGCCGGGTCGGTGCGTAGCCCGGCCACCACTTCCACCACCTTCATCAGCGGCACAGGGTTGAAGAAATGAAAGCCCGCCAAGCGCCCGGGGTGGCGCAGCGGTGCCGCCAGGGCCGTGATCGACAGTGACGAGGTATTGCTGGCCAGCACGGCCTGCGGGCTGACGATGCCTTCGAGCTCCAGCAGCAGCTCGCGCTTGATGTCCAGGCGCTCGACGATGGCCTCCACCACCAGTTCGCAGTCGGCCAGCTCCGGCAGCAAGGCCACCGGCGCCAGCCGTTCCAGCCAGGCGACGGCATGGACGGATTCAACGCGGCCCTTGTCCACCAGGCGCTGCCACTGCTGCTGAATATAGGCTTTGGCCGCGTCGGCGGCGCCGGGTTTGCTGTCAAAAAGATACACCGTGCTGCCGGCCTGGGCGGCAATTTGGGCAATTCCACGCCCCATGGCGCCCGTGCCGACGATGCCTATCGAGTGAAAGCTGTTATTCATGGTCAAATCGTCCGTTGGCTAATAAGAACCAAGAGTCGCCGGGTTTGTGTCAAAATAAATAAACATTTAGAAACCATTGTGAATATGCGTAAGCTACTTGTAAGTGCCTGCTTATGTACCGCAGCGTCCGGCGTTGCGGCACTGTCGCTGGGCCCAAGCCGCGGCACAGTGGTGTTGGGTGCTCCGATCGACCTGATGTTCGAGGTGCGGCCCGACCCAGGCAAGGATCTGGCGTCGTCATGCCTGTCCGCGCGCCTGGTTTCCGGCGCCAACACTATCTCAGACGCACGCGTTCAAGTCACCCCCGTCCTTGGGGGCGCCTTACCCATGGTGCGGGTGCAGACGCGCATGGCTGCCGATGAGCCGGTGCTGACCGTGACGCTGGCCGCGGGCTGCGAAGGGCGCGTGACGCGCACCTACACGTTTTTGGCCGATCCGCCGGCAGTTGTGGCTACAACCGGGCAGCGCCCTGCCGGCGGCCCCGGCATCGGCGCTGCAGGCGCGCAGCGTGGCGCCGTGGATTGGGGCGCCAGGGACGCTGTGGCACCCGCCAGCGCCGCGCTGCGCCAGCGCAATGTGGCGGCGCTGGCACCGAATGCAGAGGGTGATGACTTGCTGCCTGCCGGTGGTAGCACCAGGCCTCCAACCCGTGTCAACACCGCTCGCGCCCCCCGCGCGCCCGAGCCGTCGGTGCGGCCGCGCGCACTGGCGCCCGCGCCGGCCGCCGCGCCGCGCCTGCTGGTGGAGCCGCTGGATCTGTGGCTCGATACGCCCCTGACCCTGCGCCTGACGCGTGATGAGCCGGCCTTGCTCTCGGCCCCCGACGAGTCCAGGCGCGCCGAGTTTGCCGCTTTGTGGAAGGCCCTCAGTGCCACGCCCGAGGATTTGCAGCAGGCCATGGCGCAGCTGGACAAGCTGCAGGCCGATGCCACGACCCAGGGCAAACAGGTGGAGGCCGAACGCGCCAAGGTGGCCGAGCTGCAGCAGCGCCTGGCGCAGGCGGAGCAGGAGCGTTTTTCTGCCCACTGGATCTATGCGCTTGGCGGCCTGCTGGTGCTGGCCGTGGGTGGCATGGCCTGGGCGCTGCGCCGCAGGCAGCACGATGAGCAGCAGGCATGGCAGCACTCGGTGGCCCGCAGCGAATCCTTGAAAAATGGCGCCGTGGAGGCCGAAGGAGCCGATGGCCAGCCCCAATGGCAGGAAGAGCCCGACGCGGCAGATACCTGGCAGCCCAGCGCGCAGGCACGCGCCGACGAGGCGGAAGAACCCATGCCGGAGGACGCGCCCGACACCGTCCCGGTCGGGCCGGCGGCCATGGCGACGGCCCCGGTGGCCTTGGAGCCTGCCGTGCCGCAAGCGGCCCGGGCGCAGCATATCTTGCCCCCGGACGCGCTGTTTGACATGCAGCAGCAGGCGGAATTCTTCATCTCCATCGGCGAGCATGAGCAGGCCCTTGAGGTGCTGCGCACACATATCGACGAGCATGGCGACGCCATGCCCTGGGCCTATCTGGAGTCGCTGCGCCTGTTCCACATGCTGGGCCGCACCGAAAGCTTCAACCGCATGCGCTTGCAGTTTGAGCAGCGTTTCAATGGGCAGGTTCCAGGTTTTGGGCAGTTCCAGCACAGCGACCATACGCTGGAGGACTACCCGGAAGCCCTGGCCCAGATCGAGGCGCTGTGGTCGTCTCCGGACGTGATGGCGGTGATCGACGGCTTTCTGTTTCGCCGCGGTGATGCGCCTGATGCCGAGCGTTTCGACCTTGCGGCCTTCGACGATCTGCTGCTGCTGCTGGCGATCGCACAGACCACGCCGGCGCACCTGCGCGGTGCGCCACCGCCACGTGCGCGCACCACACCCAGGGCTGAGAGGGTGACAATTCCTGCCGACCGTTCCCTCGACTCCATTGCCGGCGACCTCTCGCTCATGCCCTCGGGCTATGACGTGCTGACGCCGCAACCAGAGCCCAAGGCCACGCTGGACGTGGATTTGTCGCAGCTGCGCATGCCGGACATCGCGCTCGGCGACGACGTGCAGGCGGGTGCCCGTAGCCCTCAGGCCCACAGTACCGGCTTGGGCCAGCAACGCGCCCCGCTTGAGTTGCGCTTCGAGCTTGACGATCAGGACAAGACCCGTCTTTGAGCTTATTAGGGACGGGAAAACCCCCGGCTCTGCCGGGGAGGCAGTAGAAGTTTGACTTTTCAGGGGTTGTCCATCGCAGAGACTTCCAAACGTGAGCCGCCAAGCACACGAAAGGAAGAATCAGGA
>JAFEER010000063.1 GCA_018240985.1 Pseudomonadota bacterium
CCCGTCATCCAAGTTCTGCACAAGGCGGCAACTTCCGCCTTGAACGACCCAGCCGTAGCCCGTACTGCCATGGGCGGCGCACAGATGGTGCTCGCCAAACCGCAGACGCTCGCACAAGCCGAGCAAGCCTATGCCGACAGCATTGAGCGATATCGCGCGATCGCAAAATCCATTGGGCTGAAACCGGAATGACGGTGCGCGCAAACGGCGGCAGTGCCGGGCTACGCCTGGTCGCCATGGATGGGACTCGTGGCTCCCGTTGGCACTCCTCGCCGGGTGATGGCGCGCCTCAACAAAGCAATCTCGACCGCAACGACTGATGCGTCGTTTCGGACGATCCGACAGCAAGGTTCGGATCCCGTGTTCTCTTCGGCGGCGGTGACGGTTGAGCGGCTCGCGTCAGACGTTCAAGCCTACGCCAAAGTGATCAAAACGGCAGGAATCGTCTACGGATGGCTCCTGCCATCTCCAAGTATCTTTAACTCGCAACAAGGGCAAAAATCATGCTGTTGGACTGGATCGAAACACTGAAGAAAAACCGTGCCATGGGCGCGACGATGATGAAGGCTGCACCCAAGATGATGCAAGCCTACCAGGCGTTCAACGCCAGCCAGAATGGCAATGGCGCGCTGGACGCCAAGACGAAAGAGCTGATCTCGCTGGCGGTTGCGGTCACCACCCGCTGCGAGGGATGCATTGCGGCCCATTCCAACGGGGCAGTGAAGGCTGGGGCTACCGAAGCAGAGATCGCCGATGCGCTGGGAACCGCGATGGCGGTGAATACAGGCGCAGCCTATGTCTACTCCCTCAAGGTGATGGACGCGTATCGCCAGTTCTCCGACGCCGAAGCAAAGTAAGCAGCATGCCCATGTCTCTCGTAAGTTTTCCGCAGACCGCAGTCTTCAACCAGTACTGTCGTTTGCTGTCTTCGAGAGACTGGCTGAACCTGCACCGAAAACATCGCGCAGTTCCGCGCGATCGCCCAATCCATCCACCTCAAGGCTGAATGATGAATACAGCGACCCCAAGCCCGCAACAGGGCTCTGCCTTTGACGAGATCATCGACAGGAAGCGCTCCAACTCGATGAAGTGGAACAACGGCAAGAAGCTTCTTTCCGCAGAAGAATGCGCGGCAGACCCGCTGCCGATGTGGGTGGCGGACATGGATTTCCGCACGCCGCGGCCCGTCATCGACGCCCTGCACGAGGCCGTGGAGCACGGCGTCTTCGGTTATCCCCAAGGCGCCACCGACAGCTATGTCGATGCCGTCATCGGCTGGCAGGCGCGGCGCTTCGGCTGGGAGGTCGAGAAGGAATGGGTCGTCCAGACCTCGGGCATCATCACCACGCTGAAGAATGCCATCCAGGCCTTCTCTGCACCGGGCGATTCAGTCCTGATCCAGCCTCCGGTTTATGGCCACTTCCACAGCGACGTCCTGATCAACGGCCGGCACCTTACCTACGCTCCGCTGGAGCGCACGCAATCGGGTTATCGCTTCGACGAACAGGCCTTCGAGGCGGCGATCCAGCCCAACACCAAGCTCTTCATCCTGAGCCACCCGCACAATCCCACGGGCAATGTGTGGACTGAGGGCGAGTTGCGTGCCATGGGCGAGATCTGCCTGCGCCACGGCGTGCTGGTGATCTCCGACGAGATCCATGAGGACTTGATCCTTAACCCGGCCAAGCGGCACATCCCCTTCGCCTCGCTCGGCGCTGCCTTCGCGCAAAACAGCATCACCTGCACGGCGCCGAGCAAGACCTTCAACCTGCCCGGCCTGCAAAGCGCGAATGTGTTCGTGCCCAACCGGCGCCTGCGCGAGGAGCTGCAGCGCCAGTTCGACCGCAACATGTTCCCGCTGGTCAATACCCTCGGGATGGTCGCGGCCGAGGCCGCCTATGCGCATGGTGAGCCGTGGCTGGAGGAGATGCTGGAGTAACTGCGCGGCAACCATGCGCGTTTCCGCGACGGCATCAACGGCGCCACCTCAAAGATCAAGGTTCTGCCCACCGACTCGCTCTACCTGGCCTGGATGGACTGCCGCGGCCTTGGCATGGATGCGCCGGCGCTCGACAAGTTCATGCTGACCCAGGCCCGGGTCTGGCTCGACAAGGGGCAGAAGTTCGGCACCCACGGCCATGGCTACATGCGCGCCAACCTCGGCTGCCCACGCACCACGGTCGATGAGGCGGTGCGCCGCATCAACCAGGCGATTGCAGCACTTTGACCAGACCGGAGAACCATCGCATGAATGAAACGATTGAACAGCGCCTGGCGCAACTTGGCGTGGAATTGCCCACGCCCGTCAAGGCTGTGGCAAGCTATGTGCCCGTCGTCCGGACGGGGAGCACGCTCGTCACCTCGGGGCAGCTGCCCCTGAAGGATGGCCAGTTGATGGCGCGAGGCCTGCTCGGCAGCGAAGTCGACGTGGCGCAGGGGCAGCTCGCCGCCAAATGGTGTGCCGTCAATGTGCTGGCACAGGCCAAGGCGGCTCTTGGAGAACTGGAGCGCATCCAGCGCCTCGTCAAGATCACCGTCTTCGTCGCCACTGGGCCGGGCTTCTTCGAGCAGCATGTCGTCGCCAACGGCGCTTCGGATTTGTTCGTCGCCGCGCTCGGGGCCAAGGGGCAACACGCCCGATCGGCGGTAGGCGTTGCGGCCTTGCCCATGAACGCAGCCGTGGAAGTCGAAGCGACGTTTGAAGTCGCCTGAGGTGAGCTGATGGAGCAGCCCAGGGCGCTAGGAGCCTGTCGGACTTGGAGCGCCGAAAGCGAAAATCGGCCCCAGCGAGCACAGTTTTTGCCGGATTTGCAGCCCAATAGCCGAGCTATTGGGCAAAAAGACGGTGAAAAATGGGCCGCTGCGG
>JAFEER010000064.1 GCA_018240985.1 Pseudomonadota bacterium
AAGCAGCGCCTGGCGGCCAACACGGCGCTGGCGCGCTCGATACGCCACCGCTTTCCGTATATCGACCCGCTGCACCACCTGCAGGTGGAGCTGGTGCGCCGCTGGCGCGCCGGCCAGGGCGACGAGCGTGTGGAGACCGGTATCCACATCTGCATCAACGGCATTGCGGCGGGGCTGCGCAATACCGGGTGAGATGGCTGGGCGCCCCATGGGGCGCAGCCATCAGCAAACGGGCGGTGTGGTGCCCTTGTTGGTGGCGTCCACCGTTCCCAGCAGGTTCTTCCAGTAGCTGGGCAGCGCAGACCAGGGGGAGCCGATGTTCTGATCGGTGATGTACACCAGGCCCGTGTTCAGGCGTGGCTTGTTGGCCAGGCTCACCAGATTCTGCATGTCGGAACATGTGCTGGCCGTATGCACCAGCATGCCCTGGGCGCTGTTTGGCTTGTCGTAGACCCAGGCGTTGGTGGGCTGCGGGTCGGCGCTGCGGTAGCTGCTGGCAGGGCCGGTGTAGGTCACCAGCACATCGGCCAGATCGGCAAATTTCGGAGCGGGGTAGGCGCCAGGATTGCCGATGACCTTCAGGCCCTTGCCATTGGCGTAGCTGTAGATGGTCTGGAAGAAGGCCCGGCGGGTGTCATCGGTCGCCATGCCGTCGAGAAAGATGCCGTCGAGTTTCTTGGGATAGAGCTCGAGGTATTTGTCGATGGTGATGGTGACATCGGTGCTTGAAATCGCCGCGTTGGCGCCGCCGCCGGTGGCAACGTAGGCAAACAGCTTGGCGTTGGGCTGCGCCGTCTTTAGCGCGGCGATGGCGGCGATGAGCTTGTCGTCGGCCTTCGTGATGGCTGCGGTCATGGTGCCGCTGGCGGCATTGTCAGGCTTCACGATGACGTTGATGGCCACGCCCGGGTAGCTGGTGACGCCATCGGTGAGCGCAGTCCAGGCGGCCGCATTGGAGCTGGCGCTGAAGTAGGCGGGCACCAGCAGTTCCAGCTTGTTGGGTACGGGGCGCACGTAGGCCGCAAAGGTGGAGACGGCGGTGTTGTTGGCCGTGGCTGTGGCGGAAATGCGTGCAGAGCCTGTAGGCGTTGCGGCCGGAATGCTGAGCACCGTGGCAGCAAGGCCGCTGTTGTTCGTGTTGACCTGCACCGGGCTCAGGGTGCCGCTGGACGCCGAGAACATGACGGCGAGTCCGTTGGCGTTGCTGCCGTCAAGGATGGCCTGGATGTTCAGGGCGTTGTTGGATGAGCCCCGCTCGAATACGTTGGCCTGGGCGTCGGTAATGAAGCTCAGGCTGACGATGCCGGTGGGTGCCGGCGCCGGCGCTGGGGCTGGCGCCGGTGGTGGGGGGGTGGATTTTTCCGTTCCACCACCGCAGCCTGCCAAGGCTGCAGTCATGGCCAGCAAGTACGCAAGTCGGTGGGTGGTGCTCATCGTTTTCATGCAGGGTGACGTGATTTAAATGTGACTGCATGTTAGGCGAGGCCCGGGTGTCGAAGCCGTGGTTTAGAGCGGGAAATCCGGCGCTGTTGCATCGATTGCCGCAGGCTTGGCTGCCTATCATCCGCAGCATGTCCTCATCCCTTCCCTGCGCTCCGGCCCTCACGGTTTTGTTGGCTGCGGCCTTGCTGGCTGGTTGCAGCAACCTGGACGTGCCGCGCGCCGACAACTACCCCGCCACGGGCCAGAAAAAGGCGCGGGCCGTGCATCACTGGGACGTATTGGCGGGCGATGTGGCCGCGCGTGTCGCCGAAAAGACGGCGGCCTGGCCGCAGGGCGAGCAGGCCATCTACCTCACGGCGGTGGACGACTCCAGTTTCAACAAAGGTTTTCTGAAGCTGCTGAGGGTGCGCCTTCTGGAGCGCGGCGTGGCCCTGTCCACGGTGCCGACGGGGGTTGAGCTGGAGGTGCAGACCCAGGTCGTTCAGCACCAGACGGCCCTGCGCCATAGCGTGCCGATTCCCACGCCATGGACCATGGTGGGCGCAGGCGTGGGCGTGTGGCGCGACTGGGAGACGCATTACTCGGATCGCGTGCTGCTGCCCGGCGTGGCCACGGCCATCGGCGTGGGGGCTGGCCTGGCCATCGACATCGCGCAGCGCCATACCCAGGGCGCCGCAGCGGGCGGGCCGACGCGTACGGAGGTGCTGGTCACGACCGCCCTGAAAACCACTGACCGCTATCTGGCGGGATCGGCAGACCTGTACTACATCGAACGCGACGATGCCGCGCTCTATCAACCGGAGCCGCCAGCGCCCGCGCCGACACCGGTGCGCACCTGGAAGGTGGCGCAATGAAGCGGCGCGGCGCCTTGATGGCCATTGGGCTGGCCTGCGCTGGCGCACTGACGGGTTGTGCGCAGTACTACTACGGGCCATCGGCGGCGCCGGCTGTCTCCCAGGATCTGCTGGCCCTGAGCCGGGACGCAGCCGACGCGCTGCTCGCGCAAGTGACGCTGGATCCGGCCCAGCCGGTGATGGTGTCCACCGTGGTGCAGCTCGACCGGCTGGACGCTTCTTCGCGCCTGGGCCGCCTGGTGTCCGAGCAGGTGGGCGGCCGGCTGGCGCAGCGCGGCCTGCGCGTTGCCGAACTGCGCATGCGCGACAGCCTGGCGCTGCGCCCCGGGCAGGGCGAGCTGCTGCTGTCGCGACAGGTGCAGGAGGTGGCCCGCGCCCAGGCGGCGCAGGCCGTGCTGGTGGGCACCTATGCGGCGGCGCCGCAGGCGGTGTATATCAGCCTCAGGCTCGTGGGGGTGGGCAATACGGTGCTGGCGGCGCACGACTATGTGCTGCCCATGGACGGCAATGTGCGCGGCCTGCTGGCGGCGGGGCTATGACGCCGACAGGGCCGCAATCACTCTTTATTTGATAGCTGCAAGCGCTTTATGAATAAGCGCTGCAGGCCTATTTTCCTGACAATGTACATCCCGCAGAGGCCCCTCACCCCTCCCGGGGGCAGCAGCGAGACGCTGCGCTCTTCAGGCTGTCCAGTTGCGCATTAGCGCAACTGGAGCCGCAGCCTTCAGCCCCAAAGGGGCGAGGGCGACCGGTTGCGCGGGATTTACTCCCTCTCCCTCTGGGAGAGGGTGGGGGTGAGGGTTTGCGGTCTGATCTGAGACATGTCGCTAATCAGGTGGAATCGGATGCTAATGCTTATCCAGTAAGCGCTAGCAGCTATTGAATAAATAGCTTTCATGTCCACGCGCCGCATCACCGACGAACCCGCCTACATCCTGCACAGCTATGACTGGAGCGAGTCCAGCCTGATCCTGGAGGCATTCACGCGCCACCATG
>JAFEER010000065.1 GCA_018240985.1 Pseudomonadota bacterium
ATCACCAATTGATCGCATGCGCCACGCACTGCATCACGATAGGCATGCAGAGCGATGTTCACGTCGCTCTGCTTCTCTTCGATCATCCAGACACGCGCAACGCTGCTCTTGCTGGGGTCGGCGCCCACCTGATAGCTGGGCAAGGACGTCGGCTCGAAGATGTGAAAACCATTGATGATCTGAATCAGGCCAGGGCTGCGTGCCTGTAGCGCACGGTGGTATTGAGTTTGCGCCTGAACTGATGCTTCACCATGCCGGGCATACGAAGCCTTGACCGGCGCAGTGAAGTATTTGATTGTTGCCACCTCGGCGCCAGGATCCTGCTGCAGCACGATACGGTCACGAAACAGCGCTGCGATATCCAGCCACTTGTACGGCGTCCCTTTGAGCCTTGAGTAGTAAAGGTTGTAGCCGTCGATGTAGATGACTGTTCTGGTCAATGGCGTCACCGCAAGTGAAAAGACCACCTTGCGGTGGCCTTTTCGCCCTAAGCCTGAGCCAACTAAATGACACCGCGAAGGGATTGTATCGGGCTGATTATAACCAGCGGTGCCCTCATCCAGGCAATTGGCAGGCAATTGGGGTCGGATTCCAATTGCCGCAAGGCTTATTTAGCGCCTGTTTTGCTCCCTCTCCCATCGCGGGAGAGGGTTGGGGAGAGGGGGGTAGTAGAGGCGTGGTCTCTCAAATCGCCCCCCTCCCCCAGCCCCTCTCCCGCGAGGGGAGAGGGGAGGCAGGGACGGTGCAGCGTAAAGACCTGTGTAGTTACCTATGCCCAGAGGGGGAGGGAGTCAAACCGCAACCCCGCTTCAGAGGGGGGGAGAACTACTGCGCGCGCTGCGCCGCGATTTCCCGGCCCAGCTCGATCACCGCCATGGCGTAGTAGCTGGACCAGTTGTAGCGCGTGACGGCGTAGAAGTTCTCGGTGCCGGCGACATAGCTGGGCGCGGCGCCGCCGTTTTGCAGCTCCACCAGGGCCAGCGGGCCGTTGTGCGTGGCGCCGTCGCCCAGCACCTGGGCGCCCTTGGCGGCCATGCTGGCGGGGCTGAAGGTGGGCAGGATGTCGGGGGCCAGCAGGTCATCGAGCTGCAGCGTGGCGGCGTCGAACTGCACGGGGTAGTGCGTGGGCATGCCGGTCTTCCAGCCATGGCCGACGAAGTAGTTGGCCACCGAGCCGATGGCGTCTGCGGCGCTTTGGTTCAGGTCGATGCGGCCGTCGCCGTCGAAGTCCACGGCGTAGCGGGCCCAGCTTGATGGCATGAACTGGCCCAGGCCCATGGCGCCGGCGTAGCTGCCGCGGGGCTGGTGCGGGTCTGTGCCGGTGCGATCCATCAGGGTCAGGAACTGCTCCAGCTCGCGCTGGAAGAAGGCGCGGCGCTCGGCCGCGCGCGGGTGGGCCGGGGGGAAGTCGAAGCTCAGGGTGGACAGGGCGTCGATGACGCGGTAGCCGCCCATGTGCTGGCCGTAGATGGTCTCCACGCCGATGATGCCGACGATGATCTCGGCCGGCACGCCGTATTCGGCCTCGGCGCGCGCCAGGGTGGCGGCGTTGTCTTGCCAGAAGCGCAGGCCGACGCGGATGCGCACGGGTTCGACGAAGCGCGCGCGGTAGGCGGCCCAGTTCTTGGGGCTCCCCTTGGGCGGCGGCAGCACCAGGCGCGGCACCTCGCGCAACAGGCGCGCCTGGCCTATGGCCTGGCGCACCCATTCGCGATCCAGGCCGCGGCGCCCGGCCAGGTCGTCGGCGAACTGCATGGCCTCGGCGCGCTGGGCGTAGAGCGGGGCGGGCGCTGTCTTGGCGGGGTGCTTTTTATGGTGATTTTTGGCGGTAGCGCTTATGGATAAAGCGCTGGCAGCTATTAAAAAAATGATTTTTGCGGTGCTGGGTGTCATGGGGTGCCTGTGCCGCGTGATTGTGCCCGGTGTGCCGCTGGCCAGGGCAGGCGGGCCAGTTCGCGGCGCAGCTGCCGCAGGGCTGTGGTGGGGTGGGCTGCGTAACGGGCCTGCTCCAGGCGCAGCAGCCATTGGGCGGCGGGCTCGGCCGCCTGGCCCAGCTGCTGGCGCGCCTGCCGGGCCATGCCGCGCGGCGGCAGGTGGTGCGGCAGCTGCAGGCCGGTGCGTGCCAGGCGCTGGCGCGCCCGCTGCAGCAACTGTTGCCAGGGGTCTTGCCGGCGCCGTTCCCACAGCGCCCACAGGGCGCCCGCGGCGGCGGCGGCGCAGATCACCAGGCCCAGCAGGCGCACCAGGTCTTGCCAGCTGGGCGCCGCAACGCCCAGGGCCTTGAGCAGCTCGAACTGGCGCCCCTGCGTGTAGTTGAGCACCCATTGGTTCCAGCCGTTGTTCGCGGCCTCCCAGGCGCTGCGCAGGTGCTGCAGCAGCGTGGGGCTGATGACCGTGTCCATGGCGCTGCCGAACATGCCGCGCGGCGCCTGCAGGCGCTGCAGCTGGCCGATGCGGCCGGGGGCGACATAGCCCGTGGGATCGACGCGTACCCAGCCGCGGCCATCCAGCCAGACCTCGGCCCAGGCGTGGGCGTCGCTCTGGTACACGGTCCAGTAGCCGTCCAGCGGGTTCATCTGCCCGCCCTGGTAGCCGGTGACGATGCGCGCGGGTACGTTCAGCGCGCGCATCAGCACCACGAAGGCCGAGGCGATGTGCTCGCAAAAACCCTCCTTGCGCGTGAACCAGAATTCGTCGGCCGTGTGCTCGCCATACAGGCCGGGTTCCAGCGTGTAGCGGTAGCCGCCTTGCGCCAGGCGCGCCAGGGCCGCGTCCACATAGGCCTGGGCGCCGCCCCGGGCGAGTTGGGGGTCGGCCTGCATCTGCTGCGCCAGCGCCAGGGTGCGCGGGTTCAGTCCGACGGGCAGCTGCACGTAGGACTGCAGCAGGGCGGTGCGCTGCTGGGGCCCATGGGTAAAGCGCAGGTAGCTCTCGGCTTTATAGCGCAGCACGCTGTTGACGGGGCGGCTGGCGAGCCATTGCAGCTCGGGCGTCATCATGGCTTGCAGGCCCGGGGGCAGCTCGGGCGCGGCGCGGGGGACGTCCAGCGTCAGCAGCCAGGGGCGCTGGTGCGGCTCCAGCGTGAGTTCGTAGCTGAGCGGCGCGCCCTGCACCTGCAGCCTGGCCGGGGTGGGCGGGGCGGGGGTGATGGGGCGCGCCTCGGGCTGCGACAGGGCATACCACTCGCGGCCGTTGAAGGCCGTCAGCACCGGGCCGCGGAAGTACAGGTCACGCGGTTGCGGTGGCTCGCCGCCCGGGGTGTCAAAGCGCACGCGCAGGGCCACGCTGCCGTCCTGCACCAGCGATGCCATGCTGCCTATGCTCATCTGCCCCGACAGGCCGGTGCGCGCGCCGGGCTTGTCCGTGGGTATGGCCCACAGCGGCGCCATGCGCGGAAACAGCACGAACAGCAGCACCATGATGGGCGCGCCCAGCAGCATCATGCGCAGGGCCTGGCGCATGGCCTGCAGCAGCGGCGGCCGGCCCACGGGCATGTGGGCGTTGACCAGGGCGGTGAGCAGGCCCAGCAGCGCCACCAGCATGACGGCGGCAACGGGCAGCGCCTGCGAGAAGAAGAAGTTGCACAGCAGCGTGAAGAAGCCCAGGAAGAACACCACCATGGCGTCGCGCCGCGCGCGCAGCTCCAGGGTTTTCAGGGCCAGCAGCATGACGATGAGCGTCACGCCCGCATCGCGCCCGACGATGGTGCCGTGCGAGATCACCGTCAGCAGCACCACCAGCGCCAGCAGCACTGCCGTGAGCCAGCGCCCGGGCAGGGGCCGGCTGCCCGCAGCCAGCCAGGCGCGCCAGACGAGCAGCGTGGCCGTCATGGCGCTGGCCCAGACCGGCAGGTAGGCCACCAGGGGTGCGACGCAGCAGGCGATGACGGCGAGCAGGAACAGCGTGTCGCGCGCGTCGCGTGGCAGGCGGGAGAGCTGGGTGAGGCGGCTGGATAGGGTCATGGCCGGCCTTTATGGGGCGTTGTGGGCAGCCCCTCACCCCTCCCTCTCCCCAGAGGGGCGAGGGCGACCGGTTGCGCTGGTTTTGCGCCGTCTCTCCTCGGGCACCGGCATCCACACAGGACTTGACGCTGCACCACTCCCCTCTCCCCTCGCGGGAGAGGGGTTGGGGGAGAGAGGGGAATTTGGGCCGCAGCGCCCATGCACCCCTCTCCCCAACCCTCTCCCGCGAGGGGAGAGGGGGTAAAGCAGCCGTCAAACAAGCGTGAGGTGCTATCAAAAAGAGATGCGCGGATACCCATGCCCGGAGTGGCGCTGGCGATCGGTGGCGCCGGTATTACCCCCTCTCCCTCTGGGAGAGGGCAGGGGTGAGGGCTTGCGCCGGCCCGCACGCAGTCAGTTGGTTTCATGCAAACGTCACTCAACACAGCGCCAGCGCCTCCAGGCAGCGCCGCCTGTGCGCCGGCCCATGGTCGGGCGCAATCTCCCGCCCGGGCAGGCGCAGCCCGTAGTCTGCACCCAGCCGATCCGCCTGCAGCACCCAGGCCGTCAGGCGCGACAGGCGGGCCTCGGGGGACTGCAGGCTGGCGGCGGCAAAGTCCAGCCACAGATCCTGGCGCTGCGCCTGCTGGCTGTCGCGGCTGACCAGGTCGTTGCTGCCGGTGGCGAGCGACTTGGCGGCCTTCTTCCAGACCACGAGCTTGAGCGGGTCGCCACGCCGGTAGGCGCGCACGCCGTCAAACTCGCCCACGCTGCGCGCGCGGGCCGGGCCGCTGCCATCCGCGCGTGACTCGGCCGCTGGCAGGGGCGGCGCGGGGGTTTCGGGCCGGGGGTAGACCAGCACCTGTGCCGAAGGGCGCCACAGCGCCCAGACGCGAAATGTGCCCAGCGGGTAGCGCGTCTCCAGCTTCAGCAGGGGCACGCCCTGCAGGCCGCGCCGCATGGGTGCAAAGGCCACCTGCACCGTGGCGCTGCCCTGGCCGGGCACGTCGGCCCAGGCCCATTGCTGGTGGCTGCTGCCGCGCACGGCGACGGCAATGCCATAGCGGGTGGCGCGGCCGGGGTTGTGCAGGTGTACCTGCAGCTGCGCCCCGGCGCCCAGGAACTGCGGCTCGGGCGCCAGCAGGCGCAGCGACAGGCCGCGCAGCGTGGCGTGGCACAGGTACACGCTCACGGCCACGCTGCCGGCTAGCAAAAAGGTGAGCAGATAGCCCAGGTTGAGCTGGAAGTTGATGGACGCCACCAGCAGCACCAGCAGCGTCAGCGCCAGCATCCAGCCCGCGCCGGTGGGCAGGATGTAGACGTTGCGCTGGGTCAGCTCCAGCGTGTTGGTGCGCGGCAGGCGCGCGCTCCACCAGCGGCGCCAGCGCGCGCGCAGGCTGCGGCCGCGCTTCTCCCGCGGGGCGGCGGCTGTCGGCGCTTGGGTGGTGCTGGCAGGCATGGTGATCAGAGGCTGAGAGGAAATTGCCCGTGCCCGAAAGGCGCGTCAAAACGCCCCCAATCGAGGCGCAAAACGCAGCCATAGCTCGGGCTATGGCGAGTATTTGCAACGAAGAGTGGGGGTGTTTTGGCGTGCAAGGCGGGCATGGGGGATTGCCTCTCAGTCTCTCAGGGCAGGGGCACGGATTCGAGCATGGCGCGTACCTGCTCCACGCTGCCGCGGCCGGCGTCGCCCACGGGCACCAGGCGGTGCGCCATGGTCTGCGGCAGCACGGCCTGCACGTCGTCGGGCGCCACGTAGTCGCGTCCCTCGATCAGCGCCTGCGCCTTGGCCGCGCGCATCAGCGCGATGCCGGCGCGCGGCGACAGGCCCTGCATGAACCAGCGGCCCGAGCGCGTGGCGGCGATCAGATCCTGCACGTAGTTGAGCAGCGGCGCGGCCGCGTGCACGGCCAGCACCTGGCGCTGCAGTTCGGTCAGCTCGTCCTGCGTCAGCAGCGGCGGCAGGGTGGCGAGCATGTCGCGCCGGTCGCCGCCGGCGAGCAGCTCGCGCTCGCTGGCGCGATCCGGGTAGCCCAGCGAGATGCGCATCAGGAAGCGGTCGAGCTGGCTCTCGGGCAGGGCGAAGGTGCCCAGCTGGTCATGCGGGTTCTGCGTGGCGATGACGAAGAAGGGCTGGGGTAGGGGGCGCGTGGCGCCCTCCACCGTGACCTGCTTTTCCTCCATGGCTTCGAGCAGCGCGCTCTGCGTCTTGGGGCTGGCGCGGTTGATCTCGTCGGCCAGCAGCACCTGGGTGAACACCGGGCCGGGGTGGAACACGAAGGCCTGCGTGCCGCGCTCGTAGATCGACACGCCGGTCAGGTCGCTGGGCATCAGGTCGGCCGTGAATTGCACGCGCGTGAACGACAGGCCGAAGGTGCGCGCCAGGGCATGTGCCAGGGTGGTTTTGCCGACGCCGGGAACGTCCTCGATGAGCAGGTGGCCGCCCGCCAGCAGGCAGGTCACGCAGTCCTGGACTTGTAAGCTTTTCCCGGTGATCACCGTGTTAAGCTGATTTAGAAGCGATTGGATCTTGTGCTGTGCGTGCATGGCCCGATGGTATTCGAAAGCATTTGTTACGCGGGAGACTGACTGTGAGCAAGACGGGCTTTTACACCCATGCCGACTGCCGTAAACATGAAATGGGGCCGGGCCACCCGGAATGCCCGGCGCGGCTGGATGCCATTGAGGACAGGTTGCTGATCTCGGGAGTATCCGCGTGCCTCGACCATCGCGAGGCCCCGCTGGCCTCGCTTGCCGACATCGAGCTGGCCCACGACCGCATGCATGTGGCCGCGCTGCGCGGCCTGTCGCTGCGCATCGAGGAAGAAGAAGCGGCCGGCGGCTCACCCTATTTCCAGCTCGACACCGACACCGCCATGAACCGCTACACCTGGACGGCCGCCCTGCGCGCCGCGGGCGCGGCCGTCGATGCGGTGGACGCCATCATGGCCGGCGAGCTGGAAAACGCCTTTTGCAGCGTGCGCCCGCCGGGCCACCATGCCGAGCGCAAGAAGGCCATGGGCTTTTGCTTTTTCAACAACGTGGCGGTAGCCGCCAAGTACGCGCTGCAGCGCCACAACCTCAAGCGCGTGGCCGTGATCGACTTCGACGTGCACCACGGCAACGGCACCGAGGACATCCTGGCCGGCGACGAGCGCGCGCTCATGGTCAGCATCTTCCAGCACCCCTTCTATCCGTACAGCGGCGACAAGGATCCCGCGCCCAACATGCTCAACGTGCCCGTGCCGGCCTACACCAAGGGCATGGACGTGCGCGAGATCGTCGAGATGCTCTGGATGCCGCGCCTGGAGGCGTTCCAGCCCGAGATGATCTTCGTGAGCGCCGGCTTTGACGCGCACCGCGACGACGACATGGGCCAGCTGGGCCTGACCGAGCAGGACTACACCTGGATCACCATGCGCATCAAGGACGTGGCGCGGCGCTTTGCCAACAAGCGCATCGTCTCCTGCCTCGAAGGCGGCTATGTGATGGGGCCGCTGTCGCGCAGCGTGGAGGCCCATGTGCGCGTGCTGGCCGATATTTGATGGAGTCTTGAACAATGTCCGATGCCCTGGAATTGCTGCAGGTCGCGCGCGATGCACGCGGCGTGGTCACGCTCACCCTGAATGACCCGAAGCGCTTCAACGCGCTGGGCCACGACATGCTGTCTGCCCTGCAGCGTGCCCTGGCCGATGTGGCCCGGGACGAGGGCGCGCGCGTGGTGGTGCTGGCGGCTTCGGGCAAGGCCTTCTGCGCCGGCCACAACCTCAAGGACATGGCGCAGCACCCCGAGCTGGCCTGGTACCAGGAGCTGTTTGCCCAGTGCAGCCGCATGATGCTGGCCATCCACAAGCTGCCGGTGCCGGTGATTGCGCGCGTGCATGGCATGGCCACGGCAGCCGGCTGCCAGCTGGTGGCGCAATGCGACCTGGCCGTGGCCAGCGAGGCCGCCAGCTTCGCCACCAGCGGCATCCACTATGGCCTGTTCTGCGCCACGCCCAGCGTGCCGCTGGTGCGCAACGTGCCAGCCAAGCGGGCCATGGAAATGCTGCTCACGGGCGACTTCATCGACGCGCATACCGCCCTGGATCAGGGCCTGGTGAACCGTGTGGTGGCGCCGGCGCTGCTGGATGCCGAGGTCGAAATACTGGTGCAGTCCATTCTGCAAAAGCCGCGTGCGGCCGTGGCCATGGGCAAGGCCCTGGTGTACCAGCAGCGCGAGCTGGGGCTGGAGGCCGCCTACCAGCTGGCCGGCCAGGCCATGGCCTGCAACATGATGGACGAGGCCGCGCAAGAGGGCGCGCGCGCCTTCGCCGAAAAGCGCCAGCCGGCCTGGAAGATCGATTGACGGCCTGGTTTGGCGGGTCTGTTTGATTTGCCTAATAAAATGACCGGGTTTACGTACACGTCAATCAATCAACTATTGAAGGAGCAGCTGCAATGAAGGTTTTGGTCCCTGTAAAGCGCGTGGTGGACTACAACGTGAAGGTCCGCGTGAAATCGGACGGCACCGGCGTAGACATCGCCAACGTCAAGATGAGCATGAACCCCTTTGACGAAATCGCCGTCGAAGAGGCCGTGCGCCTGAAGGAAAAGGG
>JAFEER010000066.1 GCA_018240985.1 Pseudomonadota bacterium
CAAGGCAATCTTCTCCGGGCATTGCAAGAAGGCGAGATCGAGCGACTAGGCGACTCAACGACGCGTCACGTTGATGTACGCGTGATCGCAGCGACCAACGTGGATCTGCGCGAAGAGGTTGCCGCAGGTCGCTTTCGGGAAGACCTGTTCTTCCGGCTGAACGTTTTCCCAATCCGCATCATTCCCTTACGTGAACGTCGCGAAGATATACCGCTATTGTTGATGCATTTTCTCGCAAAGTTCAATCTGCTGCACAACCAACGGCTGACCGGATTTACCCAGCGTGCAATTGATGCAGTCATGTCTTACCACTGGCCTGGGAACATTAGAGAACTGGAGAACGTGGTCGAAAGAGGCGTCATTCTTGCAGCGGGCAATACAATCATTGACACTCCACAATTGTTCACGAGTGGCGAGAAATTCAAAGAAAGGAACTATGCCATCGACCGCCAAGGCGCCCTGATCAAAGCCGATGCGTCCAAACTGCTGGATACACCAACAGATCGTGAAGCCGAACGGATTTCATGTACGGTCAATTCTCTGGTATTTGGTGAATCAGAATCAAGAGGTGGGGCCTCATTGGACGAAGTCGAGACATTCATGCTCAAGAAGGCGTTGGAGCGCGCTAATGGCAATATTGCCGCCGCTGCACGAATTCTGGGAATTACGCGTCCACAAATGGTGTATCGACTCAAAAGCCGCAATATTCACCATGGACAGTAAATATTAAGATCAAATTCGGTCGAAAACGCTGAAGGGCATGCGCCTTCAGCTATAAAAATAGTAGTCAACCCGGCGTATCGACCCACTCGCGCCAGCCCTGCGCGCGCAGCTCGCAGGCCGGGCACTGGCCGCAGCCATAGCCCCAGTCGTGCAACCTATCGCGCACGCCCAGGTAGCAGCTGTGCGAGTCGCGCCTTAGCAGCTCCACCAGCGCGTCGCCGCCCAGCGCGTGCGTGAGCTGCCAGGTCTCGGCCTTGCTGCGCCACATCAGCGGCGTCTCGACCACCAGCGGGCGCTCCACGCCCAGGCTTAGCGCCACCTGCAAGGCCTTGAGGGTGTTGTCGCGGCAGTCGGGGTAGCCGGAATAATCGGTCTCGCTCATGCCGCCGACGAGCACCGTGAGCCCGCGCCGGTACGCCAGCGCCGCCGCCAACGTGAAGAACAGCAGGTTGCGCCCGGGCACGAAGGTATTGGGCAGGCCGTCCTGCTGCATGGAGATGGCAACCTCGTCAGTCATTGCACTGGCGCCAAGCTGGCGCAGCACATCCACCTGCAGCAGATGATCCTGGCCCAGCGCGCCCTGCCAGGGCAGAACGGCCATGCCGGCGCGCAGCTGCTGGCGGCAATCGAGTTCGACGCGGTGGCGCTGGCCGTAGTCAAAGCCAATGGTTTCCACCTCGGCATAGCGGCTGAGTGCCCAGGCCAGGCAGGTGGCCGAGTCCTGGCCGCCCGAGAACAGCACCAGGGCGCGGCGCTGCTGCACGGCGCCCATCATCGTGCAGTTGCCAGCGGCAGCGGATCCTGGCGCAGCCAGCGCACGATGGCGGCCAGCACCACGCCATAGGCGGGCACGAACAGCAGCAGACTCACCGTGAGCTTGATGACGTAGTCCACCCAGGCGATCTCCACCCAGTTGGCGGCCATGAAGGCGTTGGAGCTGTGCCAGAAGGCAATGGCGAAGAAGGCGGCCGTATCCAGCGCCTGCCCCAGCACCGATGCCGCGGCCGGCGCCAGCCACCAGGCGCGGCTTTGCTGGCGGATGCGGTCGAACACCTGGATGTCCAACAGCTGCCCCAGCACATAGGCGGCAAAGCTGGCAAAGGCGATGCGGAACACGAAGCCGTTGAAATTGCCCAGCGCATCCAGGCCATTGAAATGGCCCTCATGGAACAGCACACCCACCACGTAGGACGCCAGCAGCGCCGGCAGCATGGCGCGCGTGATGACGCGTCGCGCGGACGCCTTGCCGATCAGCCGCACCGTGAGATCGGTGGCGAGAAAGATGAAGGGAAAGCTGAACGCCCCCCAGGTGCTGTGAAAGCCGAACAGCGTGATCGGCAGCTGCACCAAGTAGTTGCTGGCGATGACGATGGCGATGTGCAACGCCACCAGCAGGGAGAGATAAAACGGCACGCGCGATTGCGGCGCTTGAACGAACGACATGCAAGACCTTTTTGATGAATGGGGGCGAGGGAACCCATGCTTGGCGAAATTGCCGGGCGGCGATTTTAGGCGATGCGGCGCAGCAATGCCGTCGGCGCTGCGGCGCATGTGAATGACCAATTCAGCATCAAATCAGGCACCAGCGCCCTATACACAAGCGCAAACAGCTATCAAAAACAAAGTGAAGCCCCCCCTACTATTCCCGCGCGTGGTTTACGTCGCCGTACCTCAGCAGAAGCGAACATCGCCATGATTTTGACGCAGGTCATGATCACCGCTTGTGGCACAGAGAGTGTCACAAGCGCCGCGCACAATGGGTCAAGCGCCTTCCAGATCCCAGCAAAGAGAAAGGAACCTGACCCGTGAC
>JAFEER010000067.1 GCA_018240985.1 Pseudomonadota bacterium
TGGCCGCAACGCATTCGGCGTTGTACATCGCCTTGGTTTCGTAGAGGACCAAATGCTCTCGAGCCCGGGATAGCGCCACGTACAGCTTGTTCGACGCCTCGCTCTGCTCCTCGAAGTTTTCGATGGGAGCGATGGACTGCAGCAAGGACTGCGGGACTAGGTCGGAGTCCGTGCCCATGCGGAAATGCCTGGCGTCTATGTCGACAAGATGGACCGCCTCGAACTCGAGGCCTTTGCTTCCATGAATTGTCATGACGGCTACCGCATCGAGACTGTCTGCCTCCGGGGGAGGGATACGGAGCTCCCGGTCATCGCCGATGCGCAGCCGGCGGCTCAAGCGAGTAATGAAGCTGCCGACGGTCTGGTTCGCTCGACCACCGTCTGGCACCCGTAGGTAGTAGATGAACTGCCAGAGTGCGATGCGGCGGGTGATGTCGAGGATGCTGTTGCCGGCAAGGTGGGTACGAAGAATGTCTGTCCGGTCCAGGAGAAGCTGACATGCTACTTCCCAGGGGGAGTCTGCTGACTCGAGGCCATCAAAAGTAGCCGCCCACCGCTGCAGAGCAGTCACGCCCTTGGTGGATAGCCCAGGAGGCGGCGCGGCAACGCGCGTTCGTCGCTCGGCACGTCGTTGCGTACGACGATTTGTCGGAACTTGCGGACCAGAACGGCATCAGCTCTCCCGAGAGCTTCGTCATCAGGTGCCGCGTCAGAGATGTCGAAGTCCTCAGCGTTTTCGGCCGCTACGGCGTCGATGACCTGGTTCGCTGGAATGCCCAATGAAGCCCCATCGCCGAACAGCTGGTGCCTCAGGTGCGTCGCGGCCTCCCGGGCTCTGTGGAACGGGGTCACGAGTCCCCCTCGCTGGTCTGTAGAGCCAGCAAGCGCTGTTTCTCTTCGTCGCTGACCGACAGTGAACGTACTGCAGCTTCCCAAGTTTCCGGAGCAGAGACGTTTGGAATTCCTTTGGCTCTGAAGCTCTTGGACCCCGCCAAAGACGGTCCCAGGCACTGTTGGAGTCCGGCGACCGCAACATTGAGATGCGTAGCCAAGTCGCTAAGAACCTTGATGGGAACGTTGACGATGCTCTTGGTCAGAACCTTCGTCAGAAGCAGTGCGGAAGCACCAAGGCCAGCTGCTGCGGCAGCTTGCCTCAGACTTTTCCCTGCCAGCGATTCGATGGCCTTGCGTGCAGCTTCAGCTTGCGAAGCAGAGGTAGACCCCTGGTCCAGGATGTGAAGCCGATTAAGAACGAAGCTCTGCAGGCGCGATACGGACTCTTCAGAGACTTCCTGCTCGTCCGCGGCTGCGACATCGGGTGAGGCCTCATATGACGACCACAGTGCCGCGAACTCGAGGATGTCCTCGCGATATTCCGGGTGGGCTTCGCAGGCGCGAAGAACCATGACGGGTGATGGCTTGTCAGCGGAAAAGAAGAACTCGTCCAGAACTTCTTCGAGTGACAGCCTACGGGTGGGCGATGTCATAGCTTGAACTCCTTCCGCATCTCTGCGACTTTTTCGAGGGCGGTGTTCTTGTAGGTGTTGACGGTTCGAGGCGTGACTCCGAGCGCGGTAGCGATGTCCTTGACACGCATCTCTTCGACGTAGAGCATCGTGTAAACAAAGAGCTCTTGCTTGGTCAGGAGGGCCTGAAGGCGGGCCACAACTTGCGCGTGCTCTTCTTTGGTGGCCAGAGCGTCGGCTGGCGTTGCGGGCTGCCGAAGCGCGGACACCTTGCGAATGGTCTTGTCGGGATCGTCGTCCTCGTCTGAGCGATCCATGGCATCCAGGCTGTCCTGGAGGTTGCGCTTCTTGGCCAGCAGACGCCGCTGGAAGTCGAGTGCGCGGCGCTTGAACAACTGCCCAAAGAGCTTTTCGGCATGCGTTGCGTCACCGGGCCTTGTGACCAAGCACTCCCAGACATATTGGGACAACTCTTCCGCGGCCTGGTCGAGATTGCCGATGCTTCCAGGATAGATGCCGCTGCGCACTGCAAAGCCCTTGGCGAGGTTGAGCAAGCGTCGTGACAGCACCCTTGAAAGCATTCCCACCCGGCTCTCGTTTCCAGCGGCCCGGGCTCGGCGGAACATGCGAAAAACCTGCTCATCGGGAATGAACAGAGGGTCGTTCTGCCAGTCCGTTCGCGCCAGCCTGACCAACAGAGAGCGGTCATCGAGTGGCTCTACTGCAGCGTCGTCAGATTCTTGGGTGTACATCGTTGTTTTCCATTGGTCATGCGGACTCCCCCTCCTGCTTCGGGGATGTCCCCTTGCATCACTAAGTCGCAAGAAAAGCCGGAAATCGGAAAACGTCAGGCTTCGTGCTGATGATCTGCTGTTGCAGAGCCCATGACGGCCAGCGCGCTGGAACGGTCGTTCGTCATATCTGTGACGCCGATATATAAATAGACGAATTACTTGACCCGGATCGGCAGCGTCACCTGCGGCTGGATCGGCACCAGTGTCTTGGCATAGGCGCGCAGGATGTCGTTGTAGAGATCGGCGTGTTTCGGTGCCTCGACCGAGAGGATCAGCGCGTAGCGGATCTTCTCGGCCCCGGTGGCCCGGCCGCCGCCGTCGCGGGCGTTGTAGTGGATGTCGAAGACGGGGTTCTTGAGGCTAGAGCCGCGGAAGGTTTTCGCCCCGTGCAGCACGGTCTCCCACTTGCCTTGATCCGAGCGGCGCTCCTGCTCGGTGGCGAATTTCTTCAAGTCGAAGAAGCCCTTGGTATCAGCGTTGCTCTTGCCGTCCTTGATCTTTCCGTCGTTGGGCCGGAAGACGACTTCGAGGCCGGCCTTGGTATAGGCTGCGGCATCCTGCGGGTCGGTGGGCGACGCATAGCAAAACGTGGCCTTCAGGCGAACGTTGCCCGTCAACCCTTCCTTCGGCAGCGGCAGGCTGGCGCGCAGGTACTTGCTAGGCTTGAGCTCGCCCTGGTAGACGACTCGGGCCACGCCATCCGGGCACGTGATGATGTCGAGGGTGTCCTCGGGAATCTTGCCCCAGCCCACCTCGATTGGGTCGTGGTCGCCAGGGTCGGCCGCATGGACCAGCAAGGCCTTGATGGCGAGCGGCGTCAGATTTCCGCCCAGGATGGCACGGATGCCGACCGCGCTACGCAGCAGGTACGGTGCCGCGAAACTGGTGCCAAGCTGTGGCGTCAGCACCGGCTTCGCGTTCGGCGCCAGGACGTGAAAATACCTGGCCGCCGGGTTGCCGCCGAATGCCATCAGGTCAGGTTTGACGACGCCGGGGCTACGGCCCGGCCCGATCGCGCTGTAGGGTGCGCGGGCCCAGCCCGCACCGGTGTCGTCGGCCGCGCCAACAGAGAGTGCATTCACGCAGTCCGACGGAATTTGCACTCGGCTGTAGCCGAGCTCACGATCGCGTTCTCCGTTGTTGCCCACGGCCACAGTCATGAGCGTGTCGCCGTCGCTGAGCAGTTCGTCGATGACGGATGTCCAAGCATGAACCTCCTTATCCTCCACTTCAAGGTCCGGACCCAGGCTCAGGTTGATGAACTCGTAAGACCGCGACAGCAGGACCTGTTCGATGAGACCGAGCGTGCGATACAACTCCAACGGTTCCTCGCCGGCCGATTCCTGGTCAAGCACGCGCAAATGATCCACCGGAGCAAAAGGCCTGCCGGCCGTTCCGTTGGGCTGGATCGGGCCGAACAGCACGGCCGATGTCACGCCCAGACCGTGTGCCGGGCCATCCGGGTCATCGTCAGCATCCTCGTCGAGCTTGCGATACGAGCGCAGCCAAGGACCAACGGGGTGGTGCTTGGGCAGGCCGCCGTCCAGGATGGCGACGCGAGGCTCGGACGACAGGGCTTGCTCGGCAGGAAGGTTGCATCCCACCGACGGTCCGCTGCTGCGTTGCAACGGGCGGATGCCGCGCAGCTTAGGCACCGGCCGGATCACCCGGACGAAGGCGAAGCTGGCCAGCCTCTCAACATCGCGCGGCTTGCCTTCGACCGGCACGAACCACAGGTTCCCGGCGACGAAATCGACCTCACTGTGGACCTTGACGCCCTCCCGCTGGGCGAACTTCACGAAAGCCTTCTGGATCAGACCTGGGTCTTCGTCCGGCAACAGATGCAGGCCCACCTCGAAGAACCGATCCTTCGGTCCGCCCAGGCTCACGATGCGCTCCGCCGGCGCGAAGGCGGCGAACTTTTCGATGTGGGCCAGGTCCTCGCCCTCGTCGGACTGCGCGTCGATGGTCTCTGTCCACTGCGACAGGTTGCGAAACGCCTGACGCTTGCCAGCGACGAACAGTTCAGTGGTCGTGGTCTCCTGTGGTTGCCCTTTCCGGGTCCAGGCCTGCGGCTTGACCTTGACGGTGCGACTGCCGATCGGCTCCAAACGCGTGCTGCGCAACAGGCCGGTCGGGAAGTAGGAGCGAGCGATGAAGCTGGGATTCATCATCAACCGGGCAACCGCGAAATCGCCCGGGCAAGCGTCGGGCGGGAGTTCGTCCAGTGCCTTCGCAGTGCTGCGAAACTGGGGAAGCAACAGCTCCCGCGCCTGCGCGAAGGTGTAGACCTCGGCTTTGCCGGGCATGCGCTTCGGGCCGACGATGTCGTGGGTCAGCAACTCGCCACGGCCGATCAGGAAATTGGTTTGGCTCATGCGTCAGTCTTTCTCCGGGGCGCGGTCTTTCGTGCCGCAGGCGTCTCGTTGGCGTATTTGCGAATCGTGTCCCGGCTCACGCCCGTGATGTCGGAGACAGCGTGCTGGGACAGGCGGGTCTGCTTGGCCAGCATCACCGCCAGGTCGATGCGGCCCTGCCTGTCGAGCGCCAAGGCACGCGCCTTCATGAAGTCCTCGACGAGATCAGCGTCGGTGGTCGTGCCCAGGGCCACGGCGCGCCGGAACCGCTGCACATCGCGCTCGATGTCGCTGAACGAGTGCCCGGCGAATGCAAACACCAGGATGTCGATCCAACGGGCAAAAAGGGCGTAGTCCGGCCCCAGGAAGCGCTTGATGGCTTCCTTGACGTCCTGCTCATCGGGCGTCTTGAACTGGACCACCAGGTCGAAGCGGCGCCACAGCGCCGGATCGATCAGTTCAGGGTGGTTGGTGGCGGCCAGCAATACGCTGCTGACAGGCCATTCGTCGACTTCCTGCAGGATCACCGTAACCAGGCGCTTGAGTTCGCCCACGTCGCTGTCGTCGCTGCGCCGCTTGGCAATGGCGTCGATCTCGTCCAGCAGCAGCACGCAGGGCTCGCGCTTGGCGAAGTCGATGGCCGCACGCAGGTTGGTGCCGCTCTTGCCCAGCAGGCTGCTCATCACGGCGGTCAGATCGAGCACATACAGCGGCACCTTCAGTTGCGCGGCTAGCCAGCGGGCCGTGAGCGTCTTGCCGACCCCTGGCGGTCCCACAAAGATGGCTGAGCGGGTCGGCGTCAACCCCACGGCCTGTAGCCGATCAGTCTGCCGGCGCTCCGCGATGAGTTGCCCCAAGACGTCCTCGACATCGCTGGACAGCAGCGGCGCGTCTTTCGTCGGCTCGTCTTTGAACACCTTTAGGAGTGAGAGGCGGGATTCGTCGTCGACCGGCAGGGCTTGGGCCGCCGGCCGCGTAGGCGGCAGCTTGCGCATTGGAGAGGCGCTGCGTGCCGGCTTCGACTTCAGATACAGCTCGAGCTGCTCGGCCAAGTCGGGCACCGTGCCACGGTACTTGCGGACCAGCCGCGCCGCGAACAGGCGCACGTCTTCCGTCTGCTCAGCCAGAGCCAGGCGAACCATCTGGGCTAAATCTGACTGCTCTTCATTCATTTCGTCCATCATATAAGTAAGTCATTGATTTATTTAAATTTTATATAAAATCATATTGGACTAAATATATTGTCTCACAGATCCGCAAGAAGTTGGAGTGCGAAGCGAGCGCAGGACAGCTATGGTTCCCTGGCCGTCGCCCGCCCGGGGCGGCCCGCGCTGTCGTGCTGCGCATCGAGCCGCCTGCGGCGGCTCGCCCTATCCGGGCTTCCATCGTTCCCTCGCTGCGCTCGGCTGACGCCTCCAGCCCGGCCGCGCCGGGCCTGCACGCTGCGCTTGCCGTGAAGGTTGGATGTGGCGAGAGGTGGCCTGGCTTGCTGGCCCCCTTCATCCTGGCACACCGTTCTTGCGGATCAAGGTCGGCGCGTGCTGCGCTCGCTGGCGGCCTCGCGGCCGTCTGCGAACCTGTGACCGCTGCGCTGCGGCGTGCTGGTTCCGGTCCCGGGCAATCCCGCCTGATCACTGGAGTTCACCATGAACCACGTACTCATCACTGACGAACAGCGCATCGTGCTGCTGGCCAACGGCCGCGAATCCTTGCAGAACCCGGACTTTGATCCGGCACCCGTGGTCAAGCTGTTCACGCCGGACGGCGGCGCGACCTGGCTGCTGGCCGAGATTGATCCCGACGACCACGACCACGCCTTTGGTCTTTGCGACCTGGGCCTGGGGGAGCCGGAAATCGGCTGGGTCAGCCTGGGCGAGCTGGCAACGGTGCGCGGCGGGCTGGGCCTGCCGGTCGAGCGTGACCTGTATTTCCGGGCGGAGAAGCGGTTGAGCGCCTATGCGCGCGATGCGCTGCTGGCCGGGCGGATCGTTGTCTGACCAGTCCTTGGAGCGCCGTAAGGCGCTCCTTCGCTTCGTGCCCTCGGTGGCGCGATGCCTACGCGCCTGCGGCGCTGCGCGCTTCGCTTGCCTCCAGGGGAAAGCCCTGCGGGCTATCCCCGCCGCGCAGGCTTGGCGCCCCTGAACACCGCCGAACCGGCTGCGCCGGATCGGCCAGACAGCAGCCGCATCAGGCCCACGATGCCTTGCGTGTGCTCGTCCTGATCCTGTTGTTCCTTCAGCGTTGAAGTTCGGGCGTCCCCGGCCACCTGGGAGATGGCCGGTCGCGCTGTCGTGCGCGCAGCGCATCGAGCCGCCTGCGGCGTCTCGCCCCTGACGGGCTTCCATCGTTCCCTCGCTCCGCTCGGCTGACGCCTCCGGCCCGGCTTCCAGCTTCGGGCCTGCGCGCTTCGCTTGCCGTGCGGTCGGCGTGTGGGATGGCCGTTGCCATGTCCAGCCGTCTTCCCTGACCTCATCACCTTGTCCGCGACTGTAGCCCGCGCCCGTGTGCCGTCAAGGCGCGCAGGGCCGTGTCCTCGGCTGCGCCTGCGGGCCGCACCAACCCTGCGCTTGTCTCCTTGACGGCACCCGTTCGCGCGCTCCTGACCGTCGCGGGCGATGAACTCAGGAAA
>JAFEER010000068.1 GCA_018240985.1 Pseudomonadota bacterium
GCCACGGCGCTCACCAGGCCCAGCACCGGCACCATGGCCCACAGGTGCGGGTGGCCTGCCACCAAGTCCACCGCAGAAGGCGCGCGTTGCACGAACCACAGCGCGGCCGGCACCAGCAGCAGCATGTCCAGCCAATGCCCGCCCAGGTGATCCGTGGCGAGCTGGCGGCGCAGCACGAAGTACACCGTGTAGCCCGCGGCGACCAGCCAGGTCTCCCACGACATGCCGCCGGCGCGCAGCAGCTCGTGCGCCACGCCCAGGCCGGCGAGCAGCGTGGCCAGCCATTGCAGGCGCGTGAGCTGCTCGCGGTACAGCAGGCGCCCGGCCAGCACCATCACCAGCGGCAGCAAAAAATAGCCCAGCGACACCGGCAGCGCCCGCCCATGCAGCGGCGCCCACAAAAACAGCCACAGCTGCACGCCCAGCAAGGCGGCGCTGGCCAACAGGCCGATGGCAAACCAGGGCTGGCGCTGCACGCGCCGCGCCAGCAGGCGCACGCGCCGCCACTGGCCCAGCGCCAGCAGCAGCACCGTGGTGAAGGGCAGCGTGGCCAGCACGCGCCAGCCAAAAATCTGCTCGCCATCCAGGGGCGCAAGCTCAGGCGCCAGGTAGTACATGGCACCAAACAAAACCGACGCCACGACGGACGCCACAAGACCTTTGAACACGGCAGCAGGACAGGCAGGAAAACCGGCAATTGTCGGTGATTAGGGCAGGCACCAGGGTTATGCCCAGCGCCTGTGGGCGGCCCTGTGGACAACTGCCGGAACAACCGCGTCCAGGCCGCGCCGATGCTGGGCTGCAGCGCAATGCCTGTTTTTTGGGCAGTGACCGCTGCGCAATTGGCGGCCACGCCGGGCGGGTATAGTGCGCCCCCTTCGATCACCAGCTGACCACCACCGCGCCCCATGCCCGTCTCTGCCGCCCTGCTCTGCCTGGTCGTCGCCATCCACGACGGCGACACCCTCACCACGCGCTGCGGCACGCCCGGCGCCTGGCAGCAGGTGCGCGTGCGCATTGCGGCCATCGACGCACCAGAAAGCCGCCAGGCCTTCGGCCAGCGCGCGCGGCAGAACCTGGCACAGCTGTGCTTTCGCCAGCAGGCGCGCCTGTACCGGCTGGGCCACGACCACTATGGCCGCACCCTGGCCCATGTGCGCTGCCAGGGCCAGGACATGGCCACGGCCCAGGTGCAGGCCGGCCTGGCCTGGGTGTATGCGCCGCAGGCCCGGCAATATCCGGCCCTGGTGGCATTGGAACAGCAGGCGCGCGCCAGCCGCAGCGGCCTGTGGTCGCAAAAGCGCCCAATCGCGCCCTGGGACTACCGCCACCGCTACCCGTACTCGCCCCCGCAGCAGCAACGCTAAGCGGCGTGCATTAGCATGCCCGGCCGCAGTGACTGCGCGCCACCGCTGCACCCTCCTTCCGGCCAAACCCTTGCCCACCGCCCCGTCCACCCCGCCCAGCGCATCCAGCGTCTACCGCCACGCCGGTTTCATAGCCTTTCTCGTCGCGCGCCTGGTGGCGGTGTTTGCCACCCAGGTGCAGGCCGTGGTGGTGGCCTGGCAGGTGTACGAGCTCACGCGCGCGCCCATGGCCCTGGCCTATGTGGGGCTGGCGCAGTTTCTGCCCATGCTGGTGCTGCTGCTGCCCGCGGGCGACCTGATCGACCGCTTCCAGCGCAAGCCCATCCTGGGCGCCAGCTGGGCCGTGGGCGCGCTGTGCAGCGCCCTGCTGTGGTGGCTGGCCGGGCATGAGGGCGCGGACGGTGCCGGCGTGCATGGCATCTACGCCGTGCTGCTGCTGTTCGGCTGCTCGCGCGCGTTCTCGTCGCCGGCGCTGTCCAGCCTGCTGCCGCAGATCGTCGCGCGCGGCGAGCTGGCGCAGGCCGTGGCGGCCAACGGCATGATCATGCGCGTCGCCACCATAGGCGGGCCGTTCCTCGGCGGCGTGCTCTACGCGCTGGGCGGCGCCCGCCTGGCCTACGCCATCTGCATGGCCTGCTTTGCCCTGGGCGCGCTGCTGCTGGCGCGCGTGACTGTGGCGCATGCGGCCCCCATGGCCCCCACGCTGGGCAGCATGTGGCAGCGCTTTGGCGCCGGCATACGCTTCATCTTCTCGCGCCCCATCATCCTGGGCACGATCTCGCTGGATCTGTTTGCCGTGCTGCTCGGCGGCGTGGTGGCGCTGCTGCCCATCTACGCGCAGGAGGTGCTGCAGGTCGGCCCCGAGGGCCTGGGCGCGCTGCGCAGCGCCATGGCGATCGGCGAGGTCAGCGCCGGCCTGTACCTGAGCCTGCGGCCCTTCAACCAGCGCGTGGGACGCACCATGTTCATCGCCGTGGCGGTGTTTGGCGTGGCCAATCTGGTGTTCGCGCTGTCCACGCTGTTCTGGCTGTCCTTCGTGGCGCTGATGGTGGCCGGCGCGGCCGACATGGTCAGCGTCTACATCCGCGGCGCGCTGGTGCAGTTCAGCACCCCCGACGCGATGCGCGGGCGCGTCAACGCCGTGAACATGCTGTTCATCGGCTCGTCCAACGAGCTGGGGGAGTTTCGCGCCGGCACCAGCGCGGCCTGGGTGGGCACCGTGCCTGCGGCCGTGCTCGGCGGGCTGTGCACGCTCGCCGTGGTGGGGCTGTGGTCGCGCTGGTTTCCCACGCTGCGGCAGGTGGAACGCTTTGAGGAAGCGGCCTGATTGCTTTTCAATTGATAGCTTCTGACGCTTGACAGGCAAGCGTTAGGCTGCGATTTTGCTCATGCCTTGAAGCTACCAGAAAGCAGCTCCGGCAAACGCGCCTGCGGCATGCGAAATCCACAGGCCTGGGCATGGCCGCCGCCGCCCATGCTCACGGCCAGCGGCGAGCAGTCGTAGCCGCGCTGCGAGCGCAGGCCCACCTTCACCTGCCCGTCCTTGCCCACGGCCCACATCAGGGCAAAGGTGCCGCTTTGCCGGGACAGCAGCTCGCCCACCAGGCTGTGAAAGGCGCCGGGCGCGTTCACCATCAGCCCCTGCTCGCCATTGAACAGCACGGGCTGGGCGCCGCCGGCCACATCCTGGGCGAGATGGCGGAACTTCTCATCCATGGCTTGGCCGCGGGCGACGAAGGCCGCCGTCTCGGCCTTTGAGAAATGGGCGATCTGCTGCCAGCGCGCAAACTCGAACGGCTCCATGTCCAGCGCCGCCACAAAGCCAGCGGTATCGGGGTATTGCCAGGCCCACAGGTCGCGGTCTTCCACATGGCGTACCAGGTCGGGCAGGGGCGCATCGGGATGGAAGAACTCCCAGGCCAGGCGCGCGCCGGATTTGCCCATGTCAAAGTGCACGGCGCCGCAGCGGCAGGCAAAACCGGCCAGCTGCTCGGCCGCGCTCTTGTGGTGGTCTAGCAGCACCAGCTTGGCGGCGCGCGCGTCGATCTCGGCCAGCAGCTGCGGCGCAAACGAAAAATCCAGCACATAGACGGCGCGGCCGTCCAGCAGCGGCAGCTCGGCCACGCTGCTCACCTGGCCATGCGACAGGCCCAGGCATTCGACCTTGCCGGCGTAAAACATCCACGCCGCCAGTGCCGCGGCAAAGCCATCGGCGCAGCGGCCGTGGTACAGCACCAGGGGCTGCGGGTCGTCGAGCTGGGGCGCGGCCAGCAGGGGCAGCGGCAAAATGGTGGAACGCGGGGACATGATCATGGCGGCGCATTGTGCCGCGCAGACTGTCCCTGCATACCGTCCTGCCACCGGAGCCCCCACCCTGAGCCAGCCCACCCATCCCCCGCTGCACCTGCTGTGGCACGACGAGCACATGGTGGCCCTGTACAAGCCCGCCGGCTGGCTGGTGCACCGCACGGGGCTGGACGCGGGCGAGACGCGCTTCGTCATGCAGGCCTTGCGCGACCAGATCGGCCGGCATGTCTACCCCGTGCATCGGCTGGACAAGGGCACCTGCGGCGTGCTGGTGATGGGCCTGCACGCACAGGCCGCACGCGCCCTGGCCGAGGCCTTTGCCCAGCACGCCGTCAAAAAGCACTACCTGGCCCTGGTGCGCGGCTGGGCTCCTGAGCAAGCTGAGGTGGATCACCCGCTGCGCCCCGACGACGCCCCGCCCGACGCCCCCGCCCAGCCCGCCCACACGCGCATCACCCGCCTGGCGCGGCTGGAGCTGCCCGAGCCCAGCGACCCACGCTTTGCCAGCACCCGCGCCAGCCTGGTGCTGGCCCAGCCCAGCACCGGGCGGCGCCACCAGATTCGCCGCCATTTGAAGCACCTGGCCCACCCCATCATCGGCGACGCCACGCATGGCAAGGGGCCGCTGAACCGCTGGTGGGCCGCGCAGCTGGGCCTGCAGCGCCTGTGGCTGCACGCCTGGCGCCTGGAACTGCCGCACCCCGAGGATGGCCGCAATATCACGCTGGATAGCGGCCTGCCCTGGCCGCCGGCCGTGCTGCAAGAGGCTGACGCCCCACCCTGGCAGGACTGGCAGCGTGTGCTGCGCCTGCCCTGGGCCGACGCTGCCGCGCTACCATGGCGCGCGCCCGATGCCGCCCGCCATGACTGACTCCGCCGCCAGCTCCTCCATTGATGTGGATACCGCAGCCCTGCCCCGGGACGAGACCCTCTGCCCCGGCGAAGCCATGACCGCCGCGCACCTGCGCCAGCTGCTGCGCGCAGCCCTGCCCGACAGCAGCCAGCACAAGGCCGCGGGCTGGTTCGGGCAGACGGACTTTCTGCTCACGCGCCGCCATGTGGACGAGGATCAGGACGCCTACCTCGACGGCCTGTTCATCACCCTCTGGAAGCGCTGGGACTTCTGGCTCGCCCTGCCCGGCGATGGCGCCGCCGCAGGCACCGGCAATCTGCTCACCCAAGCCTGGGCCAGGCTGCGCCAGCCCGCGCAGCCCGCACCCATCGACGGCCTGCTGCGCCAATACCGCGCCTACGACGCCGCCGGCCACGCCGGCCCCTGGCAGCCGCTGGATGCAGCGCATGCCGGCGCCGACACCCTGCAGGCCTCTACCCAGGCCTGGCACGCCGTCATCGACCACTGGCGCCTGGCCGAGGGCCAGCGCCGCGCCGGCCGTCCGCTGCGCGCCCAGTTGCATGCCACGCTGACACGCGAGCGCGTGCAGGCCCTCACGCTGCTGCCCGTCTTCACCGGCCGCTACAACGACTGGTGGGACCCCGAGCGCA